>NZ_PZPL01000001.1:2901012-3223347 GCF_003044275.1 Rathayibacter caricis DSM 15933 | reverse complement strand
CGTCGTCTCGATCGACGACGACGCCAACAAGATCGTCATCGAGTCGACGCCCGGCACGCTGCTGACGATCCACCGCCAGGCCATCGCGCGCCTGATCGACCCGAGCGAGAACGAGGTCGCGGCCGACGAGGACGAGACCGTCGCCGTCGACGGCACCGCCCCCGCGTTCGGCGAGCGCGACGCCGCGCACCAGGCCGACCCGCTGGTCGACCCGATCGAGCGCGACCGCAAGCCCGACGCGCAGTAGTCTCCTCGGCGGGCACGGGCGCACGAGCGCCCGGCCCGCCCCTCGTTCCTCCGGGTCCGTCCCGGCACGTCATCGCCGACCGAAGAGAAAGCTGAGCCCTGGGTGGCCGCATCAACCCCCGTCCGGAAGGCCCGGCGCTCTCTGAGCTGGCTCGGTGTCCTGATCCTCGCTCTCGTCGGTCTGAACACCGCCGCCGTCCTCTGGGGCGGCGGGTCCTGGACTCCGAAGCTCGCCCTCGACCTCGAGGGCGGCACGCAGATCGTGCTCCAGCCGCAGCTGAACGACGGTGACACGGTCTCGTCGGAGCAGCTGACCCAGGCGGTCTCGATCATCCGCCAGCGCATCGACGCGTCCGGCGTCTCCGAGGCCGAGATCACGACCCAGGGCTCGAGCAACATCGTCGTCTCCATCCCGGGAACTCCCGACGACGAGACGCTGCAGCGCATCGAGGCGTCGGCGAAGCTCGACTTCCGTCCCGTCCTCGTCGGCAGCCAGGCCACGAACACCGCGGTCGGAGGCGACTCCACGTCCTCGCCGACGCCCACGCCGGTCGATCCCGCGCTCTCGACCGAGCCCACCGCGGAGCCGACCGACGCCAGCGACCTCGCATACATCACTCCGGCGCTCGAGGCGCAGTACACCGCGTTCGACTGCGCGTTCCTCAACAGCCAGGATCCGAACCTCGCCCCCGCGGACCAGCCGCTGATCACCTGCGACGACACCGGGACGGTCAAGTACATCCTCGGCCCGGTCGAGGTGACCGGCGAGGACATCGCCGATGCCTCGAACGGCCTCGTCACGACGCAGTCGGGAGCCAGCACCGGCACCTGGGCCGTGAACCTCTCGTTCGACGACGCCGGGACCACCGCCTTCTCGGATGTCACGACCCGCCTCGTCGCCCTGCAGGGCGCTCAGAACCAGTTCGCGATCGTGCTCGACGGACGCGTCATCTCGGCGCCGTCCACCAACGCCGCGATCACCGACGGCAACGCGCAGATCACGGGCTCCTTCACCCAGGAGTCGTCGAAGACGCTCGCGGACCAGCTCAAGTACGGCGCCCTGCCGATCGGCTTCCAGGTGCAGAGCTCGGACAGCATTTCGGCCACGCTCGGCACGGCTCAGCTCGCGAGCGGTCTGCTCGCGGGCCTGATCGGCCTGATCCTCGTCGTCGTCTACTCCCTCGCCCAGTACCGGGTGCTCGGAGCGGTCACGATCGCCTCGCTGATCGTCGCCGCGGTCGTCACCTACCTCGTCGTGACGCTCCTCTCGTGGCGGGAGGGACTGCGCCTCTCGCTCGCGGGAGTCGCGGGTCTGATCGTCGCGATCGGCATCACGGCCGACTCCTTCATCGTCTACTTCGAGCGCATCCGCGACGAGCTCCGCGACGGTCGCGGCCTGGAGTCGGCGGTCGAGGCCGGCTGGCGGCGTGCGCTGCGCACCATCTTCGCCTCCGACATGGTGAACCTGCTCGCGGCGGTGGTGCTGTTCATCCTCGCCGTCGGCAGCGTCCGCGGCTTCGCCTTCACGCTCGGCATCACGACGCTGATCGACCTCGTGGTCGTGATCCTCTTCACGCACCCGATGCTGCAACTGCTCGCCACGACACGGTTCTTCTCGGACGGGCACAAGCTCTCCGGGCTCGATCCCCGGGCGCTGGGCGCCGTCTACCGGGGCCGTGCGGCGTTCCGTCCGCAGGACGCCGTCGTCGCCGGCAAGGGCTCCTCCGCCGCCCGCGAGGCCGCGAAGCGCCAGACCATCGCCGAGCGCAAGGCCGCCGAGGCGGCGCGCACTCCCGGCTCCTCCGACTCGACCAAGGACGCGTGATGGCCAGCTTCTCGCAGTTCGGCAACGACCTCTACACCGGCAAGCGCTCGATCGACTTCGTCGGACGGCGCCGCACCTGGTACCTGATCTCGCTCGTCCTGATCCTGATCACGGTGCTCGGCACGGTCGCCCGCGGCGGCTTCAACTTCAGCATCGAGTTCACCGGCGGCTCCGAGTTCACGGTCTCCTCGCCGTCGAGCCTCGACCAGGCGACGGCGACCGACGCGGTCACCGCGGTCTCGCCCGAGACCGTTCCGCGCGTCTCGGTCGTCGGCGACGACTCGATCCGCGTGCAGACCGATCAGCTCTCGACGGACGAGTCGACCGCGGTCCGCAACTCCCTCGCTGAGGCGTACGACGTCCCGAACGACCAGGTCACGTCCTCCTTCATCGGAGCATCGTGGGGCAACGACATCACGCAGCAGGCCCTGCGCGGTCTGATCATCTTCGTGGTGCTCGCCTCGCTGGCCATGTGGGCCTACTTCCGCACCTGGAAGATGTCGCTCGCCGCGATCGTCGCCCTCGTGCACGACCTCGTGATCGTCGCCGGCGTCTACGGCATCACCGGCACGGAGGTGTCGCCCGCCGCGGTCATCGGCCTCCTGACGATCCTCGGCTACTCGCTCTACGACACCGTGGTGGTGTTCGACAAGATCCGCGAGAACACGGCCGAGGCGCTGGGCAGCACGACGAAGACGTTCGCCGAGACGGTGAACCTCGCCGAGAACCAGACCCTGGTCCGCTCGATCAACACGTCGATCGTGGCGGCGCTGCCCGTCGGCGCGATCCTCGTGATCGGCGCGTTCGTGCTCGGAGCCGGGACGCTCCGCGACATCTCGCTCGCCCTGCTGATCGGCATCATCGTCGGCACGTACTCGACGATCTTCGTCGCGGCGCCCCTCTACGCGCAGCTGCGCGGCCGGGAGGTCGACGTCGCCCGCAATGACAAGCGCGTCGAGGCGGCGCGCCTGAAGGCGGGCACGCCCGCCGTCGAGCAGAGCGCGTAGGAGCAGCGATGGCCGAGTTCTCGCAGGTCTCCGCGGCCGACGCCGTCGGACTCGTCGCGCGCGACGAGGTGTGGCTCCTGGACGTCCGGGAGCCGCACGAGTGGGCGCTCGGCCACGCCGCCGCCGCGCACCACATCCCGATGAACCAGATCGGCGCACGCCAGGACGAGCTGCCCGCGGAGGCGCCGATCCTGGTCGTCTGCCACTCCGGGGTCCGCTCCGCGATGGTCGTGCAGGCCCTCGAGGGCGCGGGCTACGAGGCGGCCAACGTCGACGCCGGGATGACCGCGTGGGCGGCCGCCGGGGGAGACGTCGTCGACGACGAGGGCCGCCCCGGACGCATCGACTGACGGCTCCGGGGTTCGCCCCGGGCGGATCGGTCGGCGGCACGTTCCGCAGGCGCGATAATGGGGCGATGGAGATGCCCGCGTGACGGAAACCACGACCACGTCGTCGACCGCTGCCCTGCGCAGACTGGTCCCCCGGATCTTCTCGCGCGCGCAGCCCTCCGGTGCGGTCGACACCCTCGTGCGCACGGTGCGGATGCACCACCCCAAGAGCGACATCGCCCTCATCGAGCGTGCGTACTCGGTCGCCGAGCGCGCCCACTCGGGGCAGAAGCGCCGGAGCGGCGAGCCCTACATCACGCACCCGCTCGCGGTCGCGCAGATCCTGGCCGATCTCGGCATCGGCTCGAAGACCATCGCCGCGGCCCTCCTGCACGACACGGTCGAGGACACCGACTACAAGCTCGACGAGCTCCGCGCCGACTTCGGCGACGAGGTCGCCATGCTCGTCGACGGCGTCACCAAGCTCGACAAGGTCAAGTACGGCGACAGCGCCCAGGCCGAGACCGTCCGCAAGATGATCGTCGCGATGTCGAAGGACATCCGCGTCCTGATCATCAAGCTCGCCGACCGCCTGCACAACGCGCGGACCTGGGGCTTCGTGCCCGCCGAGTCCGCCGCCCGCAAGGCGACCGAGACGCTCGAGATCTACGCGCCCCTCGCGCACCGCCTCGGCATCCAGGCGATCAAGTGGGAGCTCGAGGACCTGTCGTTCGCGGTGCTCTATCCCAAGATCTACAACGAGATCGAGAGCCTCGTGAAGCGCCGGACGCCTCAGCGCGAGGAGTTCGTGCAGAGCGTCATCGACCTGATCGGCGAGGATCTGCGGGCCGGCAAGATCCGCGGCCGCGTCGTCGGGCGTCCGAAGCAGTACTACTCGATCTACCAGAAGATGGTCGTCCGAGGTCGCGAGTTCGACGAGATCTACGACCTGGTCGGCATCCGCGTCCTCGTGAACTCGGTCCGCGACTGCTACGCCGTGCTGGGGTCGATCCACGCGCGCTGGACGCCGATGCCGGGCCGGTTCAAGGACTACATCGCGACCCCGAAGTTCAACCTCTACCAGTCGCTGCACACGACGGTCGTCGGCCCCAAGGGCCGAGCCGTCGAGATCCAGATCCGCACCAACGAGATGCATCAGCACGCCGAGTTCGGCATCGCGGCGCACTGGAAGTACAAGGAGCAGATGGCGACGGGCAAGGTGCCCACGTCCGGCTCGAACGACACCGACCTCGCCTGGCTGGCGCACCTCTCGGACTGGCAGTCCGAGACGACCGACCCGAACGAGTTCCTCGACTCCCTCCGCTTCGAGATCGGCGCGAAGGAGGTCTACGTCTTCACTCCGAAGGGCCGGGTCATCGGCCTGCCCACCGGAGCGACCCCGGTCGACTTCGCCTACGCCGTGCACACCGAGGTCGGCCACCGCACGATGGGCGCCAAGGTCAACGGCCGTCTGGTGCCGCTCGAGTCCTCGCTGACCACCGGCGATGTCGTCGAGGTGTTCACCTCGAAGAACCCCGACAGCGGCCCCAGCCAGGACTGGCTGAACTTCGTGCAGAGCCCGCGGGCCCGCAACAAGATCCGCCAGTGGTTCACGAAGGAGCGCCGCGACGAGGCGATCGAGCAGGGCAAGGACTCCATCGCCCGTGCCATGCGCAAGCAGAACCTGCCGCTGCAGAAGCTGATGAGCCAGGACACCTTCACCGAGGTGGCCAGCCAGCTGCGCTACAACGACGTGGAGGCGCTCTACGCGGCCGTCGGCGAGGGGCACGTGTCGACGCAGTCGGTTCTCGAGAAGGTCGTCGCGTCGATCCAGGGCGATCCGGAGTCGGACGAGAACGAGGTCACGCTCCCGCGCTCCCCGCGACCGCGGAGCCGCAGCAGCGAGTCGGGCGTCCTGGTCAAGGGCGCGCCGGACATCCTGGTCAAGCTCGCGAAGTGCTGCACCCCGGTCCCGGGCGACCAGATCGTCGGCTTCGTCACGCGCGGAGCCGGGGTCTCGGTCCACCAGGCCAACTGCCACAACGTGCAGGAACTCCTGAAGGAGCCCGAGCGGATCGTGGACGTGGAGTGGGCGCCGTCCTCCAAGAGCATCTTCCTGGTGCAGATCCAGGTCGAGGCGCTGGACCGCTCCGGTCTGCTGAGCGACGTGACGCGCGTGCTCTCGGAGCACCACGTCAACATCCTCTCGGCGACGGTGTCGACCTCCAGCGACCGGCTCGCGATCAGCCGCTTCGTCTTCGAGATGGGCGACACCACTCACCTCGACCGCGTGCTGAACGCCGTCCGGCGCATCGACGCCGTCTACGACGTGTACCGGGTCAACGCGGGCTGAGAGGCCCTGACGGCGGCCGCGCGCCCAGCGCGGCCGTCAGTCGGCGTTCGGCGATGCGGCGTCCGGCCACGGCGCTTCCCGCCGACTCGAGTGCAGCGAGAACGTCCTCCAGAGCGGTGCCGGTCGTCAGCGCGAGCGACCGGAGCAGGGAGTCGTCGCAGGCGTCCGGGACGCGGGTCAGGTCGATCAGGGTGCGCACCGGAGTCGTGACCGGGCAGCCGCCGATCGAGACGACGTCCGCGGCGGGCAGCCGAACCTCGTGGAAGCGCACGCGGGCACGGGGCTGTGGCCGGAGGCGGTGCTCGCGGTCGATCGAGGCGCTGTGCAGCGCGGGCGGCTCGGTCGTCGCTCCGTGCACCCAGGCGGCGCTCGAGCGGTCGGCGACCGTGCCGCGGGGCAGGACCGCGAGGAGCGCGGCCCCCCGCTCCGCTGCTCCGGTCGGCAGATCGCACAGCACGAATCCCTCGTCGAGGGCACGGACCTCGCCGTCGAGGCGGGCGGCGCACAGCTCGGCGAGCGGGAGATGGCCGGGGAGCAGAACGGAGGGGAGGCGCGTCATCCCTCGAGAGTGGACGACGCGCCTCCCCTCCGGAGGCGTTCACGGCGATCTGTGGAGGGATCGGAGCGGGGGAGGGAGGACCCTCCGATCAGCCCAGGGCGTCCAGCCACACCTTGCGGGCGTCGAGCGCCTCCTGCGCCTGGGCGATGGCCGCGCGGTCGCCGCGGGCCTTCGCCTCGTCGAGCTCGTCCTGCAGCTTCTGGATCGCCGAGGTGAGCTGCGAGGCGAGACCCTCGGAGCGCGCCTTCCGCTCGGGGTTGCTGCGGTTCCAGTGCTCCTCGTCGAGCTTGCGCACGTGCGCCTCGACCTTGCGGAGCCGGTCCTCGATCGTGCGGACCTGCTCGCGGGGGACGCGGCCGACCTCGTCCCAGCGCTCCTGGATGGAGAGGAGCGCGCGCTTGGCCTTCTCGCGGTCCTGCTCCTGCAGGAGCGGCTCGGCCTCCTCGAGGAGGGCGAGCTTGCGGTCGAGGTTCTCGGTGTACTCGACGCTCTCCTGCGCGACGATCTCGGCCTTCGCGCCGTAGATCGCATCGCCGGCCGCCTTGAAGCGGGCCCAGAGCGCGTCGTCGAACCGCTTGCCGGCGCGTCCGGCGACCCGCCAGCTCTCGAGGAGGGTGCGGTACTCCGGGATCGCGTCGGCGCCGCGCGGCACGAGCGCCTCGGCCTGGTCGATCAGCGACTGCTTCGCCGCCTTCGCCTCGCGGTGCGCGGAGTCGAGGTCGGCGAAGAACGCCTTGCGGTTCTGCTCGATCGTGGTGCGGGCACCGCGGAAGCGGCGCCAGAGCTCGTTGGCCTCGTTCTTGGGCAGCCGGGGACCCTGCTGCTGGTGGCTCTGCCAGCGGGCGAACAGCTCGTCGATCGCGGCGCTCGCCTGCTTCCACTGCGTCTTGGCGGGGTCGACGGCCGCGAGGGCCTCGGCCTCGGCCACGATCGCCTCGCGGTACGCGAGCGCCTCGGCCAGCACGGCCTTCGACTCGGCGGCCTGCTGCTCGGTGAGGTCCTCGACCGATCCGCTCAGTGCGCTGACGCGGGTCTGCAGGGCCTCGAGATCACCGACGGCGTGCGCCTCGGCGATCGCCGCGGTCAGCGACTGCACGGTCCGGGCGACGTCCGCGGCGGGTGCTCCGCGCTTCGCCCGCTGCTCGAGCAGGGAGACCTGCCCGGCCAGCTCGGTGTACTTGCGCTCGTAGTAGGCGAGCGCCTCCTCGGGGGTGGCGTCGGGGTACTGGCCGACCTCGCGCTCCCCGTCTCCGACTCGGACGTAGACCGTCCCGTCGTCGTCGACTCGTCCCCACGGCTGCTGGTCACTCATCGCTCGGAGCCTCACCTTGCTGTTCGATGTCGTGCTGTTCGATGTCCGTCGCGTCGGGTGGCCGATCGGGCTCGACGGCCGGTAGGCCGGGTACCGCGCTCGGCCGCGAACGGGCAGTGACGATCAGCCTATTGCACGGGGGCGCCCCCGGCTCCTGCCCGCGTGGGCGGCGGCCGGCCTCAGCGCGTCTACTGGAGCGTGACGGAGGTGATCGCGACCGGCTCGGCGGGCGCGCCGTCGGTGGATCCGTCGGCGGTGCCCTTCGCGACGACGTCGGCCACGAGGGCGTCGAGCCCGGAGGTCACCTGTCCGATGACGGTGTAGCCGCCGGCCGCGTCGGCGGGGAGGGTCGTGTCCTCGTAGACGACGAAGAACTGGCTGCCCTGGCTGTAGCCGTTGCCCGACTGCCGCGCCATCGCGATGGTCCCCGCGGGGTAGAGCCCGTCCTCCGGGGCGTTCTCGACGGGGCCGTAGCTGTAGCCCGGTCCGCCGGTGCCGTCCCCGTCGGGGTCGCCGCACTGGAGGACGAAGAGGCCCTCGGTGGTCAGGCGGTGGCAGGAGACGCCGTCGTAGAAGCCCGACTGCGCGAGGGAGAGGAAGGAGGAGACGGCCTGCGGGGCCGCAGCGCCGGCGAGCGTGATCCCCAGTGCGTCCGTGTTGATCGTCATCTCACCGGTCCAGTCGCGGCCCTCGGCGATGTCGGCCGAGGGCACATCGCCGGTGTTCTCGCCGGTGGCGGCGGGGGTCGGGGTCGCACTCGTGCTCGCGGACGGCTCGGCGACGGGGGTGCCCGGTCCGCCGGAGAAGTAGAGGACCTGGGCGAGGACGGCGAGGGCGATCACGACGACTCCGGCCACGGCGGCGATCACATTGTCGCGTCGGCGGCGCTCCGCCCGCGTGCGGTGGAGGGCCTGGCGGGCCTGGTAGGCCCGGAGCCGGGTGCGCGCCTCGCGATCGTTCGACTTTCCCTGGGCCACGTGTTCCTCCGACGTCTCCGGTCGCGCCCCGGCGGCGCGGCGCTCCGCGCGCAGGCGCAGACCGAGAGGAGCCTACGAGAATCGGCGCGGCGACTCCACACGGCGCTCCGCCCGCGCCGGTGCCCGTGTCGGAGCCCCTGGTTACGCTGGTGCGCATGACCATGCAGCAGGCAGGACTCCGCTCGGGGGCGACTCCGCTCGCCGTGCGGATGCGCCCGCGCAGCCTCGACGAGGTCGCCGGGCAGCGCCACCTGCTGACGCGGGGCTCGCCCCTCGTCGCCCTCGCCGCCGACACCACGGGGGAGCGCGGCGCCGTGTCGGTCATCCTGTGGGGGCCGCCGGGCACCGGCAAGACGACGCTCGCGCAGGCCGTGGCGCACTCGAGCGGGCGGCGGTTCGTCGAGCTGTCGGCGGTCACGGCCGGAGTGAAGGACGTGCGGCAGGTGATGGAGGAGGCGCTCTCCACGCGCGATCTGTACGGCACCTCGACGGTCCTGTTCCTCGACGAGATCCACCGCTTCACCAAGGCGCAGCAGGACGCGCTGCTGCCGGGGGTCGAGAACGGCTGGGTCATCCTGATCGCCGCGACGACCGAGAACCCGTCGTTCTCGGTGATCGCGCCCCTGCTGTCGCGCTCGCTCCTGCTCACCCTCGAGCCGCTGAGCGACGACGACCTCGGGATCCTGGTCGATCGCGCCCTCGTCGACGAGCGCGGGCTGCGTGGCACCGTCGCCCTCGATCCCGAGGCCCGGGCGAGCATCGTCCGGCTGGCCTCGGGCGACGCGCGCCGCGCGCTGACGGCGCTCGAGGCGGCGGCGACGTCCGCGCGCTCCGATGCGAGGGAGGCGGACCGGGCCGCGCGCGCGTCCGACTCCGACGAGGAGGACGACGAGGACGACGACGTCCCCGTCGAGGACGACGCCCCGGCCCCGGAGCCCGAGCTCCCGCTCATCACGACCGAGGTCGTCGCCCGCGCGGTCGACCGGGCGCTGCTGCGCTACGACCGCAACGGCGACGAGCACTACGACGTCATCAGCGCGTTCATCAAGTCGATCCGCGGCTCCGACGTCGATGCGGCACTGCACTACCTCGCCCGGATGATCGAAGCGGGGGAGGATCCGCGGTTCATCGCCCGGCGCATCATCGTCTCGGCCTCCGAGGACATCGGCATGGCCGACCCGCAGGCCCTGGTCATCGCCGTGGCGGCCGCCGACGCCGTCCAGCTCATCGGCATGCCGGAGGGGCGGATCCCGCTCGCCCAGGCCGTCGTGCACCTCGCGACCGCTCCCAAGTCGAACGCGTCCTACACCGCGCTCGACGCGGCCATCGCCGACGTGCGCGCGGGCAAGGCGGGCCGGGTGCCGCCGCACCTGCGCGACGCGCACTACCCGGGCGCCAAGCGGCTCGGCCACGGGAAGGGCTACCGCTACCCGCACGACGCCGACCTGGGCGTCCTGCAGCAGCAGTACCTGCCGGACTCGCTCGACCGCGCCCGGTACTACGAGCCGACCGAGCACGGCAACGAGCGGGACGTCTCGGCTCGGCTGTCGAAGCTGATGAGGATCATCCGGGGCTCCTGAGCAACCGAGTGAAGGCCGATCGGCGCCGAAGCCGATCCGGGCGGAGACCGCGCAGGGCTGAGGAACGCGGCTCCTCCGTGATAGTCTTCTCCGGTTGCCCACCGCTCTGTAGCCGAGCGGAGCAGCGCATCCCTCTGAATCGCGCAGCTCGTCACCGCGGTCACCCTTCCGCACGCACCCGCGAGCGGACACGACCACGGCGCCCGCGCTCCACCCGGAGCACGTCGGCGAGAGCTGCGACCGAACCTCTCAGACCTTGGAAGGACCACAGTGTCGACCACCTCCCGTTCACGCTCGAAGACGCGCCTCTCGCGCGCCCTCGGCATCCCGCTGACCCCGAAGGCCGCCCGCTACCTCGAGAAGCGTCCCTACGCTCCCGGTGAGCACGGCCGCTCGAAGCGCAAGGCCGACTCCGACTACGCGGTCCGCCTGCGTGAGAAGCAGCGTCTGCGCGCCCAGTACGGCATCCGCGAGAAGCAGCTCCGCATCGCCTTCGGCGAGGCCCGCCGCACCCAGGGCCTGACCGGTGAGAACCTGGTCGAGCTCCTCGAGATGCGCCTCGACGCCCTCGTCCTGCGCTCCGGCTTCGCCCGCACCACGGCGCAGGCCCGCCAGTTCGTGACCCACCGTCACATCCTCGTCGACGGCAAGACCGTCGACCGTCCCTCCTTCCGCGTGAAGCCGGGCCAGGTCATCCACGTCAAGCAGCGCTCCGAGGGCACCGAGCCCTTCCAGGTCGCCGCCGCCGGTGGACACGTCGACGTGCTCCCCAAGACCCCGGGCTACCTCGAGGTCGAGATCGACAAGCTCCAGGCGACGCTGCTGCGCCGTCCGAAGCGCGCCGAGGTTCCCGTGACCTGCGAGGTCCAGCTGGTCGTCGAGTACTACGCCGCCCGCTGATCCACTCCTGACCCGGTCGCTCGACCGACGTCCCAGAAGGCCCCGGCTCACCGCCGGGGCCTTCTGCCGTCCCGGGGGCGCATCGGCCGGAGCGCACGCCCGGCCGGTGCTCCTGCCGGCCCGGCCCGCGCCTCGTCGCTAGGCTGGAGTGCCGCAATCGGGCGGCGCCGAACGGAGGTCACCGTGTCCGGTGGAGACATCGCAGGACTCATCGCCGCAGGAGTGTTCGCGATCCTGGTCGCGATCGCCGCGATCCCGCTGTGGAAGCTGGGACGCGTGTTCGACAGCACCAGCGAGGCGATCAAGCAGGCCAGCGACGGTCTCACCCCGATCCTCGACGAGTCGGCCTCCACGCTCCGCGAGGCCAACCAGCAGCTCGCCCGCGTCGACACGATCACCAAGGACGTGGCGGAGGTGACCGGCAACGTGAACGCCCTCGTCGCCCTCACCGCGGCGACCATCGGCGGGCCGCTGATCAAGCTTGCCGGCTTCACGGCGGGCGTCCGCGCGGTGCTGGTGGCCGGACGGACGGCCGACAAGGTCGGCGAGGCCGCCGGGCGGACCGCGGCGAAGCGCTCGAAGCCCACCCGCAGGTCCTCCTCCCGATAGCCGCAGGCTCGCGCCCTAGAATCGATCCGGTCGCCGCGCACCGCCGCGCCGCCCGCCACCCACCGCCGCGGAAGGAACCACCGTGAAGAACCTCGTCCTGGTCGTCGTCGGGATCGGCCTCGGCTTCGCGCTCGCGCACCAGGTCGCCCGCACGAGGGCCGGCGCCCGCCTCTTCGAGGACATCAACCGGAAGGCGAAGGAGCTCGGAGACGCCGTCTCCGAGGGCTACCACCAGCGGGAGGCCGAGCTGAAGGCCGCCATCGGCGAGGGCTGATCCCGCCCGCACTCCCGGCCGTCCGGCCACTCCCGCGTCGACACCGACCGAACACGTAACGGAACCCATGCAGACCGCCGAAATCCGCACCCGCTGGCTCGACTTCTTCGGAAGCCGCGGTCACACCGTGGTGCCGTCCGCCTCGCTCGTCAGCGAGGACCCGAGCCTCCTCTTCACCGTCGCCGGCATGGTGCCCTTCGTGCCGTACCTGACCGGAGTGGTCCCCGCGCCGTACCCGCGCGCGACCAGCGTGCAGAAGTGCATCCGCACCAACGACATCGAAGAGGTCGGCAAGACCCCGCGTCACGGCACGTTCTTCCAGATGAACGGCAACTTCTCCTTCGGCGACTACTTCAAGGAGGGGGCGATCGGCTACGCCTGGGAGCTCCTGACCGGCGCCGAGGGCGACGGCGGCCTGGGCTTCGACGAGAAGGACCTGTGGGTCACCGTCTACAAGGACGACGACGAGGCCATCGCGCTGTGGAAGACGATCGCGGGTCTGCCCGACGAGCGGATCCAGCGCCTGGACAAGGACACCAACTACTGGTCCACCGGCCAGCCCGGTCCGGCCGGCCCCTGCTCCGAGATCTTCTTCGACCGCGGACCCGCGTACGGCATCGACGGCGGCCCCGCCACCGACGACGACCGCTACGTCGAGATCTGGAACCTCGTCTTCATGCAGTACCTGCGCGGCGAGGGCACGAGCAAGGTCGACTTCGACATCCTGGGCGAGCTGCCGCGCAAGAACATCGACACCGGCATGGGGCTCGAGCGCGTCGCGTTCCTCAAGCAGGGCGTCGAGAACATGTACGAGATCGACCAGGTCCGCCCGGTCCTCGACCGCGCGGCCGAGATCTCGGGCCGCCGCTACGGCGCCGATCACGATGACGACGTGCGCATGCGCGTCATCGCCGACCACGTGCGCTCCTCGCTGATGCTGCTGTCCGACGGGGTCACTCCGTCGAACGAGGGGCGCGGCTACATCCTGCGACGCCTGATGCGCCGCACGGTGCGCGCGATGCGCCTGCTCGGCGTGGACACCGCCGTCTTCCCCGAGCTGTTCGCGGCCTCGCGCGACGCGATGGCCGCCGCCTATCCCGAGGTGCAGACGGAGTACGAGCGCCTGTCGACGAGCGCGTTCGGCGAGGAGGAGGCGTTCCTGCGCACCCTCGCCGCGGGTACCGAGATCCTGGATCTCGCGGTGCTCAAGACCAGGAAGGCCGAGGCGGAGACGCTCCCGGGCGACACGGCGTTCCTCCTGCACGACACCTTCGGCTTCCCGATCGACCTCACCCTCGAGATCGCCGAGGAGTCCGGGCTCAGCGTCGACCGCGAGGCGTTCGACTCGCTGATGTCCGCGCAGCGCGCCCGCGCCAAGGCCGATGCGAAGTCGAAGAAGTCGGCCCTCGCCGACCTCTCGGTCTACGCCGCGTTCCGCGCGCACGGCGAGACCCTCTTCACCGGCTACGACGTCCTCGACACCGAGTCCCGCATCGTCGGCCTCGTCGTGGCCGGTCAGTCCGTGGCGAAGGCGTCGGCGGGCGACATCGCCGAGGTGATCCTCGAGGCGACCTCGCTCTACGCCGAGTCCGGCGGGCAGGAGGCCGACGCCGGCCGCATCGTCGGCAACGGCTTCGACCTCGAGGTCCTCGACGTGCAGAAGCCCGTCAAGGGGCTCATCAGCCACACCGTCCAGGTCGCGAGCGGCGAGGTCGGGGTCGGCGACGCCGCCACGTCGGTGGTCGATCGCGACTGGAGGCGCGGAGCGACGCAGGCGCACTCCGGCACGCACCTGATCCACGCGGCCCTCCGCCAGGTCCTCGGCCCGCAGGCGCACCAGTCCGGCTCCTACAACAAGGCCGGCTACCTGCGCCTCGACTTCTCCTGGAACCAGGCGCTGTCGCTCGACACCCGCAGCGAGATCGAGGACATCGCGAACACCGCCATCCGCGACAACCTCCAGGTCGTCACCCGCGAGCTGCCTCTCGACGAGGCCAAGGCGCTCGGCGCGATGGCCCTCTTCGGCGAGAAGTACGGCGACGTCGTGCGCGTCGTCGACATCGGCGGCCCCTGGTCGCGCGAGCTCTGTGCAGGCACCCACGTGGGGAGCTCCTCCGAGATCGGGCTGATCAGCCTGGTCAGCGAGTCGTCCGTCGGATCCACGAACCGCCGGGTCGAGTCGCTCGTGGGCCGGGAAGCGTTCCAGGACCTGGCCGCCGAGCGCGCGCTCGTCAGCACGATCTCGTCGTCGCTGAAGACGCCGCGCGAGCAGCTGCCCGAGCGGATCGCCGACCTCGTCGCGAGCCTCAAGGCCGCCGAGAAGAGGATCGCCGCCTTCGAGGCGAAGGCCCTCGCCGACCGCGTCCCCGCGATCGTCGCGAACCAGCGCCGGGTGAACGGCGTCACCGTCGTCGCCGAGAACGTCGGCACGGCGGGCTCGAGCGACGAGCTCCGCTCGCTGGTGACCTCGGTGCGCGAGCGCCTCGGCTCCGAGCCGGCCGTCGTGGCCCTCGCGGCCGACGTCTCCGGCAAGCCCGCCGTGATCGTCGCGACCAACCAGGCCGCGCGCGACTCCGGTGCCAAGGCGGGCGTGCTCGCCAAGCTGGCCGCGGGCGTGCTCGGCGGCGGCGGCGGCGGCAAGCCGGACCTGGCCCAGGGCGGAGGCTCGGACGTCTCGGCGATCGGCGCGGCCCTCGAGGCCGTGGTCGCGGAAGCGACCCGCTGAGCATGGACCGGTTCGGCGTCCGGCTCGGCATCGACGTGGGCCGCGCCCGCATCGGTGTCGCCCGCTGCGACGCCGACGGTCTGCTCGCGGTGCCGGTCGAGACCGTCGCCCGCGAGAAGGACGCCGAGGGGGACGCGGACATCGCGCGCCTCGCGGCGATCGCCGAGGAGCACGGAGCGGTCGGCATCACCGTCGGACTGCCCCTGTCGCTCTCGGGGGCCGAGACGGCCTCCACCGACGACGCGCGCGCGTTCGCCGCGCGTCTGGCCGCGGCGGTGCCGAGCGCACCCGTCCGGCTCGTCGACGAGCGTCTGTCGACGGTGACGGCGCAGAGCGCCCTCCACCGCTCCGGACGCGACACCCGCGGCTCCCGCGCCGTGATCGACCAGGTCGCCGCCGTGGTGATCCTGCAGCACGCCATCGATTCCGAGCGCTCCAGCGGTCTCCCCGCCGGCTCCCCGCTCGAACCGAACGAAGGACGACCCACCCGTGACCGACGTCCCCCCGAGCCGCCGCGACGCCCGCGGCGCCGATCAGCCGAGTCAGCTCCCTCCGAACCGAGGACCGCTCCCCGGTTCGACTGAGACCGAGACGACGTCGTCCGGCGCGGATCAGCTCGACCGCCTCTTCTCCGGCCCCGACGTGCCCGTCGCCCGCGACCGCGGCGACGCGGTGGAGCCGGCCCATCCCGACGCGGCAGCGTCGACCCGACGTCGCCGGGAGCGCTCCGGCGGAGCGACCCGCACGCGCCGCAGCCGTCGCGGGCTGATCGGCGGACTCCTCGCGTTCGGCGTCTTCGTGGCGCTCGTCGCCGTCGCCGTGACGATGTTCGTCGAGCCGGTCCGGGCGCTCTTCGCCGAGCCCGAGGTGGCCGACTACGCGGGCACCGGCACGAGCGAGGTCGTGTTCACGATCCACCAGGGCGACGGCGGCAGCGATATCGCGAGCAACCTCGTCGCGGACGGGGTCATCAAGTCGTACGCGCCCTTCTACGAGCTCCTCGTCTCCACGAGCCCGGAGCCCGTGTTCCAGCCCGGCGCCTACTCGCTCAAGGCCGAGATGAGCGCGAAGTCGGCCCTGGCCGCCCTGCTCGACTCCGAGTCGACGCGCCTGGCGAACACTTTCGTCATCCCGGAGGGGACGGCTCTCGCGAGCGCCCTCCCGCTGATCGCGGACGGCACGGGGGTCCCACTGGAGGAGCTCCAGGCAGCCGCCGCGGACGTCGGCTCCTACGGGCTGCCCGCCGAGGCGACCAGCCTCGAGGGCTTCCTCTTCCCGGCGACGTACGACATCGATCCGAGCACCCCCGCCCACGACATCCTGCAGACGCTCGTGACGCGGATGTTCCAGGCGCTGGACGAGGCGCAGGTCGCGCCGCAGGACCGCTACCGGGTCGTCGTGTTCGCGTCGCTCGTGCAGCGCGAGGCGCGGATCGCCGAGGACTTCCCGAAGGTCGCGCGCGTCTTCCAGAACCGCCTCGACCAGGGCTGGCGGCTGCAGTCCGACGCGACCGTGGCCTACGGCACCGGAGCGACGGACCGCGTGTCGACGACCGACGCCGAGCGCGCCGACGTGAACAACGTCTACAACACCTACCAGCGTGACGGCCTGCCGCCCGCTCCGATCTCGAACCCCGGCGACGTCGCGATCGAGGCCGTCCTGCGTCCCGCCGAGGGCACCTGGATGTACTTCGTCACGGTGAACCTCGAGACGGGGGAGACGGTCTACTCGACCACCGACGCCGAGCACAACGCCGCGGTCGACCAGTGGCAGGCGTGGATGCGGGCGAACCCGGAGTACCAGTGACGGCGGGTGCGCGCCTGGCGGTCCTCGGATCGCCGATCGCGCACTCGAAGTCGCCGGCCCTGCACGCGGCCGCGTACCGCGTGCTGGGGCTCGACTGGAGCTACACGGCCCTCGAGACGACGGAGGCGACGCTCGCGGCCGTGCTCGCCGATCCGGTCGCCCGGTGGCATGGGCTCTCGCTGACGATGCCGCTGAAGCACGCGGTGCGGCCGCTGCTGGACGAGGAGGACCGGGTCGCCCGCGCGACCGGTTCGGTGAACACCGTGCTGCTCGAGCGCGGGGCCGGCGTCGTCCGGCGGAGGGGCTTCAACACCGACGTCGCCGGGATCGTCCGGGCGCTGGGCGAGGCGGGGGTCCCCGCCTCCGATCGCGTCGAGATCCTCGGCGCGGGAGCGACGGCCGCCTCGGCGATCGCCGCCGCGGTCGAGCGGGGGGCGACCCGCATCACCGTGACCGCACGGTCACCGCAGCGCGCCGAGCCTCTGCGCCGGGTGGCGGCGGCCCTGGGCGCGGAGCTCGACATCCGCTCGTTCGACGACTGGGAGTCGGGGGAGCCGCATCCGCTCGTCGTCTCGACGCTCCCCGGCGGCGCGTCCGGAGCGCTCACGGTGCCCGACGCCGTCGTCGCCGCCTCGACGCTCTTCGACGTCGCCTACTCGCCGTGGCCGAGCCCCCTCGCCGTCCGCTGGCGGGCCGGAGGCTCTCCCGTCGTCTCCGGGCTCGGGATGCTGCTGCACCAGGCTCTGGTCCAGGTCCGGATCTTCACGGCCGGGGATCCGGCCGCGTCGCTGCCCCGCGAGGACGAGGTCCTCGCGGCCATGCGCGCCACTGTGGAAGACGGGGACTGACCGGCCGAGCAGCGAGCGCGAGCCCGTGGCCCGGCGGTGCGCTCCGGCCCCGTGTGCGAGAATCGGAGGATGCTCCGTTGGCTCACGGCCGGGGAATCCCACGGTCCCGAACTCATCGCCGTCCTCGAAGGACTCCCCGCGGGGGTCCCCGTCTCACTCGAGGACATCCGCAGCGATCTCGCTCGGCGCAAGCTCGGCTACGGCCGCGGCGCGCGGATGAACTTCGAGCAGGACGAGCTCACCGTCTCCTCCGGCATCCGTCACGGCGCCACCATGGGCAGCCCGATCGCCCTGCGCATCGGCAACACGGAGTGGCCGCGCTGGGTCGACGTGATGTCGGCCGAGCCGCGCGATCCCGAGACCCTGCCCAAGGGGCGCGGAGCCGCACTGACGCGCCCGCGGCCCGGCCACGCCGACCTCGTCGGCATGCAGAAGTACGGCTTCGCCGAGTCGCGCAACGTCCTCGAGCGCGCCTCCGCCCGCGAGACCGCGGCGCGCGTGAGCCTGGGCGCGATCGCCCGCCGCTTCCTCGGCGAGCTCGGCATCGAGCTCGTCAGCCACACCCTCGCGATCGGCCCCGTGCGCGTCCCCGAGGGCTCGCCGCTGCCGTCCGCGGCCGACGTCGACGCGCTGGACGCGGATCCGCTCCGCTGCCACGACGCGGCCACGAGCGCGCTGATGGTGGCCGAGGTCGACCGGGCGCACGACGACGGCGACACGCTCGGCGGCGTCGTCGAGGTCCTCGCCTACGGCCTCCCGCCGGGCCTGGGCTCCTACGTCCACTGGGACCGCCGCCTCGACTCCCAGCTCGCCGCCGCGCTCATGGGCATCCAGGCCATCAAGGGAGTCGAGGTCGGCGACGGCTTCCTCACGACGACCCGCCGCGGCTCCGAGGCTCACGACGAGCTGTTCCAGGACGCCGCCGGCATCTCGCGCTCCAGTGACCGTGCGGGCGGCACCGAGGGCGGGATGAGCACCGGCACGGTCCTCCGCGTCCGCGCCGGCATGAAGCCCATCGCCACCGTCCCGCACGCTCTGCGCACGGTCGACGTGGCGACCGGTGAGGCCGCCGGCGCGCACCACCAGCGGTCCGACGTCTGCGCGGTGCCCGCCTCGGGCGTGGTCGCCGAGGCGATGGTCGCCCTGGTGCTCGCGAACGCCGTGCTCGAGAAGTTCGGCGGCGACAGCATCGGCGAGACGCGCCGCAACCTGCGCGGCTACCTCGACGCGATCCCCGAGGAGCTGCGCACCGCCACGGCGAGCAACCCGGCCCTCGGAGCCTCCTGATGCCCGCCTCCGCCGCCCGGCGAGAGCGCTGATGGCCGGACACGATACCGGCGCGGCCCGCGCCCGAGTGGTGTTCATCGGTCCCATGGGGGCCGGGAAGACGACCATCGGGAAGCGGGTCGCGAAGTCCCTCGCGGCGCCGTTCGTCGACTCCGACGCCGACTTCGTCGCCGCCCACGGCCCGATCGCGGCCTACTTCGACGCCCACGGCGAAGCGGCCTTCCGGCGGGAGGAGCGGCTCGTCGTCGCTCGCGCGGTGCGTCGCGACGTCGTGCTGAGCCTGGGCGGGGGAGCGGTGCTCGATCCGCTCACGCGGGCCGACCTGGCCGACGTGCCCGTGGTCCTGCTGGCCACGACCGCCGAAGCCGTCCGCGACCGCCTCGGCTCGGGCAGCAGACCGCTCGTGCGCGGCGGAGTCGCGGACTGGACGCGCCTGCACGAGCAGCGCCGTCCGATCTACGACGCGCTGGCGGACCTCACGGTCGACACCTCCCGCCGGCCGATCACCGCGATCGCCGCGGAGATCGCCGAGTGGGTGCGCGCGAGCGAGAACGACTCCCGACACGACGCGACCGCCGCCGGCGGCCGTGCAGACGACCCGGCGGCCGCCTCCGGCCGCCCGAGCGGAAGACTCCCATGAACGACGGCTCCACCGCCATCACCGTGACAGGCGCCACCGGCTACGACATCACCGTCGGCCGGGGGCTCCTCGACGGCCTCGCCGACGCCATCGGCCCGCGCGCGGCCAAGGTGCTCATCGTGCACCCGCCGACGCTCGCGGTCCTGGCCGCCGAGATCCGCGAGAGCCTGCTCGAGCGCTACGAGGTGCTCCTGGCCGAGGTCCCCGACGCGGAGGCGGCCAAGCGCGTCGAGGTCGCGGCCTTCTGCTGGCAGGTCATGGGCCAGTCGGACTTCACCCGCACCGATGTCGTCGTCGGCTTCGGCGGAGGATCGATCACCGACCTCGCCGGCTTCGTCGCGGCGACCTGGCTCCGCGGTGTCGGCGTCGTGCAGGTGCCGACCACGGTGCTGGGGATGGTCGATGCCGCCGTCGGCGGCAAGACCGGGATCAACACGGCCGAGGGCAAGAACCTCGTGGGCGCCTTCCACGCGCCGCGCGCCGTGGTCGCCGATCTCGACGTGCTCTCGAGCCTCCCGCGGAACGAGATCCTCGCGGGCTTCGGCGAGATCGTGAAGTACGGCCTCATCGCCGAGCCGCAGATCCTCGACATCATCGAGTCCGACGTCGACCTGGCGACGGATCCGACCTCCGAGGAGTTCCGACGCCTCGTCGAGCTCTCGATCGGCATCAAAGCCCGCGTCGTCGGCGAGGACTTCACCGAGCAGGGACTGCGCGAGATCCTGAACTACGGCCACACCCTCGGCCACGCGATCGAGCACGCCGAGCGCTACCAGTGGCGGCACGGCGCGGCGGTCTCGGTCGGGATGGTCTTCGCGGCCGAGCTCTCGCGGCTCACGGGGTCGCTGAGCGACGCGGCGGTCGACCGCCACCGCAACGTCCTCGAGTCGCTCACGCTGCCGACCAGCTACCCGCTGGGCCGCTGGGAGACGCTCCTCGCGGCGATGCAGCGCGACAAGAAGTCCCGGGCGGGCATCCTCCGCTTCGTGGTGCTCGACGACATCGCACGCCCGAGCATCCTGCAGGGGCCCGAGACGTCGCTGCTGTTCGCCGCCTACCAGGAGATCGGCTCCTAGGCTCGCGCGGCCGCTCCGGTCAGGTGCGGCCCTCGAGCGCCGCGCGCCTCGCCGAGGCGTGCTCCTCGTCGCTGAGAGTGCCGTCGGCGTGCAGCCGGTCGATCTCGGCGAGGCGCTCGCTGAGCGGTCGGCCGCCGCCGAAGCCGTCCTTCGCGAGCTTCGCCGCGAGATCGGTCTGGAGAGTGAGCGGATTCACTCCGAGCTTCTTCGCGCGTCGCAGGTTCACGACGATCAGCACGACCATGAGGACGACGATCGCGGCGATGACGATCGGGACCGCGGTGAACGCGGCGTCGACCGTGCCGGAGTCGAAGGGTGTCGTGACGTCCGCCATGGCGGGTCTCCTCTCGTGACGTCCTCCCACCCTCCACCCTCCGCGAGGACCCGGTGCGGATTCGCACCGGCCGTCCAGGCTCCCTCGGCCGCGCCGTGCCCATCGACTACACTCGACGGGTCAGCCGTACCGGCCGATATCGCCGCGCCCGGAGTCGGGCCCACCGGCAGCAGACTTCCACCGAAACGGATCCCCCTTCGCATGGCCTCTACCACCGACATCAAGAACGGCACCGTCCTCAACATCGACGGTCAGCTCTGGAACGTCATCGACTTCCAGCACGTCAAGCCGGGCAAGGGCGGCGCGTTCGTCCGCACCAAGATGAAGAACGTCCTCACCGGCAAGGTCGTCGACAAGACGTTCAACGCGGGCGCGAAGATCGACACGGCGAACGTCGACCGCCGCGACTTCCAGTACCTCTACCGCGACGGCCAGGACTTCGTGTTCATGGACACGTCGGACTACGACCAGATCACCGTGCCCGAGGCGGTCGTCGGCGACGCGGCAAACTTCATGCTCGAGAACCAGAACGTCACCCTGGCTCTGCACGACGGCGACCCGCTCTACATCGACCTGCCCGCCTCCGTGGTGCTCGAGATCACGTACACCGAGCCGGGCCTGCAGGGCGACCGCTCGACCGGCGGCACCAAGCCCGCCACGGTCGAGACCGGCTACCAGATCCAGGTCCCGCTGTTCCTCGAGCAGGGCACGAAGGTCAAGGTCGACACCCGCACGGGCGACTACCTCGGCCGCGTCAGCTGAGCCGGGCCGTCCGTGAGTGCACGCACGAAGGCGCGCAAGCGCGCCCTCGACATCATCTACAACGCCGACGTCCGGCAGATCTCCCTCGCCGACTCCCTGCGGGCCGAGGCGGAGCGGGCGGTCCACGAGCCCGCCCGTGAAGCCTCCTGGCTCTACGCGCGGGAGATCGTCGACGGCGTCATCGACCACGCCGCCGAGATCGACGCGCTGATCGAGCGCCTCTCGAAGGGCTGGACGCTCGCGCGCATGCCCCTCGTCGACCGCGCGATCCTCCGGATCGGCGTGTGGGAGATCCTGCACAACGACCAGGTGCCCGACGGCGTCGCGATCTCGGAGGCCGTAGAGGCCGCCACGGTGCTCTCGACCGACGACTCCGCGGGCTTCATCAACGGCCTGCTGGCGTCGGTGGCGGAGTCGCGGACCCCCGCCTGACCATCGGGTCCGAGCACTGCACCGCCGACCGGGCGGTCCGTCCCCGCAGGGGAACGGGCCGCCCGGTCGCGTCTCAGGAGACGACGATCGCGTCGAGGATCAGGTTCGAGCCGCTCGAGGCCGCGTTCCTGGTGCTGCCGCGCTTGATCGTGATCGTGTGCGTGCCGGCGGGGAGCGCGTCGCTCGTCCACACGGTCTGGTTGTACTTCGTCGACGCGCTGTAGCGGTCGACGGTCGTGACGAGCGCGCCGTCGAGGTAGACCTCGTTGGTCCCGGAGGACGACGTGCGTCGGCTGACCCAGCTGACCTTCGTCCCCGAGAACGTCAGTGCCGCCGAGGCGCCGACGCTGGTCGAGTACGAGATGCTGCCGCCGTTGTCCGCGGAGGACGACAGCGACGACCAGTTCCCCTCGGTGACGATCGCCGCGTCGCCGTTCTGGTAGGTGCCGGGTCCGGCCGCCGTCGGAGTCGGAGGGGTCGTGACGGGGGTGTTCTCGACGACGAACGCGTCGAGGATGATGTTCGATCCGCTCGAGGACGGGTTCCTCGTGCTGCCGCGCTTGATCGTGATGGTGTGCGTCCCGGCGGCGAGGGGGCCGCTGGTCCACACCGTCCGGGCGTACGCGGTGGACGAGCTGTAGCGGTCGACCGAGGCGACGAGGGCGCCGTCGATGTAGACCTCGTTGATGCCGGAGGAGCTCGTGCGACGGCTGACCCAGCTCACGGCGGTGCCGGTGAAGGTGAGCGTCGCCGAGGCTCCCGTGCTGGTGGAGTAGGCGATGCTGCCGCCGTTGTCCGCCGAGGCGGAGAGCGTCGACCAGGAGCCCTCGGTGACGATGGACTCCGACCCGTTCTGGTAGGTGCCCGCCCCGGGTGCCGTCGGCTGCGGCGGGTTCGGCGTCTCGTCGACTGGCCCCTCGGCCAGCCAGCGGTCGAACAGGTCGAGCATGTCCTTGTTGGTCGCGCTCGGCACCACGTGACCGTAGGGAGCGCCCTCGCCGGAGTGGCGGAGGACGCTCGTCTCCTTCGCGACCGGCAGCGCCTTCTCGTGCAGCGCGAGGCCGTGCTTCGCGAACGGGACGATGATGTCGTCGTCCGAGCCGCTGATCCGCAGCCGCGTCCCGGCCCAGACCGACTGCGGCAGCAGTGCCGGGTTCGTGGCCGGGACGGTGGAGAGGTCGTTGTCGTAAGCGGGCAGGACGCGCAGCGGATCGCGCTCGGCGATGTCGGCCATGTCGAAGGTGCCGCTGGCGATGTAGGCACCGCGGATGTTCGGCACGAGCCGGTTGCCGTACGCCCAGCTCAGCAGGGTGCCGCCACCGGAGTTGGAGCGGAGGAAGCTGGCTCCGACCTTCCACTGCGCGGTGACCCACTTCACGGCGTTGCCGTGAGCCGCGATCGCCTTGGGCCCGGTCCACTCGCTGCCGCCGTAGTTCGGGCAGATGCAGACGAAGCCGCGGTCGACGGCCTGGTCGGCCGCGTACTGGAAGGCGCCCGAGAGCGCCGCGTAGCTGCTCCCGTTGGCGTGGTAGTACCAGAGGAAGGTCTTCGCGGAGGTGAGGCTCGGCGCGGCGGTGTGCGGCACGAAGAGCCGGGTCCGGTCGCCGCCGATCGAGACGTCGATGACCTCGTAGGGGGTGCGGCCCACGCGCGACAGGACCGTGTCCGTGCGCGAGATCTCGCCGAGGAGCTTGGGGATCACCGAGTAGTTCGGCGCCGCGGCGGCGGGGGAGGCCAGCACGATCGTCGCGCCGATCCCCGCGATCGATCCGGCGAGGACGGTGCGGCGCGAGAGCGGGGCTGCGCCGAAGGAGGACGTGGTCATGCGGGGATCCTTACTTCCGGCGGGCACAGCGGCCGGGACGTGAGCGGGTCGCTCGGGGGAGTGCGCCGGGGGCGTTCCGCGGGAGGGGGATTGGGCGGAACCAGCGACGGGAGGAGGGGCGGCGCGCCGTCGTCACCGGTCACAGGCTACCGGGGACGGGGTGGGAACGGGCGTTCTCTTTCCCCGGATCCGCCTCCCGAAAGGGGGACCCGTGATGGTGTGCCGCCGCTCCGCCGCCGGTGCCGGTCCTCGGCGGGAACGGGGCCGCGACTGGTCGAGCGACCTCTATACTCGGGGGGACATTTCCTTTAAGGCCGTCCGGAGAGACGGGGAAGGAGGTCGGTGTGACGGCACGGATCGTGCTCAACGGCGCTGACATCTCGCGTGCTCTGACGCGCATCGCCCACGAGATCCTCGAGTCGAACCGGGGAGCGCAGTCGCTGGTGATCCTCGGGATCCCCACCCGCGGCGTGGTCCTCGCCCGGCGGATCGCCGATGCCATCGCCCGCATCGAGCCCGACGCCGCCCCCGTCTTCGCCGGCGCCCTCGACGTGACGATGTACCGGGACGACCTCTCCCGCCACCCCGTGCGCACCCCCGCGAGGACGACCGTCCCCGCGACCATCGACGGGCGCACCGTCGTCCTCGTCGACGACGTGCTCTTCTCGGGGCGGACCATCCGCGCCGCGCTGGACGCCCTGAGCGACATCGGCCGCCCGCGCGCCGTCCGCCTCGCCGCCCTGGTCGACCGCGGCCACCGCGAGCTCCCCATCCGGGCCGACTTCGTGGGCAAGAACCTTCCGAGCAGCCTCAGCGAGAGGATCAACGTGCGCCTGGTCGAGACCGACGGAGAGGACCTCGTCGCCATCGAGTCCGCCCGCGACGGTGGATCCGACGGACGGAGCGACGCGTGAAGCACCTCCTCTCGACCCGCGACCTCGACCGCTCCTCCGCGATCGGCCTCCTCGACATCGCCGAGGACATGGCGGACGTGCAGAACCGGGAGGTCAAGAAGCTGCCGACTCTGCGCGGGAAGACGGTCGTCAACCTCTTCTTCGAGGACTCCACCCGCACCCGGATCTCGTTCGAGGCGGCCGCCAAGCGGCTCTCGGCCGACGTGATCAACTTCAGCGCCAAGGGCTCGAGCGTCTCGAAGGGCGAGAGCCTCAAGGACACCGCGCAGACCCTCGCCGCGATGGGCGCCGACGGAGTCGTCGTGCGGCACAGCGCCTCGGGCGCCCCGGCCGTGCTCGCGGCGAGCGGCTGGATCGACGCGTCGATCCTGAACGCCGGCGACGGCACGCACGAGCACCCCACGCAGGCGCTGCTCGACGCCTTCACCATCCGCCGGCGCCTGCACGGCCCGTCGGCCTCCCGCGGCAAGGGCCTGGACGGAGTCGCGGTGACGATCGTCGGCGACATCCTGCACTCGCGGGTCGCGCGGTCGAACGTCTGGCTGCTGACGGCGCTCGGCGCCGAGGTGACCCTCGTCGCCCCGCCCACCCTGGTGCCGGTCGACACCGCCGGCTGGCCCGCGACCATCCGCTTCGACCTCGACCACGCCCTCGACTCGGGCCTGCCCGACGTCGTGATGCTGCTGCGCATCCAGCTCGAGCGGATGTCGAGCGGCTTCTTCCCCAACGGCCGCGAGTACGCGCGCATCTGGGGTCTCGACGACGAGCGCCTCGCCCGGTTGGGCCCCGATACCATCGTCATGCACCCCGGACCCATGAACAGGGGCGTCGAGATCTCCTCGGCCGCCGCCGATTCGAGCCGCTCCACGGTGCTCGAACAGGTCACCAACGGAGTCTCGGTCCGGATGGCCGCGCTCTACCTGCTGCTGTCCGGCGAACGGGAGATCCACTGATGAGCACGCCACTGACCAGCACCCGCGGACACGGGCGGATCCTGATCTCGGGGGCGACCCTCGCCGACGAGAGCACCGCCGACGTCCTGATCGACGGCGGAGTCGTCGTCGACATCGGAGCCGACCTCGACTCGAGCGGGGCCCGCGTCGTCGACGCCGACGGCCTGCTGGCGCTGCCCGGCCTGGTCGACCTGCACACCCACCTCCGCGAGCCCGGCTTCGAGCAGAGCGAGACCGTGCTCACCGGATCGCGCGCGGCCGCCGCAGGAGGCTTCACCGCCGTCTTCGCCATGGCCAACACCTCCCCGGTGCAGGACACGGCCGGGGTCGTCGAGCAGGTGCAGAGCCTGGGCGAGGACGCCGGCTACGCGACGGTGCGGCCGATCGGAGCCGTCACCGTGGGCCTCGCGGGGGAGTCCCTCGCCGAGCTCGGCGCGATGGCCCGCAGCCGTGCCGCCGTGCGGGTCTTCTCGGACGACGGGAAGTGCGTCTCGGACGCGCTGCTGATGCGCCGCGCGCTCGAGTACGTGAAGGCCTTCGACGGAGTCGTCGCGCAGCACGCTCAGGAGCCGCGGCTCACCATCGGCGCGCAGATGAACGAGGGAGCCGTCTCGAGCGCCCTCGGACTCACCGGGTGGCCCGCAGTGGCGGAGGAGGCGATCATCGCCCGCGACGTCCTGCTGGCCGAGCACGTCGGCTCCCGCCTGCACGTCTGCCACGTCTCGACCGCCGGCTCGGTCGACGTGATCCGCTGGGCGAAGGCGCGCGGGATCGACGTGACCGCCGAGGTCACTCCCCACCACCTGCTCCTGACCGAGCAGCTGATCGCGGGGCAGGACGGGGGCGGCGGCTACGACGCTCGCTTCAAGGTGAACCCGCCGCTGCGCCGCGACGAGGACGTCCTGGCCCTCCGCGAGGCCCTCGCCGACGGCACGATCGACATCGTCGCGACCGACCACGCCCCGCACCCCGTGGAGTCGAAGGACTGCGAGTGGGATGCCGCCGCGTTCGGCATGGTCGGTCTCGAGAGCGCGCTCTCGGTCGTCCACGCCGCGGTCGTCGACGACGGCCGGATGACCTGGTCGGACATCGCGCGCGTCCTCTCCGCCGCTCCGGCGCGCATCGGCCGGCTCGACGGCTACGACCGCGGTCTCGCGGTGGGCGCGCCGGCGAACGTCGTGCTCTACGACCCGGAGGCGCGCCGCCGCTTCTCCACGGCCGACCTGCGCGGCCGCAGCGCGAACTCGCCCTACCTCGGCCGAGAGCTGCCCGGTCGCGTCGTCGCCACGTTCCACGACGGCTACCCCACGGTGCTCGACGGCCAGCTCGTCGATGCCGTCGAGGTCGCCGCCGCCGCGAGGTCCGCCCGTGGATAGGACCGTCATCACGATCGTCATCGCCGCGGTCGTCGTCCTGGTGTTCGCCGGGATGGCGCTGTCCTGGCGCGCGCGTCGTCGCCGCTCCGCCGACCTCGCACCCGAGGCCGTGCCGGCCGAGTCGCTGGGCGCCGAGCTCGAGTCGGTCGAGCTGCCCTACGTCGCCACGACCCGCTTCGAGCAGCCGCTCGAGCGCGTGGTGCTGCCAGGCCTCGGCTTCCGCGGGAAGGCGACACTGCGCCTCCACGAGCGCGGCGTGGTCCTCGCGCCGGTCGGCGAGCGCGAGACCGTGATCCCGGCGGCCCTGCTGCGCGGGGCGGGCGAGGGCAGCTACGCCATCGACCGCGCCGTCGAGGAGGGCGGCCTGCTCGTCCTCTCGTGGTCGCCGCGCGGTGCCGAGACGGTCGACTCCTACCTCCGCGTCGCCGAGCCGCCCCTGCGTCGGCACCTCGTCGCCGAGATCCGCCGGCTCGCCGGCCCCTCCTCCTCCCCCTCCACCCCGGGAGCCGCCGACGGCGACTCCTCCCCGACCCAGAAGGGCTCCTAGTCCGTGCCAACGTCACGCCTCAGCACCGAACCCACCGCCGTCCTCGTCCTCGAGGACGGGCGACGATTCTCGGGTCAGGCCTACGGCGCGCGCGGGCGCACCCTCGGCGAGATCGTCTTCGCGACCGGCATGACCGGCTACCAGGAGACCCTGACCGACCCGTCGTACGCCGGGCAGATCGTGGTGCAGACCGCGCCGCACATCGGCAACACCGGGACCAACGACGAGGACAAGGAGTCGCGGCGCATCTGGGTCGCCGGCTACGTCGTCCGCGATCCCTCCCGCGTCGTCTCGAACTTCCGCGCCCAGCGCTCGCTCGACGACGATCTCGAGTCCGACGGCATCGTCGGCATCTCGGGTGTCGACACCCGCGCGATCACCCGCCACATCCGCTCGGCCGGCTCGATGCGCGCCGGGGTCTTCTCGGGCGACGAACTCGCCCTGGGGGAGGAGGAGCAGCTCGCGCTGGTCCTCGGCGGCGCGCAGATGGAGGGGATGAACCTCTCCTCCGCCGTCTCGACGACCGAGCAGTACACGGTGCCCGCCCAGGGCGAGCGCGTGGGCTCCGTCGCGGTCATCGACCTCGGAGTGAAGACCTCGACCGTGCACTACCTGTCGGAGCGCGGCTTCGACGTCCACGTGCTGCCGGAGTCGATCACCGCCGACGAGGTCCTCGCGCTCGACCCGTCCGCCCTCTTCTTCTCGAACGGACCGGGCGACCCGGAGGCCTCCGACCGCCACGTCGACCTGCTGCGCACCACGCTGCGCGCCGACCTGCCGTTCTTCGGCATCTGCTTCGGCAACCAGCTCCTGGGTCGCGCGCTCGGCTTCGGCACGTACAAGCTGCCCTTCGGCCACCGCGGCATCAACCAGCCGGTGCTCGACAAGCTGACCGGCCGCGTCGAGATCACCGCGCAGAACCACGGCTTCGCGGTGGACGCGCCCATCGACGGCGAGCTCGACTCGCCCGAGGGCTTCGGCCGCGTCGAGGTCAGCCACTACAGCCTGAACGACTCCGTCGTGGAGGGACTGCGCTGCCTCGACATCCCCGCCTTCTCTGTGCAGTACCACCCCGAGGCGGCCGCCGGACCGCACGACTCGAACTACCTCTTCGACCGCTTCCGCGCCATGGTCGTGCAGCGCACGGCCGAGCAGGGCGGCGCCGAGCCCGCGAACGACATCCTTTCGACCAGCACCACCGGAGAGCAGAAGTAATGCCGCGCAGGGAAGACATCAACAGCGTCCTCGTCATCGGCTCCGGCCCGATCGTGATCGGCCAGGCGGTCGAGTTCGACTACTCGGGCACCCAGGCGTGCCGCGTGCTGCGCGCCGAGGGGGTGCGCGTGATCCTCGTCAACTCGAACCCGGCGACGATCATGACCGACCCCGACTTCGCCGACGCCACCTACGTCGAGCCGATCACCCCGCAGGCGATCGAGGCGATCATCGCCAAGGAGAAGCCGGACGCGATCCTGCCGACCCTGGGCGGCCAGACCGCCCTCAACGCGGCGATCCAGCTGCACGACCTCGGGATCCTCGAGAAGTACGACGTCGAGCTGATCGGCGCGAGCTTCGAGGCGATCAACCGCGGCGAGGACCGCCAGATCTTCAAGCAGCTCGTGCTGGACGCGGGCGCCGACGTGGCGAAGTCCTACATCGCGCACACCGTCGAGGAGGCGATCGAGTTCGCCGAGGACCTCGGCTACCCGCTCGTCATCCGCCCGTCCTTCACCATGGGCGGTCTCGGCTCCGGCTTCGCGTACACCCGCGAGGAGCTCGTGCGCATGGTCGGCGACGGGCTGCACCAGAGCCCCACCACCGAGGTGCTCCTCGAGGAGTCGATCCTCGGCTGGAAGGAGTACGAGCTCGAGCTCATGCGCGACACCGCCGACAACACGGTCGTCGTCTGCTCGATCGAGAACGTCGACCCGGTCGGCGTCCACACCGGCGACTCGATCACCGTCGCTCCCGCGCTCACACTGACCGACCGCGAGTACCAGAAGCTGCGCGACATCGGCATCCGGATCATCCGCGACGTCGGAGTCGACACCGGCGGCTGCAACATCCAGTTCGCGGTCGACCCCGCCGACGGCCGGATCATCGTCATCGAGATGAACCCGCGCGTCTCGCGCTCGTCGGCCCTCGCCTCCAAGGCGACCGGCTTCCCCATCGCCAAGATCGCGGCGAAGCTGGCCATCGGCTACCGCCTCGACGAGATCCCGAACGACATCACGAAGGTCACCCCGGCGAGCTTCGAGCCCACGCTCGACTACGTCGTGGTCAAGGTCCCGCGCTTCGCGTTCGAGAAGTTCCCGGCGGCCGACAAGACGCTGACGACCACCATGAAGTCGGTCGGCGAGGCCATGGCGATCGGCCGCAACTACGCCCAGGCCCTGCAGAAGGCGCTCCGCTCGCTCGAGAAGCGCGGCTCCTCCTTCCACTGGGGCGAGCAGCAGCATTCGGTCGAGGAGCTCCTCGAGATCGCGAAGACTCCGACCGACGGCCGGATCGTCACGGTGCAGCAGGCGCTGCGGCTGGGCGCGAGCGTCGAGCAGGCGTTCGAATCCACCAAGATCGACCCCTGGTTCCTCGACCAGATCGTGCTGATCAACGAGATCGCCGACCTGGTGCGCGAGCACCCGTCGCTGGACGCCGGGCTGCTGCGCCTCGCGAAGGACCACGGATTCTCGGACCTGCAGATCGCGGAGCTCCGCGGCCTCGAGGAGGCGGAGGTGCGCGCCACCCGTTACGAGCTGGCCGTCCGCCCCGTCTACAAGACCGTCGACACGTGCGCGGGGGAGTTCCCCGCGCTCACCCCGTACCACTACTCCTCGTACGACGAGGAGACCGAGGTCGTCGCGGCCGACCGCCGCAAGGTCGTCATCCTCGGCTCCGGCCCGAACCGCATCGGCCAGGGCGTCGAGTTCGACTACTCGTGCGTGCACGCCTCGTTCGCCCTCTCGGAGGCCGGCTACGAGACGATCATGATCAACTGCAACCCCGAGACGGTCTCGACCGACTACGACACCTCGGACCGCCTGTACTTCGAGCCGCTGACCCTCGAGGACGTCCTCGAGGTGATCCACGCGGAGTCGCAGTCCGGCGAGCTCGTCGGCGTCGTCGTCCAGCTCGGCGGCCAGACCGCCCTGGGCCTGGCGAAGGGCCTCGAGGAGGCGGGGGTCCCGATCCTCGGCACGACCCCCGCGGCGATCGACCTCGCGGAGGAGCGCGGCGCGTTCTCCCGCATCCTCGACGAGGCCGGTCTGCTCGCTCCGCGCAACGGCACGGCGATCGACCTCGAGGGCGCGCTCGGCGTCGCGACCGGCATCGGCTTCCCCGTCCTCGTCCGCCCGTCGTTCGTCCTCGGCGGCCGCGGCATGGAGATCGTGTACGGCGCCGCGCAGCTCGAGGACTACTTCGAGCGGATGGCCGACCAGGGCATCATCGACGCGACCCACCCGCTGCTCGTCGACCGCTTCCTCGACGACGCGATCGAGATCGACGTCGACGCGCTCTACGACGGTGAGCAGCTCTACATCGGCGGAGTGATGGAGCACATCGAGGAGGCCGGGATCCACTCCGGCGACTCGGCCTGCACCCTTCCGCCGGTGACCCTCGGCCGCCGGCAGATCGACGAGGTCCGCGACGCGACGCTCGCCATCGCGCAGGGCGTCGGGGTCCGCGGACTCCTCAACGTGCAGTTCGCGATCGGCCAGGGCGTGCTCTACGTCCTCGAGGCGAACCCGCGGGCCTCGCGCACCGTGCCGTTCGTGTCGAAGGCGCTCGGCATCCCGCTCGCCAAGGCGGCGTCGCGGCTGATGGTCGGCGAGACGATCGCCGAGCTCAAGGCCGAGGGCCTGCTGCCCGAGCGCGACGGCTCCGATGTGCCGATGGACTCGCCGATCGCGGTCAAGGAGGCGGTCCTGCCCTTCAAGCGGTTCCGCACGAAGGAGGGTCAGATCGTCGACTCCCTCCTCGGCCCCGAGATGCGCTCCACCGGCGAGGTCATGGGCATCGACCGCGACTTCCCCCGGGCCTTCAAGAAGAGCCAGGACGCGGCCTACGGCGGCATGCCCTCCTCCGGCACCGTCTTCATCTCGGTCGCCGACCGCGACAAGCGGGCCATCGTGCTGCCGGCGCTGCGTCTGCGCCAGCTCGGCTTCGAGATCCTCGCGACCGAGGGCACCGCGGAGGTGCTGAACCGCAACGGCATCCCGACCCGCATCGTCCGCAAGTACAGCGAGGAGGCCGTCGGCGACTCGCCGTCGATCGTCGAGCTGGTCAGCCGCGACGAGGTCGACGTCGTGATCAACACGCCCAGCGGAGGAGCATCCCGGGCCGACGGGTACGAGATCCGCGCCGCCGCGGTCGCCGCCGACAAGCCGTTGTTCACGACCATCGCCCAGCTCGCGGCCGCCGTCGCCTCGCTCGATGTGGCCGACGAGCCCTTCGAGGTCACGAGCCTGCAGGACTACGCGCTGCGTCGGGCGGAGCGCCTGGCGTGACCGAGTCGTTCGGGGCGCGCCTCGAGCGCGCCTTCGACGAGCACGGACAGCTCTGCGTCGGCATCGACCCCCACGCGTTCCTGCTGGACGCGTGGGGGCTCGGCGACGACGCCGCGGGGCTGGAGTCGTTCGGCCGCCGCGTCGTCGAGGCCGCTGCGGGGCGCGTGGGCGTGGTGAAGCCGCAGGTCGCGTTCTTCGAGCGCCACGGATCGGCGGGCTACCTCGCGCTCGAGCGAGTCCTCGCCGACGCGCGCGCGGCCGGGCTCCTCGTGATCGCCGACGTCAAGCGCGGCGACATCGGCACGAGCGTCACCGCCTACGCCGAGGCGTGGCTCCGCCCGGGCTCGCCTCTCGAAGCGGATGCGATGACCGCCTCCGCCTATCAGGGGCTCGGCTCCCTCGACGGCATGCTCGAGCTCGCCGAGGAGGCGGGGAAGGGCGTCTTCGTCCTCGCCGCCACCTCCAATCCGGAGGCCGGACCTGTGCAGCGCGCGCTCGTGCAGGACGGCGAGCACGCGGGATCCCCCCTGGCCAGCGCCGTGCTGGCGGACGTGGCATCCTGGAACGCGCACAACGCGCGCTCCCCGATCGGCTCGGTCGGCGTCGTCCTGGGGGCCACGGTCGCCCTGAGCGACTACGGCATCCGGACCGACACGGCGCTCACCCCGGGGCTCCCGGTGCTGGCACCCGGCTTCGGCCACCAGGGCGCCGGCGTCGCGGACGCGCCCCGGCTGTTCGGGGCACTCGCGGCGACGACCCTCGTGAGCGAGTCGCGCAGCGTGCTCGGCGCCGGTCCCGACGGGATCGCCGCCGAGATCGACCGCCGCGCCCGAGACATCCAGGAGACCCTTGTCCGCTGAAGCCGCCCCCGCCGATCCCGGGACCGTCGCCGCCCCCCGCCGGCCGTCGCCTCCCGAGGTCGACCGCCGTGCCGCCTCCGCCGCGGCCATCGCCGCCCGGCGCGCTCGTGCCGGCGTGAAGAAGGACGTCGCCTCCGGCGAGCGTCCGGCGACGGCCGTGCTCGCCGCCGCGCAGAGCGACCCGACCGGCGTCGAGGGGCGGATGCGCGTGAGCGAGCTCCTGCGCTCGGTGCCCGCCCTCGGCGTGGTCAAGACCCCGCGCGTGATGGAGCAGCTGCAGATCGCTCCGTCCAAGCGCCTGGGCGGCCTCGGCCGCCGCCAGGTGGAGGGACTCCACTCCTTCCTCGAGCAGCGCGAGGCGCGTCAGCGTCGCGGGGAGCGCACTCGCCTCGTCGTCCTCGCCGGACCGACGGCGGTCGGCAAGGGCACCGTGTCCACCTACATCCGCGAGAACTACCCCGAGGTGCTGCTGTCCGTCTCGGCGACGACGCGCGCGCCGCGCCCGGGCGAGATCGACGGCGTCAGCTACTACTTCGTCGACGACGCCGAGTTCGACCGGATGGTCGAGGCGGGGGAGTTCCTCGAGTACGCGACCGTCCACAACGCCTACCGCTACGGCACTCCGCGCGGGCCGATCGACGCCGCCCTCGCGCAGGGGCGCCAGGTCATGCTCGAGATCGACATCCAGGGCGCGCGGCAGGTGCGCGAGCGCATGCCGGACGCCCGACTCGTCTTCCTCCTCCCGCCGAGCTGGGACGAGCTCGTGCGCCGACTGGTCGGCCGGGGCACCGAGAGCCCGGAGGAGCAGCAGCGCCGGCTGGCGACCGCGCGCATCGAGCTGGCCGCGCAGGACGAGTTCGATTTCGCCGTTGTGAACAGCACCGTGCCCGAAGCGGCCCGCGAGGTCGTAGAATTAATGTCGCCTCGTTCCGACGGCGCGCCCGCCGACCCGGGCCGCTGACGTCCGGGCCACCGACCACCTCCGGGCCGACGCCCCGATCGCCGACTGGGATCCGCCCTCCGGTGCCGCGGCGTCGAGCGCCTCCGGAGCCGCAGATCGGCACTCACGCGCCCCGCAGCGCTGACAAGCTGACAAGTCAACAAGGAGACACCATGGCCAACAACCTCGGCATCATCGACCCGCCCATCGACGAGCTCCTCTCGAAGGTCGACTCGAAGTACGCGCTGGTGATCTTCGCCTCCAAGCGCGCGCGTCAGATCAACGACTACTACGCCGACCTCCACGAGGGCAGCCTGTTCGACAACGTCGGCCCGCTGGTCGACTCGACCATCGACGACAAGCCGCTCTCGGTCGCTCTCCACGAGATCAACGAGGACAAGCTCGTCGCCCAGCCCCTCGCCGAGTAGTCCGGCCCCCTCCGGGTGCGCTCCTCGCAGAAGACCGCTCGGCGGTTGAACGTCGTCGTCGGGATCACCGGCGGCATCGCCGCCTACAAGGCGGTCGGCGTGGTGCGCGCCCTGGTCCTCGAGGGGCACGACGTCCACGTCGTGGCCACCGAGGCCGCGCTCCGCTTCGTCGGGAAGCCGACGCTCGAGGCGATCTCGCGGAACGCCGTGCACACCGAGCTCTACGAGGGCGTCGCCGAGGTCCGGCACGTGGCGATCGGCCAGGCGGCCGATCTGATCGTCATCGCCCCGGCGACGGCGCACACCCTCGCCAAGCTCGCGACGGGTCTCGCCGACGACCTCCTCGGCAACACCGTCCTCGCGAGCACGGCCCCGCTCGTCGTAGCCCCGGCGATGCACACCGAGATGTGGGCGAATCCGGCGACCGTCGCGAACGTCGAGACCCTCCGCTCGCGCGGCGTCCACCTCGTCGGCCCCGCCTCCGGTCAGCTGACCGGATCCGATTCCGGACCGGGGCGGATGGAGGAGCCGGCGACGATCGTCGCCGAGGCCCTCGCCGTCCACCGGCGCTCGGTCGGCGCGAAGCGCGACCTCGAGGGGCTCCGCGTGCTCGTGACCGCGGGCGGCACCCGCGAGCCGCTGGACCCCGTCCGCTTCGTGGGCAACCGCTCGAGCGGTCGCCAGGGCGTCGCCCTCGCCCTCGCCGCCGCGGCCAGGGGAGCGAGCGTCACCGTGCTCGCCGCCAACCTCGACGTAGAGGCCCCCCGCGGGGTCGAGGTCGTCGCCGTCGGCACGGCGCTCGAGCTGCGGGAGGCGGCACTCGCGGCCGCCGCCGACGCGGACATCGTCATCATGGCCGCGGCCGTGGCCGACTATCGTCCTGCCGACGTCTCGGAGTCGAAGATCAAGAAGGAGCAGCAGGGCGATCGTCTGGTCCTCGAGCTCGTCAAGAACCCGGACATCCTGGCCGAGATCGCGGCGGCGCGGACGGGGAACCAGCTCGTGGTCGGCTTCGCCGCCGAGACGGAGCCGGATCGCGAGGCGATGCTGGCCCTCGGACGCGCCAAGATCGCGCGCAAGGGCTGCGACCTGCTCGTCCTCAACAGGGTCGGCTGGACCGAGGGTTTCCAGAGCGACAGCAACACCGTCGTCGTCCTCGATCGGGCCGGGGATATAGTGATCGAGGCTTCCGGCACGAAGGCGTCGGTGGCCGACCGCGTCCTCGACGTGGTCGCGCGCTAGCCGACGGCGGCTGCTCTCAGGCGGTCCCGTGCGTGCGCGGACGAGGTCCGAGCGCGGCACCTCCACCGGTCGGGCGCGGAACACCCCTGAGCTCGGCGATCCGTGTCCGCACGACTCCGCGCCCCGCTGCCGTCGCCGGTGGTCCCGCTCTCCGTGGGCGCGCTCGACGCCCCGGCCTCTGCCCCCGGAACGAAATGAGACCCCCCGTATGACCTCCTCCGGATCGCTCCGCCTGTTCACCTCCGAGTCCGTGACCGAGGGTCACCCCGACAAGATCTGCGACCAGATCTCGGACCGCATCCTCGACGCGCTGCTGCGCGAGGACCCGAAGAGCCGGGTCGCCGTCGAGACGCTCGTCACCACCGGCCTCGTGCACGTGGCCGGTGAGGTCTCGACCACCGGCTACGTCGAGATCCCCAAGATCGTGCGCGACACGATCGTCGAGATCGGCTACGACTCCTCCGAGAAGGGATTCGACGGCCGCTCCTGCGGGGTCTCCGTCTCGATCGGGCAGCAGTCGCCCGAGATCGCCGCGGGCGTCGACACCGCGCTCGAGGTGCGCACCGACTCCGCCGACGACGACGCGTTCGACCGTCAGGGCGCCGGCGACCAGGGTCTGATGTTCGGCTTCGCGACCGACGAGACCCCCGAGTACATGCCCCTGCCGAGCTGGCTCTCGCACCGGCTCGCCGAGCGCCTCGCGGCCGTCCGCAAGTCGGGCGAGCTCGACTACCTCCGCCCCGACGGCAAGACCCAGGTCACGATCGGCTACGACGGCACGACGCCGCGCTCGATCGACACCGTGGTGCTCTCGACGCAGCACGCCGAGCACGTGAGCACCGAGACGATCCACGCCGACATCGAGGCGCACGTGATCCGACCGGTCCTCGAGACGGTCGACCTCGACTCCTCCGCCGTCCGCCTGCTGATCAACCCGACCGGACGCTTCGAGATCGGCGGCCCGCAGGGCGACGCCGGGCTCACGGGCCGCAAGATCATCGTCGACACCTACGGCGGAGCGTCGCGGCACGGCGGTGGCGCGTTCTCGGGCAAGGACCCGTCGAAGGTCGACCGCTCGGCGGCCTACGCGATGCGCTGGGTCGCCAAGAACGCCGTCGCGGCGGGTCTCGCCCGGCGCCTCGAGGTGCAGGTCGCCTACGCGATCGGCAAGGCCGCCCCAGTCGGCCTCTACGTCGAGTCGTTCGGCACCGGCACGATCCCCGACGAGCAGATCACGGAGGCGATCCGCTCCGTCTTCGATCTGCGTCCCGCCGCGATCATCCACGCGCTCGACCTGCTCCGCCCGATCTACTCGCAGACCTCGGTCTACGGGCACTTCGGCCGCGAGCTCCCCGACTTCACCTGGGAGCGCCTCGACCGCGTCGACGACCTCCGCTCCGCCGCGGGCCTCTCGTAGCGGGCGCGGCGCAGGCGGTGGAGACCTCCTCCGGCGCATCGGACGTCGTCGCGCGCGTCCTCCTGGACTCCCCGCTGCCCCAGCTCGACCGCCTCCTCGACTACGCCGTCCCCGAGTCGATGCTCGCGGACGTCCGGCCCGGCGTACGGGTCCGCGTGCCGCTGCGCACCGGCGGGCGCATCGCCGACGCCTTCGTCGTCGAGGTCGGCCAGGGGTCCGAGCACGTCGGGACCCTCAGCGACATCGAGGAGCTGGTCTCGCCGGTCGTGGTCCTCACGCCCGAGGTGTGGGCGCTGGCGCGCCGCGTGGCCGACCGGGCCGCCGGCGGCGCGAGCGACGTGCTTCGCCTGGCCGTGCCGCGCCGGCACGTGCGGGTGGAGCGCGCGCACCTGGCGGCGGAGCCGGTCGTGGTCCCGGTGCCGGTGGCAGCGGCTCCCGTCGCGGGGTACGCCGCCGACGCCTTCGACTCCCTGGCCGTCGGCGATCGCCTCGCCGTGGGCGCGGTTCCTGCGCCGGTGCAGCTCTCGACGGGAAGGTGGGTCGGCGGCTGGGCTCTCACGCTCGCCGAACTCGCGCGCAACACCGTGGTCGCGGGCGGCGACGCGATCCTGGCGGTGCCGGACTACCGCGATCAGGAGCAGCTCGAGCTCGCGCTGGCGGATCTGCTGCCCGCGGAGCTCGTCGTGCGGCTCGACGCCCGGCAGAAGGGAGCGGAGCGCTACGGCGCGTTCCTCCGCTGCCTCGGGCCGGGTCCGAGGGTGATCGTCGGCAACCGCTCCGTCCTCTACGCACCCTCGCGGGCTCCGCGCCTGATCGCGCTGTGGGACGACGGCGACCCGCTCTTCGCCGAGCCGCTCGCCCCGTACGCGCACGCGCGCGACGTCGCCCTCGTGCGCCAGGAGCACAGCGGAGCCGGACTCGTGCTCCTCGGCCACACCCGCACCGTCGAGGTCGAGCGCCTCGTCGAGATCGGCTTCGCGGCCGAGGTCGAACCGCGCCCTGCCAAGCGGCCGCACGTCGTGCCGACCGCCCAGCAGTCGTCGGCCGACGAGCACGACGCCGCGGCCCGCATCCCGTCGTCGGCCTGGCGGCAGGCGCGCCTCGGACTCGACTCGGGCCCCGTCCTCGTCCAGGTCGCGCGCCCGGGCTACGCGCCCGTCGTCGCCTGCGCCCGCTGCCGCACGGTCGCCCGCTGCAACCGCTGCCAGGGTCCGCTCGCCGTGCACGCCGCGGGCGCCCGGCCGAGCTGCGGCTGGTGCGGCCTGATCGCCGCCGAGTGGCGCTGCTCGGTCTGCGAGGCCACGGCGCTCCGACTCGTGACCCTCGGCGCCGGTCGCACGGCGGAGGAGCTCGGCCGCGCGTTCCCGGGAGCGAAGGTCGTCGTCGCCGACGGCCAGCGCCCGGTCCTGACCCTGCCCGACGAGCCCGCGCTCGTCGTCGCGACTCGGGGAGCCGAGCCCCGGGTGGACGGCGGCTACCACGCCGTCCTCCTCCTCGACGGCGAGCGGATGCTGGCGCGCGAGAGCCTGCGCGTCGCCGACGACGCCCTGCGCACCTGGTCCAACGCCGCCGCCCTGGCCCGGCCCGGCGCCCCGGTCCTGCTCGTCGGAGTCGGCGGACGGATCGCGACCGCCCTGGCCACCTGGCGCCAGGCCGAGTACCTCCGGGCCGAGCTGCTGGAGCGGCGCGCCCTCCGCTTCCCTCCCGCAGTGCGTCTGGCCACCGTCAGCGGCGACGCCCACGCGGTCGAGGAGGCGCTCGATGCGCTGGACGAGAGCGACCGGCACGAGGTCCTCGGCCCGGTAGGGCTGGAGGACGGCTCCGTCCGGGCCATCGTGCGCTTCGACTACGCTCGCGGTGCGGAAGTCGCCGCCCGGCTCCGATCCGCTGTCGTGCGGAACGCCACCCGTCGCCGCCGACCGCCGACCACCCCCGGCCGCTTCCGCCCGGCCCCGAAGCTGCGGGTCCGCCTCGACGATCCCGACATCCTCTAGTCCCACCCGCACCACCGCCACCCAGGAGCCCCTCGTGCGCCTCGTCTTCGCCGGCACCCCGGCTCCCGCCGTCCCGACCCTGCGCGCCCTCGCCGCCTCCGGTCACGAGATCGTGGCCGTCGTCACCCGCGAGGACGCGCCCGTCGGGCGCAAGCGCGTGCTGACGCCCTCGCCGGTCGCGGTCGTCGCGGAGGAGCTCGGCCTCCCCGTCCTGAAGGCGAACCGCCTCGACGAGGCCGTCACCGACCGCCTCGAGGCGCTGGCTCCCGAGCTCGGCGTGATCGTCGCCTACGGCGGGCTCGTCCGCGCCCGGCTGCTCGCCGTGCCGGTGCACGGTTGGATCAACCTGCACTTCTCGCTCCTGCCGCGCTGGCGCGGAGCGGCGCCGGTGCAGCGCGCGCTGATGGCGGGGGAGGGGACGATCGGCGCGAGCGTGTTCCAGCTGGTCGCGGAGCTCGACGCCGGGGACGTCTACGCCGAGCTGTCCGAGGAGGTGCGCGACCGCACGGCGGGGGAGCTCCTCGAGGTGCTCGCCGACTCCGGCGCCGCGTTGACGGTCGAGGTCGTCGAGGCGATCGCGGCGGGCACCGCCCGGGCCGTCCCGCAGTCCGGCGAGGTGACGCTCGCTCCCAAGCTCGACGTGGCGGACGGCCGCCTGGACTGGTCCGCGCCGAGCGCCCGCGTCCTCGCGCTGATCCGCGGCACGACCCCGGAGCCCGGCGCCTCCGCGGCCGTCGGCGACGCGCGGCTGAAGGTGCTCGCGGCTCGCGCGGTCCAGGAGGCCCCGACCCTCGAGCCCGGCCGGGTGCTCGTCGAGCAGGGCCGCACGCTGGTCGGCACCGGCGACGGAGCCGTCGAGCTCGTGACCGTGCAGCCCGCGGGCAAGAGGCCCATGGCCGCCGCCGACTGGGCCAGGGGCCTGCGCGAGAGCACGGTGCTGCGATGAGCGCCCGCCGCGAGGCCGCCCCCGCCCGCCGCGTCGCCTACGACGTGCTGCGCGCCGTCAGCGGGTCGGACGCCTACGCCAACCTCGTCCTCCCCGGCCGGATCCGCGCCGCGGAGCTCTCGCCCGCCGACGCGGGCCTCGCGACCGAGCTCTGCTACGGCACCCTGCGGATGTCCGGCTACTACGACCGGGTGATCGTGCTGGCGGCGGGCCGCCCGATCGAGTCCGTCGATGCGCCCGTCCTCGACGCGCTCCGCCTCGGAGTGCACCAGCTGCTCAGCACCCGGGTCGCTCCGCATGCGGCGGTGAACGAGAGCGTCGCGCTCGTGGCCGCCGACGGCTCCCGGGGAGCCGTGGCCTTCGCGAACGCCGTGCTCAGGACCGTCTCGCGGGGCTCGTCCGAGGAGTGGCGGGAGCGCGTCTCGGCCGCCGCCGTCTCGGCTGACGACCGCATCGCCGCGCTGAGCTCGCATCCGCTCTGGATCGTCAAGGCGCTGCGCCGCGCCCTGGCCGCCGAGGGGCGGGCCGACGAGCTCGACGCCCTGCTCGCGGCCGACAACGCGGCTCCGCGGGTGAACCTCGTCGCGCTCCCGGGTCTCGCCGAGGCATCCGAGCTCCCCGACGCCGCGGAGGACCGCTGGTCGCCCGTCGGCCTCGTCAGCACCGGCGGCGATCCCGAGGCCGTCGACGCCGTGCGGGAGGGGCGGGTGCGAGTGCAGGACGAGGGATCGCAGCTCGCGGCGCTGGCGCTGTCGCGCGTCCGACCGATCCGCCAGGGGGAGCGCTGGCTCGACCTCTGCGCCGGCCCCGGCGGCAAGGCCGCTCTGCTCGCGGCGGAGGCGCGTCTCGGCGGGGCCTCGCTGCTCGCCAACGAGGTCGTGCCCGGCCGGGCCGGCCTCGTCCGGCAGGCCCTCGCCGCGGTCGACCCGGACGTCGAGGTGCGCACGGGCGACGGACGCGATCTCGGCGCCGAGCAGCCCGGCGCGTTCGACCGGATCCTCCTCGACGCCCCGTGCACCGGCCTCGGGGCCCTGCGCCGACGACCGGAGGCGCGCTGGCGCAAGACCGCGGCGGACGTCGAGCCGCTCGCGTCCCTCCAGGGCGAGCTCCTCGACTCGGCGCTCCTGGCCCTCGCCCCGGGCGGCGTGCTCGCCTACGTCACGTGCTCGCCGCACCTCGGCGAGACGCGGCGGGTCCTGGCGCTGGCCCAGGAGCGCTACGGCGACGGCCTCGAGCTGATGGACACTCCCGAGGTCCTCCGCGGCGTCACCCTCGACGAGCTCGACCTGCCGGAGGGAGCGCGTCACGTCCAGCTCTGGCCGCACCGGCACGGCACCGACGCCATGTTCATCCAGCTGCTGCGGCGAGCCGAGCCGTCCGAGTCGATCTCCTAGGCTGGTCGGCATGCCTGCACGGATCAACCCCAGCATCCTCTCCGCCGACTTCGTCAACTTCGAGGCCGAGCTGCAGCGGATCGCCTCGGCCGATCTCGTGCACGTCGACGTGATGGACAACCACTTCGTCCCGAACCTCACGTTCGGGCTCCCCATGGTGCAGCGCCTCCAGGAGGTGTCGCCGCGGCCGCTCGACGTGCACCTGATGATCGACGACCCGGACCGCTGGGCGCCCGGGTACGCCGAGACGGGCGCGTTCTCGGTCACCTTCCACGCCGAGGCGGCGCGCGACGCCGTGGCCCTCGCCCGGCGCCTCCGCGACATCGGCTCGCGCGCCGGGATCGCGCTCAAGCCCGGAACGGCCGTCGAGGAGTACCTCGACCTGCTGCCCGAGTTCGACCAGGTGCTCGTGATGACCGTCGAGCCCGGCTTCGGCGGCCAGTCCTTCATGGAGGAGACGATGCCCAAGCTGCACGCGCTCCGCCGCGCCGTCCGCGACTCCGGACTCGACGTCTGGCTGCAGGTCGACGGCGGGATCGCCCCGGGCACCATCGAGATCGCCGCCGAGGCGGGCGCCGACACCTTCGTGGCCGGCTCGGCCGTCTTCGGCGCCGACGACCCCGAGAAGGCGATCGCCGCCCTCCGCGACACCGCATCCTCGATCCTGCACCGCCACTGATCCTGCCCCGGGGCGCCGCGCGTATAGACTTCCCCGGTGAAAACTTTCGACGACCTCTTCGCTGAGCTGGGCGAGAAGGCCGCCGCGCGACCCGAGGGCTCGGGCACGGTCCGCGAGCTCGACGCCGGTGTGCACTTCATCGGCAAGAAGATCGTCGAGGAGGCCGCCGAGGTCTGGATGGCCGCCGAGTACGAGGGCGACGAGCGGACCGCGGAGGAGATCTCGCAGCTGCTCTACCACCTCCAGGTGCTGATGCTGGCGAAGGGCCTGACGACGGCCGACGTCTACCGACATCTGTGAGCCTCCCTCCGATCGCCGGAGTGCGCCGACGCTCCGTCGCCGCGCGCTCCCACGCACATCGAGGCGCGTCCGCGACCGCAGCGTCGTCGACGAGACCGCCGCTCACCGAATCACCCTCGAGCTCCAGAGGACGTCCTGCCGTGACCACCACCCCGCCCGCGCTGCTGCGCGTCGCCGTGCCCAACAAGGGTTCGCTCTCCGAGACCGCCGGCCAGATGCTGGCCGAGGCCGGCTACGTCGGCCGCCGCGACCCGAAGGAGCTGCACATCGTCGACGAGCGCAACGGCGTCGAGTTCTTCTACCTCCGTCCGCGCGACATCGCGACCTACGTCGGCTCCGGCGCCCTCGACGTCGGAGTGACGGGCCGCGACCTGCTCATCGACTCGGGCTCCGAGGCCCGCGAGATCGCGAGCCTGGGCTTCGCGAACTCGACCTTCCGCTTCGCCGGTCCGGCCGGCCGCTACACCGAGCTCTCCGAGATCGACGGACTGCGCGTCGCCACGAGCTACCCCGGCCTCGTCGGCTCCTTCCTCCGCGAGCACGGCGTCGAGGTGTCCCTCATCCGCCTCGACGGAGCGGTCGAGTCGGCGATCCAGCTGGGCGTCGCCGATGTGATCGCCGACGTCGTCGAGACCGGCACCACCCTCCGCAAGGCGGGCCTCGAGATCTTCGGACCGGTCATCCTCGACTCCACGGCCGTGCTCGTGTCGGCCGCGGGGGAGCCGGAGGGCATCCCCGTCCTGCTCCGCCGGCTGCAGGGTGTCCTGGTCGCCCGCGAGTACGTGCTGCTCGACTACGACTGCCCGGTCGCGCTCCTCGAGCAGGCCACAGCGATCGCTCCCGGCTTCGAGTCGCCGACGGTCTCGCCGCTGCACGACGCGGAGTGGGTCGCCGTCCGCGTCATGGTTCCCCGCGCCGACATGAACCAGGTCATGGACCGCCTCTACGACCTCGGCGCCCGCGCGATCCTGGTCACGTCGATCCACGCCGCGCGCCTCTAGGACAACAGCGATGAGCCTCGCCGTCCGCGTCATCCCGTGCCTCGACGTCGCCGCCGGGCGCGTCGTCAAGGGCGTCAACTTCCAGAACCTCCGCGATGCCGGCGACCCGGTCGAGCTCGCCCGGCTCTACTTCGAGCAGGGTGCCGACGAGCTCACCTTCCTCGACGTCACCGCGACCGTCGACGACCGCTCCACCACCTACGACGTGGTCCGCGCCACGGCCGAGCAGGTCTTCATCCCGCTGACCGTCGGAGGAGGGGTGCGCGCCGTCGACGACGTGTCGCGCCTGCTCGCCCACGGCGCCGACAAGGTGGGCGTCAACTCCGCCGCCCTCGCCCGCCCGGCGCTCGTCGGCGAGATCGCCGACGTGTTCGGCGCGCAGGTGCTCGTCCTCTCTCTCGACGTCAAGCGGAGCGACGCCACGCCGTCCGGCTTCGTCGTCACGACCCACGGCGGTCGCCGCGAGACCACGGTCGACGCGCTGGCCTGGGCGGCCGAGGCCGTCGAGCGCGGGGCGGGCGAGCTGCTCGTCAACTCGATCGACGCCGACGGCACGAAGCAGGGCTTCGACCTCGAGCTCGTCGCCGCGATGCGCGAGGTGAGCTCGGTCCCGGTCATCGCCTCCGGAGGCGCCGGTGCGATCGAGCACTTCGCCCCGGCGATCGAGGCGGGCGCCGACGCCGTGCTGGCGGCCTCGGTGTTCCACAACCGCGAGATGACCATCGGCGACGTGAAGCGCGCCCTCGACGGCGCAGGCCTGGAGATCAGACGATGACCGAGACCGAGCTCGACACCGTCCTCGACCGTGCCTCCTTCGACGCGACCGGACTGCTGCCCGCGATCATCCAGCAGCACGACACCCGCGAGGTGCTGATGATGGGGTGGATGGACAGGGAGGCGCTGCGCCGCACCCTGACCGAGGGCCGCGTCACCTTCTGGTCGCGCTCCCGGCAGGAGTACTGGCGGAAGGGCGACACCTCCGGGCACGCCCAGTACGTCCGCGGAGCCGCCCTCGACTGCGACGCCGACACCCTGCTGGTGCAGGTGGAGCAGATCGGCGCCGCCTGCCACACCGGCGAGCACTCCTGCTTCGACGTCGACCCGCTCGACCCGGTCGCCTCCGCGGAGGCGTGAGCCGGTGAGCGGGCGCAGGCTCAAGTACTCGGTCATCCTCGGGATCGTCCTGCTCGCGGCGCTCGAGTTGACCTCCTCGACGCAGTCGTGGTTCGCGCTGGAGCTCGCGGACGACTCCGGTGCACTGGACGTCACGGGCACCGTCGCCGCACCTGCGCTCTCGGCTCTCGCGCTCGCGGGACTCGCGCTGGCGGCCGCCCTCGCGATCGCCGGTCCCGCCTTCCGCATCGTGCTCGGACTCCTGCAGGTGCTGCTCGGCGGCTCCGTCGTGCTGGCGTCCACGACCGCGCTCGGCGACCCGGTGCGCGCCGGCTCGGCCGCAGTGACGGAGGCGACCGGCATCGCGGGCGAGCGGTCGGTGGCGGCGCTCGTCGACTCCTCGAGCTCGACCGCGTGGCCCGTCCTCGCGGTGATCGCCGGCGCCCTGACCGCCCTGCTGGGCGTCCTGGTGCTCGCCACGGTCCGCCGCTGGCCGGACGCGCGGAAGAAGAAGCGCGTGTCGCGCTTCGAGCCCGCCGACGGCTACGGGCACGGCGCCTCGAGCGTCGAGACGGACGACGGCACGATCGATCCGGTCGTCTCCTGGGACGAGCTCTCCCGCGGCGACGACCCCACGTCCCGGCGCTGACAGGGAGCCCGCGACCCGCCTCCCCGGCGCGGGGGGCCTCGGGCGCGAACCGCTAGACTGCTGTGGTCCCGATGCCCGTCCAGGAGGAGAACCATGAGCACCGAGCACGACGAAGACAGCCACGGCCACTCGCCGGCCGCATGGACGGCCGTCGTCATCATGCTGGTCGGGTTCACCGTCGGCACGATCGCCTTCTGGTTCGACGTCCCGCTCGTCGTCTGGCTCTCCGCCGGTCTCGTGATCGTCGGCCTCCTCGTGGGCATGGGCATGGCCAAGGCCGGCTACGGAGTGAACGGCTCCAAGGCCAACCCGAAGGCGCGCGCCTAGGTGCTGACCGATCTGACCGCCGGCGCCCTGGCCGACGCGGCGACGCGCCGCGAGACCGTCCCCCTCGCCGAGGTCGAGCGGCGCGCAGCCCTGCGCGCTCCCGCGATCGACGCCCTGGCAGCGCTGGCCCCGGCCGAGCGCGTCCGCGTCATCGCCGAGGTCAAGCGCTCGAGCCCCTCCCGCGGAGCCCTCGCCGAGATCCCCGATCCCGCCGCCCTCGCCGCGCAGTACGAGCAGGGGGGAGCGAGCGCGATCAGCGTGCTCACCGAGCAGCGCCGCTTCAAGGGGTCGCTCGACGACCTCGAGGCCGTGCGGGCCCGGGTCTCGATCCCGGTCCTGCGCAAGGACTTCATCGCCGAGCCCTACCAGGTGCTCGAGGCGCGCGCCGCGGGAGCCGACCTGGTCCTCCTGATCGTCGCCGCCCTCGAGCAGAGCGTCCTGAGCGAGCTGCACGCCCTCGTGCTCGAGCTGGGCATGACCCCGCTCGTCGAGACCCACTCGGCCGACGAGCTCGAGCGCGCCTCCGACCTCGGCGCCCGCCTCATCGGCGTGAACGCCCGCGACCTGTCCACCTTCCAGCTCGACCGCGACCTCTTCGGCCGCCTCTCCGAGCGCTTCCCCGCCGACGCGGTGAAGGTCGCCGAATCGGCGGTCCTCTCCGCCGACGACGTGGCCCACTACAGGCGCTCCGGCGCCGACGTCGTCCTCGTCGGGGAGGCCCTCGTCACCGGCGGCGACCCCGTTTCCACCCTCGCCAGCTTCCTGGCGCACTGACACCGACTGGCGGTACTGCCATGGCCCTCCGAGACGAACTCGGCCCCTACTTCGGCGACTTCGGCGGTCGCTACGTCCCCGAATCCCTCGTGGAGGCGCTCGACGAGCTGAGCGCCGAGTACGAGCGCACCAAGGTCGACCCGGAGTTCCACGCGGAGCTCATGGAGCTGCACCGCAGCTACACCGGGCGCCCCTCGATCATCACCGAGGTGCCGCGCTTCGCCGCGCACGCGGGCGGTGCGCGCATCATCCTCAAGCGCGAGGACCTGAACCACACCGGCTCGCACAAGATCAACAACGTGCTGGGCCAGGCGCTGCTCACCAAGCGCATCGGCAAGTCGCGCGTCATCGCCGAGACCGGCGCGGGACAGCACGGCGTCGCCACCGCGACCGCCGCGGCCCTCTTCGGCCTCGACTGCGTCGTGTACATGGGCGAGGTCGACACCGAGCGCCAGGCGCTGAACGTCGCCCGCATGCGCCTCCTGGGCGCCGAGGTCGTCTCGGTGACGACCGGCTCGCGCACCCTCAAGGACGCGATCAACGACGCCATGCGCGACTGGGTGACGAACGTCGAGACGACGAACTACATCTTCGGCACCGTCGCGGGCCCGCACCCGTTCCCGGCGCTCGTGCGCGACTTCCAGAAGATCATCGGCGAGGAGGCGCGCGAGCAGGTCCTCGAGCTGACCGGCTCGCTCCCCACGGCCGTCACGGCCTGCGTCGGCGGCGGCTCCAACGCCATGGGCATCTTCCACGCCTTCCTCGACGACCCCGAGGTCCGCCTCGTCGGCTTCGAGGCCGGCGGCGACGGGATCGACACCCCGCGCCACGCGGCCACGATCAGCAAGGGGCGTCCCGGCGTCCTGCACGGCGCGCGCAGCTTCCTCCTCCAGGACGAGGACGGCCAGACCGTCGAGTCGCACTCGATCTCGGCCGGTCTCGACTACCCGGGCGTGGGCCCGGAGCACGCCTGGCTCGCGAGCATCGGGCGCGCCGACTACCGCGCGGTCACCGACGGCGCCGCGATGGACGCGCTCAAGCTCCTCAGCCGCACCGAGGGCATCATCCCCGCGATCGAGTCCGCGCACGCCCTCGCCGGCACGCTCGAGCTCGGCCGCGAGCTCGGCCCCGAGGCGACGATCCTGGTCAACCTCTCGGGACGCGGCGACAAGGACATGACGACGGCCGCGCACTACTTCGGCCTGATGGACCAGGGAGCGGTGCAGTCGTGAGCGGAGTGGGACCGAGCGTCGCCGAGACCGTCCGCCGTCGCAACACGGAGGCGGCGGGCGCCCTGATCGGCTACCTCCCGGTCGGCTTCCCCGACCTCGCGACGAGCATCGACGCCGCGGTCGCCATGGCCGAGAACGGCGTCGATGCGATCGAGCTGGGCCTGCCCTACTCCGATCCGGTCATGGACGGCCCCGTGATCCAGGAGGCGACCCAGACCGCGATCGCCGGCGGGTTCAGACTGCGCCACGGCTTCGAGGCCGTGCGCGAGATCCGCGCCCGGGTCGACGTGCCCGTGCTGGTGATGACCTACTACAACCCCGTGCTGCAGTACGGGGTCGAGCGCTTCGCGACCGACCTCGCGGAGGCGGGCGGCTCGGGCCTCATCACGCCCGACCTGATCCCGGACGAGGGCGCCGAGTGGATCGCGGTCTCCGAGCGGCTCGGTCTCGACCGCGTGTTCCTGGCCGCTCCGTCCTCGACCGACGAGCGACTGCGCCAGGCGGTCTCCTCGAGCCGCGGCTTCGTCTACGCGGTGTCCACCATGGGCATCACCGGGGCCCGCACCGACGTCGACACCGCCGCGCGCACGCTCGTCGACCGCCTGCGCAGCGCGGGCTCCGACAGCGCGTGCGTGGGCCTGGGCATCTCGACGGGGGAGCAGGTCGCCGAGATCCTCGCCTACGCCGACGGTGCGATCGTGGGCTCGGCGCTCGTCCGCGCCCTCGCCTCCGGAGGAGTCGACGCGGTGGCCGAGACGGCACGCGGTCTGGCAGCCGGAACGCGTCCGCGCGCCTGACGCCTCCCACTACAATCGGGATGCCCGTCGGGGCGCGACGTCGTCGTGCCCGGGGAGCCCCTCCGTTCGAAAGGTCGACGTACCGGTGTCCGTACCGCTGAGCATCCCGAGCCCGCCCGAGGCGTGGAGTCAGTACGACTTCACGCTCTTCGAGCGGACCTTCTCGATCCACACCTACGCGCTGTGCATCCTCGCCGGCATCGTGGTCGCCACGATCATGACGAACGCGCGCCTCAAGCGCCGCGGTGCCGAGCCGTGGGTCGTGCTCGACATCATCATCTGGGCCGTCCCGCTCGGCATCGTCGGTGCTCGCGTTTACCACGTGCTCACCCACCCCGGCGACTACTTCTTCGAGGGCGCCGATCTGTTGCGCACCCTCTACATCTGGGAGGGCGGCAACGCCATCTTCGGCGGTCTGATCGGAGGCGCGGTCGGCGCCTGGATCGGCTGCCGCTGGACCGGGATCCGCTTCTGGACCTTCGCCGACGCCCTCGCGCCCGGCATGCTCGCCGCGCAGGCCCTCGGCCGCCTGGGCAACTGGTTCAACGTCGAGCTCTACGGACTCCCGACCACTCTGCCGTGGGGGCTCGAGGTCCCGTCCTCCAACCCCGCCTTCCCCGTCGGACTCCCCGCCGACACCCTGTTCCACCCCACCTTCCTGTACGAGATCCTCTGGAACGTCGTCGGCATCGGCGTCATCCTCGTCGCCGAGCGCCGCTTCCGACTCCAGTGGGGCGACGTCTTCGGCGTGTACCTCGTCTGGTACGGCATCGGCCGCATCTGGTTCGAGTCGATCCGCATCGACCCGAGCGAGGTGCTCCTGGGGCTCCGCACCAACGTGTGGGCCGCCCTGATCGCCGTCGTGATCGGCCTCGCGATCGTCATCGTCCAGGGTCGCGAGCACACCGGCGATGAGCCGTCCCCGTACCGGCCCGGCAAGGAGTGGAAGCCCGAAGCGGCTGGGGTAGAATTCGAGGACGTCGAGTCCGACTCGCACGCACCCACCAGCACTGCTTCCGGCGACGACGCCGACACGAAGACGGTCTCCCGCACCTGACGGAGGCCGCGGAACTCCGCGGCCTCCCGTCCGATGCCCGACAACCGCACGATCGCACTCCACGGCTCAGCCACAAGCGCTGCCGCGTGTCGTCCGTGCGGTCACGCCGACGGCGCGTGACCCCCACGACACGGCCCTCCCGATCGGGGAGCCGACCCTCCATCACCACCCTGCGGGCCAGCGACGTCCCCATCCGCCACAACTCTCGTGAGGACGGTTCCTGACATGGCACCCGCCCAGCCCTCGCCCCGCGTCCCCGTCGTGCCGTTCCTCGGCACTCCGCCCGCCCAGGGGATGTACGACCCCAGCGCCGAGAAGGACGCCTGCGGACTCGCGATGGTCGCCACCATGCGCGGCACCGCCGGGCACGACATCATCGACGCCGCGCTCGACGCCCTGCGCAATCTCGAGCACCGCGGCGCGGTCGGCTCCGATGCGGGCACCGGCGACGGCGCCGGCATCATCACGCAGATCCCAGACGATTTCCTCCGCGCGGTCGCGACGTTCGAGCTGCCCCCGCTCGGGCAGTACGCCGTCGGCAACGCGTTCCTCCCGGTCGACGTCTTCGAGCGCGAGCGGGTGAAGTCGACGATCGCCGAGATCGCCCGCGAGGAGAACCTGACGGTCGTCGGCTGGCGCTCCGTCCCGGTGCAGCCCGACGAGATCGGCACGCTCGCGCGCGCCGCGATGCCCGCGATCGAGCAGCTCTACGTCCGGAGCGACCTGACCGACGAGACCGGCACTCCGTTCTCCTCAGTGCGCCTGGACCGGCTGACCTTCCGCCTCCGCAAGCGCGTCGAGCGCGAGCTCGAGGTGTACTTCATGTCGCTGTCGAGCCGCACGCTCGTCTACAAGGGCATGGTCACGACCCTCCAGCTGGAGCCGTTCTACCCCGACCTGCAGGACGAGCGCTTCACCTCGAAGCTCGCCCTCGTGCACTCGCGGTACTCGACGAACACGTTCCCGTCCTGGCCGCTCGCGCAGCCTTTCCGGATGATCGCGCACAACGGCGAGATCAACACCGTGCAGGGCAACCGCAACTGGATGCGCGCCCGCCAGTCCCAGCTGAAGAGCAAGGAGCTGGGCGACCTCTCGCCGCTGTTCCCGATCGTCTCTCCCGGCCGCAGCGACTCCGCCTCGTTCGACGAGACCGTGGAGCTCCTCAACCTCGCCGGCCGCTCGCTGCCGCACGCGATCATGATGATGGTGCCGGAGGCGTGGGAGAACCAGGCCGCCGCGATCGACCAGAAGCGCCGCGCGTTCTACGAGTACCACTCGATGCTCATGGAGCCGTGGGACGGCCCCGCCGCGATCGTCTTCACCGACGGCGAGCTCGTCGGCGCCACGCTCGACCGCAACGGGCTGCGTCCGGGCCGCTACGTCGTCACCGACGACGGTCTCGTCGTGCTCGCGAGCGAGATCGGCGTGCTCGACATCGACCCCGCGAAGGTGGTCCGCAAGGGACGCCTGCAGCCCGGACGCATGTTCCTGGTCGACACGGAGCAGGGCCGCATCGTCGAGGACGAGGAGATCAAGGGCCAGCTCGCCAAGTCCGACCCCTTCGAGGAGTGGCTCGACAAGGGCCGGATCAACCTCAAGGACCTGCCCGAGCGCGAGCACATCGTGCACACGCCGGCGTCCGTGAACCGCCGTCAGCGCACGTTCGGCTACACCGAGGAGGAGGTCCGCCTCCTCCTGCTGCCCATGGCGAAGGCCGGCGCCGAACCGCTCGGAGCGATGGGCTCGGACACGCCTGTCGCCGTGCTGTCCAAGCGCCCCCGACTGCTGTTCGACTACTTCACCCAGGCGTTCGCGCAGGTCACCAACCCGCCGCTCGACTCCATCCGCGAGGAGGTCGTCACGTCGTTGCGCCTCGGGCTCGGCCCGGAGCGCAACCTGCTGTCGGCCGGAGCCGAGCACGCCCGCCAGGTCGTCCTCGACTTCCCGGTGATCGACAACGACGAGCTGGCCAAGATCCAGCACATCGCGCCGCGTCCGCTCAGCCACATCACGACGACGATCCGCGGCCTCTACCGCGTCGATGCCGGGCCGCGCGCCATGCAGGACCGCATCGACGAGATGTGCAGCGAAGCCGACGAGGCGATCGCCGCCGGAGCGCAGTTCCTCGTGCTCTCGGACCGCGACTCCACGAAGGACCTCGCTCCGATCCCGTCGCTGCTGATGCTCGCCGCCGTGCACCACCACCTGATCCGCACCGAGAACCGGATGCGCGTCGGGCTGGTCGTCGAGGCCGGCGACGTCCGCGAGGTGCACCACGTCGCGACGCTGATCGGCTACGGCGCGTCCGCGGTCAACCCGTACCTCGCGATGGAGACCTGCGAGCAGCTCGTCCGCAGCGGCATGCTCTCGGACATCTCGCCCGAGAAGGCTGTGAAGAACGTGATTAAGGCGCTCGGCAAGGGCGTCCTCAAGATCATGTCCAAGATGGGCATCTCGACCGTGTCGAGCTACGCGGGAGCGCAGACCTTCGAGGCCGTCGGCCTCAGCCAGGCCTTCGTCGACCAGTACTTCACCGGCACCGTCTCGAAGCTCGGCGGCATCGGGATCGACGTCGTCGCCGAGGAGAACGCCGCGCGCCACCGCGCCGCGTACCCGGAGGACGGCGCGGTCGTCGCGCACGAGCGTCTGGCGGTCGGCGGCGAGTACCAGTGGCGCCGCGACGGTGCTCCGCACCTCTTCAACCCCGACACCGTCTTCCGCCTGCAGCACTCCACGCGCAACCGCCGCTACGACGTGTTCCGCGAGTACACGAAGATGGTCGACGACCAGGCGAGCTCGCTCATGACCCTGCGCGGCATGTTCACGCTCGACACCGAGGGCCGCACGCCGGTGCCGATCGACGAGGTCGAGCCGGTCGAGTCGATCGTCAAGCGCTTCTCGACGGGAGCGATGAGCTACGGCTCCATCTCGCCCGAGGCGCACGAGACGCTCGCGATCGCGATGAACCGCCTCGGCGCCAAGTCGAACACGGGCGAGGGCGGTGAGGACACGGAGCGACTGCTCGACCCCGAGCGCCGCTCCGCCATCAAGCAGGTCGCCTCCGGGCGCTTCGGCGTCACGAGCATGTACCTCACCCACGCCGACGACATCCAGATCAAGCTCGCCCAGGGCGCCAAGCCTGGCGAGGGCGGTCAGCTGCCGCCGACCAAGGTGTACCCGTGGATCGCGCGCACCCGTCACGCGACCGCCGGCGTCGGCCTCATCTCGCCGCCGCCGCACCACGACATCTACTCGATCGAGGACCTCAAGCAGCTGATCTTCGACCTCAAGCGCGCGAACCCCTCGGCCCGCATCCACGCCAAGCTGGTCAGCCAGTCCGGCATCGGCGCGGTCGCGGCGGGAACGGCGAAGGCCCTGGCCGACGTCATCCTGGTCTCGGGTCACGACGGGGGAACGGGCGCGAGCCCGGTCAACTCGCTCAAGCACGCGGGAACCCCGTGGGAGCTCGGCCTGGCCGAGACGCAGCAGACCCTCATGCTCAACGGCATGCGCGACCGCGTCGTGGTGCAGGTCGACGGACAGATGAAGACCGGACGCGACGTCGTGATCGGCGCGCTGCTGGGAGCGGAGGAGTTCGGCTTCGCCACCGCTCCGCTGATCGTCGAGGGCTGCATCATGATGCGCGTCTGCCACCTCGACACCTGCCCCGTCGGCGTCGCCACGCAGAACCCGGAGCTGCGCAAGCGCTTCTCGGGCAAGCCCGAGTTCGTCGTCAACTTCTTCGAGTTCATCGCCCAGGAGGTGCGCGAGTACCTCTCGCAGCTCGGCTACCGGAGCATCGACGAGATCGTCGGCCACCGCGAGCTGCTCGACGTCAACCAGGCGATCGAGCACTGGAAGGCGAGCGGTCTCGACCTCACGCCGATCCTGGTCGGCCCCGTCTTCACGGCCGAGGAGCCGCGCCGCCACGGACGCGCGCAGGAGCACGAGCTCGAGAAGCACTTCGACAACGAGCTCATCCGGCTCGCGGCGAACGTGCTCGACCACCGCGGCACCGTCGCGATCGAGCGCGAGATCAAGAACACCGAGCGCGCCGTCGGCACGATGCTCGGCCACGAGGTCACCGTCCGCTTCGGCGAGAACGGGCTGCCGGCCGACTCCATCGTCGTGTCGCTGCGCGGCTCGGCCGGGCAGTCGCTCGGCGCCTTCCTCCCCGCGGGCATCACCCTGCGGCTCGAGGGCGACTCGAACGACTACGTCGGCAAGGGTCTCTCGGGCGGTCAGATCGTGGTGCGGCCCGACCGCCGCAGCACCTTCGACGCGTCGACCAACGTGATCGCGGGCAACGTCATCGGCTACGGGGCGACCCAGGGCACGATGTTCATCCGCGGCATGGTCGGCGAGCGCTTCCTGGTCCGCAACTCCGGAGCGACCGCGGTCGTCGAGGGAGTGGGCGACCACGCCCTCGAGTACATGACCGGCGGACTCGCCGTGATCCTCGGCGACACCGGGCGCAACCTCGGCGCCGGCATGTCCGGCGGCACGGCCTACGTGCACGGCCTGAAGCGCGAGCTCGTCAACCGCGACGCGCTCGCCTCCGGGGAGCTCACGCTCTCGGCGCTCGACAGCGCCGACGTCGAGATGCTCCGCGACCTGCTCGAGCGACACGTCGCCGAGACCGAGTCCACCCTGGCCCAGGGCATGCTCGACGATTTCGACGGAACCGTCTCGCGTTTCGTCAAGGTACTGCCCCGCGACTTCGCCGCGGTGCTCGCGACGCGCGCATCCGCTGTCGAGGAGGGGCTCGACCCCGACGGCGACGTCGTCTGGGGACGGATTCTGGAGGTGACCGGTGGCTGATCCCAAGGGGTTCCTGAAGGTGCAGGACCGGGAGCTGCCCAAGCGGCGCCCGGTGTCCGTGCGGCTGATGGACTGGAAAGAGGTGTACGAGCAGGGCGACTCCGCCGTGCTGCGTCGCCAGGCCGGACGCTGCATGGACTGCGGCATCCCGTTCTGCCACAAGGGCTGCCCGCTCGGGAACCTGATCCCGGAGTGGAACGACCTGATGTGGCGCGGCGAGGGCCGCCAGGCCATCGAGCGCCTGCACGCGACGAACAACTTCCCCGAGTTCACGGGCCGGCTCTGCCCGGCTCCGTGCGAGTCGTCCTGCGTGCTCGGCATCAACCAGCCCGCGGTCACGATCAAGCAGATCGAGGTCTCGATCATCGATCAGGCCTTCGGCAACGACTGGGTGCAGCCGCACCCGCCCGAGCGCCTCACCGGCAAGACCGTCGCGGTCGTCGGCTCCGGTCCCGCGGGCCTCGCGGCCGCGCAGCAGCTCACCCGCGCCGGGCACACCGTCGCCGTGTACGAGCGCGACGACCGCATCGGCGGCCTCCTGCGCTACGGCATCCCGGACTTCAAGATGGAGAAGAAGCACCTCGAGCTGCGACTGAACCAGATGAAGGCCGAGGGCACCCGCTTCCGCGCGGGCGTCGACATCGGCTCCGACATCACCTGGGACGACCTCCGGGCGCGCTACGACGCCGTCGTGGTCGCGACCGGCGCCCTCGTGCCGCGCGACCTGCCGATCCCGGGCCGCGACCTCTCGGGTGTGCACTTCGCCATGGAGTACCTCGTGCAGTCCAACCGCGTGCTCGCGGGCGACACCGTCTTCGAGCAGATCAGCGCCGAGGGCAAGCACGTCGTGGTCCTCGGCGGCGGCGACACCGGAGCCGACTGCATCGGCACGGCGCACCGTCAGAAGGCCGCCTCGGTCACCAACCTGGCGATCGGCAAGCAGCCGCCGTCGGAGCGTCCGGACAGCCAGCCCTGGCCGATGGACCCGACCGTGTTCGAGGTCTCGAGCGCCCACGAGGAGGGCGGCGAGCGGATGTTCCTCGCCTCCACCGTGGAGTTCCTCTCCAACGAGGTCGGCGAGGTCCGTGCCGTGCGCGTGGCCGAGACCGAGTACCTCGACGGCCGCCGCGTCCCCAAGAGCGGCACCGAGCGCGAGATCCCGGCCGACCTGGTCCTGCTGGCCCTGGGCTTCACCGGCCCGGAGTCGGACCGCCTCGCCGGTCAGCTGTCCGTCCCGTTCACGGAACGGGGCAACGTCGACCGCGGCGCCAACTTCGAGACGACCGCGCCCGGCGTGTTCGTCGCCGGAGACGCCGGTCGCGGCCAGTCGCTCATCGTGTGGGCGATCGCCGAGGGCCGCTCAGTCGCGGCCGAGGTCGACCGCTACCTCGAGGGCACCACGCAGCTCCCCGCGCCCGTCGGCCCGAACGACCGCGGCTTCACCCTCTAGTCCCGCCGAGGCGATAGTCTCGCGCTGGCAATCCCTGCTCACCCTCCCCGCTAACGACGCGCCTCCGGGCGCAGAACAACGGAGCACCCCCTCAATGAGACGAGCGAAAATCGTCGCCACCCTCGGCCCGGCAACGTCGTCGTACGAGACCATTCGTGCGATCATCGACGCCGGCGTGGACGTGGCCCGCATGAACCTCAGCCACGGCAGCTACGACGTCCACGAGGGCATCTACCGCATCGTCCGCAAGGCGGCCGACGACGCCGGCCGCGCGGTCGCGATCCTGGTCGACCTCCAGGGCCCGAAGATCCGCCTCGGCAAGTTCGAGGGCGGCCCGTACGCCCTCGCCGAGGGCGACGTCTTCACCATCACGACCGAGGACGTCCTGGGCACCAAGGAGCTCTCGGGCACCACGTTCAAGGGCCTGCCCGACGACGTGAACCCGGGCGACATGCTCCTCATCGACGACGGCAAGGTCGCGGTCCGCGTCACGGCCGTCGAGGGCCCCCGCGTCGTCACCGAGGTCGTCGTCCCCGGCAACGTCTCGAACAACAAGGGCATCAACCTGCCCGGTGTCGCCGTGAACGTCCCCGCGCTGTCGCAGAAGGACGAGGACGACCTGCGCTGGGCGATCCGCCTGGGCGCCGACATCATCGCGCTCTCCTTCGTGCGCAACGCGAGCGACATCACCCGCGTGCACGAGATCATGGCGGAGGAGGGTCGCAAGGCCCCCGTCATCGCCAAGATCGAGAAGCCGCAGGCGGTCGACAACCTGCAGGAGATCATCGACGTCTTCGACGGCATCATGGTCGCCCGCGGCGACCTCGGTGTCGAGCTGCCCCTGGAGGCGGTGCCGATCGTGCAGAAGCACGCCGTCGAGCTGGCCCGCCGCTGGGCCAAGCCCGTCATCGTCGCGACGCAGATGCTCGAGTCGATGATCGAGAGCCCCCGCCCCACCCGCGCCGAGGCGTCCGACGTCGCGAACGCGATCCTCGACGGCGCCGACGCGGTCATGCTCTCGGGCGAGACCAGCGTCGGAGCCTGGCCGGTCGTGACCGTCCAGACCATGGCGCGCATCGTCGAGTCGACCGAGGAGCACGGCCTCGAGCGGATCCCCCCGCTCGGCAGCAAGCCGCGCACCCAGGGCGGCTCGGTCACCCTCGCCGCCGCCGAGGTCGCCGAGTTCGTCGAGGCGAAGTTCCTCTGCGTGTTCACCGAGTCGGGCGACTCCGTGCGCCGCATGACCCGCCTGCGCCACGGCATCCCGATCATCGGCTTCACCCCGGAGCCCGCCGTCCGCCGACGGATGGCGCTCAACTGGGGCGTCCAGTCCTTCGTCACGCCGCGCGTCAACCACACCGACGCGATGTTCGCGCAGGTCGACGCCGTGCTGCTCAACAAGGGCCTCGCGAAGCCCGGCGAGACGGTCGTCGTCGTCTCCGGCTCGCCCCCCGGACGCGCGGGCACCACCAACGACATGCGCGTGCACGTCGTCGGCTCCTCCAGCTCGGTCGAGCCGGTGGAGAACTGGGACCACTGAGTCGTCGAAAAGGGCCCGGCCGCATCGCGGCCGGGCCCTTTTCGACGTCCTCCTCGTTCCTCGTCGGACGTCGCGCAGTCGGCTACCGCAGATGGTTGCGGGGGGAGGAGCGGGTCGCGTTCCGGGTACGACGATCCGCTCGCACGCGGATCGCCGGTGACCCGTCGCACCTTTGTCGACGTTCTCCTCGTTCCTCGTCGATCGTCGCGCGGTCGGCTTTCGCAGAGGGTCGCGTATCAGGGAGCGGGTCGCGGTCCGGGTACGACGATCCGCTGGCACGCGGATCGTCGGTGACCCTGGGAGGGGCGGAGGTGGTCGTCCGCGGCACTGCGGGACCAGGAGCCTGCGCCACCCCGGCTGGTCGATGAGTCGCGCTGCGCCTGGACCAGGGGCGGACGCCACCCTTGCTGGTCGAGTAGCCGCGCAGCGGCGTATCGAGGCCCACGTCCTCCCGGCTGTCGGACCCCGCTCACGCGGTCGTCCTGCTGATCTCGCCGCGCGAAGGGAACGGCTCGGGAGGCCGCATCGGCTCCGGACCTCGGTCGCGGACCACTCAGGCGTGTCCGGAGCGCGGGCGGCGCCGCGCTAGCGTGGGCGCATGCGACTCGGCGTGCTCGACATCGGCTCCAACACGGTCCACCTGCTCCTCGTCGACGCTCATCCCGGAGCCCGCCCCGTCCCGTACCGCTCGCACAAGCGCAGCCTCGCGCTGGTCGCGTACCTGGACGCCGCAGGGGACATCACTGAGGAGGGGCAGCGCGAGCTGATCTCGTTCGTGACGGAGGCGCGCGACGTCGCTCGCGAGCACCGCGCGGAGGACGTCCTCGCCTTCGCGACCTCGGCGATCCGAGAGGCGGGCAACGGCGCCGAGGTGCTCGCCCGCGTCCGCGAGGAGACCGGCGTGCACCTCCAGGAGCTCGGCGGAGAGGCCGAGGCGTCCGCCACCTTCCTGGCCGTCCGTCGCTGGTTCGGCTGGGGCGCCGGCTCGATCCTCGATCTCGACATCGGCGGCGGCTCGTTCGAGCTGTCGATGGGCGTCGACGAGGTGCCGGAGCTGGCCGTCTCGGTGCCGCTGGGTGCGGGGCGGGTGACGCGCGACCTGCTGCAGGGCGATCCTCCGTCGGCCGTGAGCGTCAAGGCCGCACGACGGCACGCGCGCGACCTGCTCGCCGATCCCGCCCGCGCGTTCCTCGCGCTGGGCCGTCCCGATCTGGTCGCCGGCACCTCGAAGACGTTCCGCTCGCTCGCGCGCATCACCGGCGCCGCTCCGAGCGCCGCGGGCCCCCTGGTGCGCCGCGAGCTGCACCTCGTCGACCTCCGGCTCTGGAGCTCGCGACTGGCGGCGATCAGCGCGGCCGACCGCTCCGCGCTGCCCGGCGTCTCCTCCCTCCGCGCGCCGCAGCTGCTCGCCGGCGCCCTGGTCGCCGAGGCGGCCATGGACGCGCTCGGCGTCGAGAAGCTCGTGATCTGCCCGTGGGCCACCCGCGAGGGGCTGATCATCCGCCGCTTCGAGCTCCTCGACGCGCAGCTGCAGCGCGAGGACCTTCAGCTGAGTGCGATACTGTAGGAGAAGGCCCGCTGCTCGCCCGGTGCCAGCACGAACTGCCCGGGCTTGTCGACGATGTCGCCGTCCCAGCCCGCCGGCGTGGGGATGCTGCGCCAGGGCTCGATGCAGACGAACGGGGCGCCGACCGGCTTCCAGATGCCGACGACGTCGAAGTCGCCCGCGTCGACGGTGATCGAGCGGGCTCCGTCGGCCTCGAGGGTCATCACGCGGCGCTTCGGAGTGTCGAAGATCACCGCGTCCTTCTCGAACCAGGCGTCGTCGACGACGAGGGCGCCGTCGACGAGCGGTGAGGGGAAGCGCGGCTCGGCGAGCAGGTTCCCCGGCGCGCGGCGGAAGCCCTCCGGCTCCTCCTCGGCGAAGCGGATGCGGTGCTCGCCGTTCCCGCCGGGGAGCGGCAGCGCGAACGCCGGGTGGTTGCCCACCGACGCGCCCAGCGGCCCGGTTCCGCGGTTCTCGACGGTCTGCGTGATCCGCAGCGTCGATCCGGTCACGGCGTACGCGACGAGCAGGGTCCAGTCGAACGGGAAGACCTCGCGGGTCGCAGTGTCGCTGCGGAGCCGGAACACGGCCTCGTCGCCCGAGGCGCCCGCGAGCTCGAACGCCCGATCGCGCGCGAAGCCGTGCTGCCCCATCGGGTAGGAGACGCCGTCGTGGTGGAGGGTGTCGTCGGGCAGGCGGCCGATGATCGGGAACAGGACGGGCGCGTGCCGCCGCCACTCCGGGCCCGCCTGCCAGAGGTACTCGAGTCCTCCGGCATCGCGGAGCGACGTGAGCTCGGCTCCGGCCGTGGTGACGGAGACGCGGAGCTCATCGCTCCCGATCTCGAGGCGGACAGGGGTGGGGGAGTCGCTCGTGGTCATGCGCCGATTCTCCTCGCCGCAGCGGTCCTGCGGGGGACCGGCGAGCGTGTCGGAGGGCCGTGGGAGCATGGGGCCGTGCCTCCCGAACCGCTCCCGTCCGCCTGGCGCGCCCGTCTCGGCGAGCTCAGCGGCTCGGAGGAGCGGCCGGACGTCGTGGCCGGGCCGCTCACTCCCATCGGGCTGCAGTTCGAGCTGCGCCGTCTCGTGCGACGCGCCGACGATCCGTGGCGGGCGCCGACGAGCGAGCGCGTCGGCGCGAAGGACTACGACCCCGCCGCCCGCGACGACCACCGGCTCGCCACGCGGCCCGTCGTCCCGGGGCGCGGCGGGGCCTGGAACCGCTCGACGCTCACCTGGAAGTCGCTGAACTTCCAGACGCACCGCCTCTCGCTCGATCCGGCCCACCAGCGCTGGTTCGCGGAGTTCGCCGCCCTGCACCGCGCGACGCGGACCGTGCACCTCGGGCAGGACCCCGACTGGATCCACCTCGACGACTACGAGAGCCCACTGCTCTGGCGCCTGCTCGAGCAGGCCCCCGCCCTCGGGATCCCCCTCCTGGCGCCGGACCGCAGCGCGGTGCGCCTGGGTCCGGCGGCGCACGTCGCACTCCTCGCGACCGACCGGTCCGGAGCGCTCGAGCTGCGACCGGTCCTCCGCCTCGGCGAGGAGGACCGGCAGCTCGACGAGGTCCGCCCGGTCGCGCGCCACGGCGTCTACCTCGTCGAGGGCGGGGATCCGTCCGCACTGCTCCTCGCGCCGGCCGCGGCAGCGCTGGAGGACGAGGAGCTGCGTCTGCTCCGCCATCCGGAGGCGACGAGCGTGCCCGCAGAGGACGTCGACGAGTTCCTCCACGACCACCTCCCCGCCCTGCGCGGGCGGGTCGCCGTCCGGCCGAGCGGACCGGGCGTCGAGATCGACGAGCCGGAGCCGCCGAGGCTGGTCTGCACAGTGTCCTTCGAGCCCCGCCGCGCAGTGCGGGTGAGCTGGCGCTGGCGGCGCAGCGCCGATCGCTCGAGCGAGATCGACGGCGAGGGCACGGGGTTCCTCGAGGCGGCGATCCTGCGCCGCGCGACCGCCACGCTCGCGGATGTCGGGTCCCCCGTCGTCCCCGATCTCGCGGCCGGTGCCCTCCTGCGCGGAGCGGACGCCGCGGTGTTCGTCGTCGAACACCTGCCGCGTCTCGAGGAGGTCGGCGGGGTGCGGGTGGAGCGCGAGGGCGTCCCGCCAGACTACCGGCTCCTAAACGGCGATCTCACCCTCACGGTGACCGCCGTCGACACCGCGGACGCCGACTGGTTCGACCTGGCCGTCGTCGTCAGGATCGGCGACGTGAGCGTGCCCTTCCTCCCACTGTTCCGCGCGCTCTCGGCCGGGGGCGACCGCATCCGGCTCGTCGACCACTCCTACCTCTCGCTCGCCCATCCGGGGCTCGATCGACTGCGCGAGCTGCTGAACCGCGCCGATCAGCTCGACGAGTGGGAGACGGGTCCGCGGCTCGGCCGGCACCAGACGGCGCTGTGGGAGGAGCTGGAGGAGCTCGCCGACGACAGCGTCGCCTCGGACGCGTGGCGGCAGGTCCTGCAGCAGGCGCTGGCCGCCGGGGTTCCGGGAGACGTCGCCGCTCCGGAGGGCCTCCGCGCCGAGCTCCGGCCCTACCAGCAGGAGGGGTACTCGTGGCTCGCCCACCGCCGACGGCACGGTCTCGGCGGGATCCTCGCCGACGACATGGGGCTCGGCAAGACCCTGCAGGCCCTCGCGATGATGCTGGAGGCGGTCGAGCAGGCGCGCGCGTCGGGGGAGCGGTGCGCGCCGTTCCTCGTGGTCGCTCCGACCTCGGTGGTGCCCGGCTGGGCCTCCGAGGCGGCGCGCTTCGCCCCCGGGCTGCGGGTGCACACGGTGTCGAGCGCGCGGACCGGGGTCGCGGGGATACCGGACGATGCCGATCTCGTCGTCACGAGCTACGCCGTCCTGCGCCTGGCCGCGGAGGAGTGGGCTGCTCGGAGCTGGTCCGCCCTGGTCCTCGACGAGGCCCAGTTCGTCAAGAACCCCGCCTCGCAGACCCACCGGGCGGCTCGCTCGCTCGGCGCGCCGATCGTGCTCGCGCTGACCGGCACTCCGCTCGAGAACTCGCTCGACGAGCTCTGGGCGATCCTCGCGCTGACGGCGCCCGGCCTCCTGCCCCCGCTGCGCCGGTTCCAGGAGGAGTACACGCGGCCGATCCAGCACGCGGAAGCGCCGCTGGGCATCGCGTCGCCCGACCTGTCCGAGGGGCGGACCGTCTCGCAGGAGGAGGGAGCCCGCCGCCGGCTCGAGCGCCTCCGCCGACGCGTGCGCCCGTTCCTCCTGCGCCGGACGAAGGAGGCGGTCGCGCCCGAGCTGCCCGAGAAGCAGGAGCAGACGATCGAGGTGACCCTCGCTCCCGCGCACCGCGTGCTCTACGACGGCTATCTGCAGCGCGAGCGGAGGAAGCTGCTGGGCCTGGTCGAGGACCTCGACCGGCAGCGGTTCACCGTCTTCCGCTCGCTCACCCTCCTGCGGATGCTGGCGCTCGACGCCTCCCTGGTCGATCCCTCCTACCGGCACGTGCCCTCGGCCAAGCTCGACGCTCTGGTGGAGCAGCTCGACGACGTGCTGGCCGAGGGACGGCGCGCGCTCGTCTTCAGCACGTTCACCACGTACCTGGAGCGGGCGGCGGAGCGACTGCGGGCGCGCGGGGTCCCGTTCGTGCAGCTCGACGGATCGACGCGCGACCGGGCGGGAGTCGTCGAGTCCTTCCGCTCCGGCGACGCGCCGGTGTTCCTCATCAGCCTGAAGGCGGGCGGCACCGGCCTCACCCTCACGGAGGCGGACCACGTCTTCATCCTCGACCCCTGGTGGAACCCGGCGGCCGAGGCCCAGGCCGTCGACCGGGCGCACCGCATCGGGCAGCAGCGCCGGGTCAACGTCTACCGTCTGGTCGCCCTCGACACGATCGAGGAGAAGATCGTGCGGCTGAAGGAGCGCAAGGCCCGCCTCGGCGCCGCCGTCCTGGACGACGGGGAGCTGTTCTCGCAGGCGCTGACGGCCGACGACGTACGCGAGCTGCTGGCCGAGTAGCGAGGCGCGTTAGGCCGAAAGGGTGACAGACAGCCGCGGTACAGGGGGCGAGCGCACACTGGCCGGATGAGCCGCCGCCGCCCCCGTCCCCGCCCCGACTGGGTCGTCGCACTCGAGCAGGGCGAGGGCCCGGGACTCTTCGGTCCCGGCAGTGCGGTGTGGGCGGTCAACGGAGCGATGCCGACGATGATCGCCGGTGTCAGGGCGCTCCTGATGCAGACCCTGCACGCGGGCGCGATGGCCGGGGTCCACGACCATTCGACGTATCGCGAGGATCCGATGGGGCGTCTGGACAACACCGTCCGCTGGGTGCTGACGACGAGCTTCGGCGACCGCGCGGCCGCCACCGGGGCCGCCCGCTGGGTGACCGGCGTGCACGAGCGGATCACCGGGACCTACGAGGACGCGGCCGGCGCCGAGCGCCCCTACTCGGCGCAGGATCCGCACCTGCTGCTCTGGGTGCACGACGCCTTCACCGACGCCTTCCTCAGTACCCACGAGATCTGGGGTCGTCCGATTCCGGGCGGTCCCGACGCCTACGTCCGCGAGTGGGCGGAGTCGGGCCGCCTGCTCGGAGTGCCGAACCCGCCCGAGAGCGTCGCCGAGCTCCGGGAGCAGCTCGTGGGCTTCGCGGCGGAGCTCAAGCCGGACGAGCGGGTCCGCGAGGCGGTCGGGTTCCTCCGCGACATCCGCCTCCCCGGCGAGGCCGGCGTCGTCTACCCGCTGCTCTTCGCCGGTGCCGTCGCCTCCCTCCGTCCGGAGGTCCGCCGGCTGCTCGGGCTCCGCCGCCCCTGGTGGCCGGCGATCACGGCCAACCGGCTCCTGATGCGGGGCCTGGAGATTTATCTCGGTCGCCTCTCGCCCAGCGAGCGCGCGGCGAGGACGCGACTCGGCCGACTCGAGGAGGCGCACCGCCGCTGACTGCGGCACCACGTGACCGTCACTCCCGAACACCTGTCCGGGAAGTGGTAGACTGTCGTCGATGACTTCCGCTCGCGTCGCCTCCCTGCACGGAGCGGGCGCACCCCACGGCCCCGCGTCGGCCGATCCCCGGGCCCGCCGGACGCGTCGCCGCGTCTTCGATGCGGTCGAGCGGCTCGTGATGCACGACGGCGAGCAGCGGACCGAGGGCATCGCCGTCAGCGACATCGTCCGCGAGGCCGGCATCAGCCGCAGCTCCTTCTACGCGCACTTCGAGGACGCGGCCGCGGTCGCCTCCGCTCTGCTGCGCGAGGACCTTGTCGTCGCCGAGGTCGCCGAGGGGGACGCGGAGGACCGCACCGGAGCCACCGCGCTGCGGCGCGGCTACGCGCGGCTCGTCGAGCGCCTCGTCGACCGGCACGCCTTCCACGCCCGGCTCCGCGCCCGCGCGTCGGCCCGCGTCGCCTCGGACGACGCCGTGCTCGACACAGTGCTGGGCCTGCACCGCGAGGTCCTGGCCCGTGCCGGCGTCCCCGCATCCGTCGACCCGGAGCTCACCGCGACCTTCGCCGCGGGCGGCGTCCTCGCCGTCGTCGGAGCCTGGCTCGCCGGCTCGATCGACGGCACTGACGAGGAGCTGGTCGAGCAGCTCGTCGCCCTCCTTCCTCCGTGGCTGGCCGATGCGCCGCTCGGAACCCCGATTCCTCCCACCACAGGCCCCACGATGAAAGGCACGACATGATGACATTCGAGGTCGGCGAGACCCTGGTCTACCCGCACCACGGAGCGGTGACGATCACCGGGCTCGAGAAGCGCTCGGTCAAGGGCGTCGAGAAGACGTTCATGACCATGAACGTGCACACCAGCGAGCTCACGATCACCCTGCCCGTCGAGAACGCCGAGCTGGTCGGCGTGCGCGAGATCATCGACGACGCCGGAGTCCAGGCGGTCTACGACGTCCTGCGCAGCGACGTCGCGGAGGAGGCCAGCAACTGGTCCCGCCGCTTCAAGGCCAACCAGGAGAAGATGGCCAGCGGCAGCGTGTACCGCGTCAGCGAGGTCGTCCGCGACCTGTGGCGCCGCGAGCAGGCCGGCGGAGTGTCGGCCGGCGAGAAGCGCATGCTGCTGAAGGCGCGTCAGATCCTGGTCTCGGAGCTGTCGCTCGCGCTCAAGGGCTCCGACGAGGAGGCCTCGGCCAAGCTCGACGAGGTCCTCGCCTCGGCGATCTGAGCCGCCGTCGCGGCGTGCCCGGTCACTCCGACCGGCACGCCGCGGCCACCCGTCGGGCGACCTCGTCCTGTCCGGCGCTGCCGTCGACGCGGACGAGGATCCCCGCCTCGGCGTAGACCTGCTCGAGCGGAGCGGTCTCCTGCTCGTACACCGAGATCCGGTGACGGATCACCTCGGCGTCGTCGTCGGCTCTCTTCTGCTGCACCGCGCGCGAGAGCAGCCGGTCCACCACCACCTCCGTGTCCGCCACGAGCAGGACCGCCCGCGCCAGTTCCACGTCGCGCTCCCGGAGCATCCGGTCGAGCTCCGCGACCTGCGCGAGCGTCCGCGGGTACCCGTCGAGGATGAAGCCGTCCTGCGCGTCCGATTCGTCGAGCCGCTCCGCGACGAGCGCGTTCGTGATCTCGTCGGGGACGTAGCGGCCCGCCTCCACGATCGTGCGCAGGCGCCGTCCGAGGTCCGTGCCATCGGCCACGTGGGCGCGGAAGAGCTCGCCGGTCGAGATCGCCGGAACGCCGAGCGTCCCGGCCAGGATCGCCGCCTGGGTGCCCTTGCCCACGCCGGGCGGTCCCATCATGATGACGCGCATCGCTCGTCCTCCCTCGGTGTCGTCAGGCGATCGTATCCGGGCCCGTCCACCCGGCCCGCCGATTCGGATCCGCTCTGCCACCCGTTCTAGGCTGGCCGGCACGGACCGGAGGAGGCCCATGACGCACTCGACCGACGCGGCGCGGGCCGCTGAGCGCCTCGGGGAGGTGCTCGCCTCGATGGTCGCCGAGCTCGAGAGCCGAGGCGTCGCCGATCAGGCTCTCGCCGAGCTACGCCGGCCCCGGGCGATCCTCGGCTTCCGCCGCGCGCCGGTCATGGCGCCGGTCACCAGGGCCTGGCGACTCGGCGTCCTGCTCCTGGAGAGGACCGGTTCGCTCTACGCCGTCGGATCGGTCACCCGCGCGGTGGCGCCGCTGCACGCGAACAACCAGTCGGAGTCGCAGGAGGCGCGCCGCGAGATCCGCCGCGCCGCCTTCGACGGACCGTTCCGCGAGGGCGAGATCGTCAACTACGGCTGGCGGAGGCTCGCGCTGGACGCGGACGGCCTGAGCGCAGATCCGGAGCCGCTCGCCCTGCGGGGCGCGGACGTCCTGGTCCGCTGGGCGCCGGGCCTCGGCGAGCAGGGTCTCATGCCGATCGAGCGCTACCTCTCGGAGCGCCTCGATCTGCAGAGCGGGACGTGATCCGCGCTCACTCCTCCTCGACCGCGACCGGGTGGAACCAGGGCGGGTAGACCGCGACGCGCGGTGAGGCGGAGCTGCCCTCGAAGAGCGCCTTCACCTTGTTGCGGGTGGTGACCGAGGGCACGCCGACCACGGCGATCTCCTCGAGCGGGAACCGCTCCGGCACGAGTGCCTCCGCGCTGCGCAGCGCGGGCTCGTCGACGAGCAGGCGGGCGAAGGTGCGGACGAGGGCGTCGCCCTCCGTGAAGCGGGTCAGGACGTGGGACGCGTCGCCGTCGCTCAGGACCGGTGCCGAGGCCAGCGATCCGACGAGGACGACGTACTGCGACGCCGTCGTGTCGTGGGCGCGGGGCGACCAGTGCGGCAGCACCCGCTCACCGCGGAGATCGGCCCAGAGGGCCGCGTCGGGCGAGAGGAAGAAGGGGACGAAGCCGGCGACGCTCGCTCCGTCGCGGACCTGGACGGCGCGGCGGTGCTCGCGCGTGGTCTCCGCGCTGACGTCCATGGCGGGACGCTCGGGGAGGTGCTCGTCGGCCAGGATCGCTCCGGCCGCCACGATCGCGGCGAGGTTGTCGATGTGCGTGACGTGGTAGATCCGCTGGGCGGCGATGTCGACCTTGGGCAGGGGCTTCTCGCGGGCCGTTCCTCGCGCCGCCGCTCGCGCGGTGGCCGCGCGGGAGGTCCCGGGGACGCGCGCCGGGGTGCGCGTGCGCCCGGCCGCGGGCTCGGGAGCCTTGGCGGGGGAGCAGACGTCGCAGAGCGCGATGTCGAGGCCGTGGATGCATTCGGTGGGCACGCTGGATCCTTCTGCGCACGGTCTCGGGGGGTCCGGCGCAAGGACGACGTTACGCGACCGACGGGTCGGCGTGCCGCCGGGGCGGTGATCCGCGGTCGCGGGACGCGGAGCCGCCGGGCATCGGCTGGGAGGCGGAGGACCGCTCGGCGGTGGCGCGTAGCGTGGAGGGATGAAGCGCGTACCGCCCGCCGAGGGCCAGGAATCCGTCTGGGACTACCCGAGGCCGCCACGGGTCGAGGCGAGCTCCGAGCACGTCGTCGTGCGGCTCGGCGGGGTGGTCGTCGCCGACACCCGCGCCTCCTTCCGGGTCCTCGAGACCAGCCACCCGCCCGTCTACTACCTGCCCCGCTCCGCGTTCGCGGACGGCGCGCTCGAGCCGGCTCCGGGGCGCAGCGTCTGCGAGTTCAAGGGCGCGGCCTCGTACCTGAGCGTCCGCGGCGGCGGATCGATCGCCGAGAGCGCGGGCTGGACCTACCCCGAGCCGATGCCCGGCTTCGAGGTGCTGCAGGACACCGTCGCCGTGTACCCGGGGCGGATGGGCTCGTGCACGGTCGACGGCGAGACGGTGCAGCCCCAGCCGGGCGACTTCTACGGAGGCTGGATCACCTCCCGCGTCGTCGGACCCTTCAAGGGCGCGCCGGGCACGATGTTCTGGTGATCCGGTCCGGTCGTCACCGCCTCTGCTGAAGGAGGCCCGGCACCGGCTCCCGCCCGTCCCGCGCGCTGCGCGTCACGGCGGGTAACGTCCGCGACCCTCCGCTGTGTCGCATGCCATCGTGGGGCACCGCCGCGGGGCGGGGACGGGAGGCGGAGCAGGATGAGCGAGCGGACGCACGACTGGGGGTTCTCGACCCGCCAGCTGCACGAGGGGGCGGCAGAGGACGCGCTGCACGCCAGGCGCACCCCGATCTACCTCACCGCCGGCTTCAGCTTCGACTCGTTCGACGAGGCGCGCGACCGGTTCGCGGGAGCGGACGGATACACCTACACCCGCGTCGGCAACCCGACGACCGATGCGGTCGAGCGCCGTCTCGCCGCGCTCGAGGGCGGTGCGGAGGCGCTCCTCGTCGGCAGCGGGCAGGCCGCGGTCTCGGTCGCCCTCCTCGCCCTCGCCTCGGCCGGCGACCACGTCGTGGCCGCCGCAAGCCTCTACGAGGGCACCAGGAACCTCCTGCTCGAGAACCTCGCGCGCCTGGGCATCACGACCACCTTCGTCGAGGACGCCGACGATCCGCTCGCGTGGGAGGACGCCATCACTCCGCGGACCCGGGTCGTCCTCGTCGAGTCGATCCCCAACCCGCGGAACGACGTCGTCGACCTCCGCCTCGTGGCCGATGTCGCGCACCGCGCGGGCGTCCCGCTCGTCGTGGACAACACGTTCGCGACCCCGTACCTCCTGCGCCCGATCGAGCACGGCGCCGACGTCGTCGTCCACTCGGCCAGCAAGTTCCTGGCGGGGCACGGCGCCGTCATCGCGGGAGCGATCGTCGACGCCGGTCGGTTCGACTGGAGCGCCCGGTCCGGCGCGTTCCCGCACCTCGCGGCGACGTCGGCCGCTCCCGGCCGGGCCTTCCTCGCCTACGCCAGGGACGTGGTCGCCGGCCGCATGGGCCCGACCGTCTCCCCGCTGACGGCGTTCCTGCTCGAGCAGGGACTCGAGACGCTCTCGCTCCGCGTGCGCCACCAGTCGCGCAGTGCACTCGTCGTCGCGCGCTGGCTCGAGGGCCGTCCCGAGATCGAGAGCGTCGACTACAGCGGGCTGGCCTCGAGCCCGTCGCACGCTCTCGCGCAGCGCTACCTCCCGCGCGGGCAGGGCTCGGTCTTCTCGTTCACGCTGCGCGGGGGAGCGGAGGCGGCGCGCCGCTTCACCGACGCCCTCGCCCTCTTCACCCGCATGACGCACCTCGGCGACGTCCGCTCTCTGGTCCTGCACCCGGCGAGCACGACGCACACGGGTCGGACGGAGGCGGAGCGCGCTGCCGCCGGGATCGGCCCGGGCCTGCTCCGCCTGTCCATCGGCATCGAGGACGTCGAGGACCTCCTCGCCGACCTCGAGACCGGACTCCTCGCCTCCGCCTCCCCGCTCGTCCTGGCGGCGGCCTCGTGAGCAGGCCGCAGCACTTCGCCTGGTTCCTCTCGCGCGGCTTCGGTCCGCAGGCCTGGGGGCAGCCGAACTGGGACTGGGACCGGCGCTGGACCGGGCCCGACCTCTACCGGCAGAGCGCCCGCGAGCTCGAGCAGGCGGGCTTCGACCTCGTGATCATCGAGGACGCCCTCTCGCTCGGCAGCGCCGACACTCTCGATCTCCGCGTGCGCCGCGCCTACGGCGGGCCCAAGCACGACCCGCTCCTGCTCGCTCCGTACCTCTTCGAGGCGACGCGGCACCTCGGTGTCGCGCCCACCGTGAATCCGATGGCCTGGAGCCCGTACCAGGCGGCGCGCCAGTTCGCGACGCTGCAGCACCTGAGCGAGGGCAGGCTCGGGCTCAACGTGGTCACCGACGTCGGCAGCAGCCGGCACTTCGGACTCGAGCCGCTGCCGCACGACGGGGCCTACGACCGCGCGCACGAGTGGCTCGACTCGATCCGCGAACTCTGGCGCAGCTGGGACGACGGCGCTCTGATCCAGGACGCGGCGACCGGCGTGTTCGCGGACGGCACCCGATTGCGCCCGGTCCGCCACCGCGGCGAGCACTACACCTTCGACGGTCCGCTGAACGCGCTGCCGTTCGACACGGGGGAGCCGGTCATCGTGTCCCCCGGAGGCTCGCCGCGCGGCATCGACTTCGCGGGAGCGCAGTCCGACGTCCAGCTCGCCCTCGCCTCGCTCGACGTCGCGACCGTGCGCGCCTACCGCGAGAAGGCGCGGGCGGCGGCCGCGTCGCACGGCCGCGATCCGGACGACCTCACGGTCCTCTTCGTCGTGAAGCCGATCGTCGTGTCGAGTCGGGAGGAGGCGGAGCGCCTCGTCGCCGCGTCGGCGCACCCGGACGAGGCCGCGCTCCTCGCGATCGCCTCCGCCTGGTCCAGCGATCTCGAGACCGACCTCACCGCGCTCGACCTCGATCGGGCGATCGATCCCTCCGTCTTCGGCGGGCACGTCTCGCGCGGCAGCATCGCCGGCCTCTACGGCTCGGCGGACTCGGATGCGCCCCTGCGGGAGCTGCTCACGGCGAAGGCGCGGCTCGGACTCGTCGCCGACCGGGCCGGGCTCGTGGGCACGGCGGAGGAGGTCGCCGACTTCGTCCAGGAGCTGGGCGACGACGCCGACAACGACGGCATCGCCTTCTCCGGCGACTTCCATCCCGTGACGCTGCACCGGATGCTCGACGAGCTGGTCCCGATCCTGCGGCGGCGGGGGATCCTGCGCCGCGAGCATCCGGGCGGCGGCCTGCGGCGGAGCCTCACGGGGTTCTAGTCCGCCGGAGGGCCGAGCAGGACGCGGCGCGCGTCCTCCACGCCGCCGACGTCGAGGGTCCACGAGGGCCGCACGAAGGTGTCCGGAGTGAGGCGGAACCGGGTCTCCTCGACGCCCGCGCCGTCCGCTCCCACGGTCCGGCTCGTCCCGTTGGGCTCGTAGCCGAGTGCGGAGGAGACGCGGATCGAGGCGTCGTTCCAGGCCAGGGCACTGCTCTCGGCCACCTCGGCGGCCAGGTGGTCGAACGCCAGCATCAGCACGGCGGCCCGCATCTCGCGCCCGAGTCCGCGCCCCTGCGCCGGGCGGGTGAGCCAGGATCCGGAGGAGACGGAGCGGGTCGCGCGGAAGCGGTCGGCGAGCAGGTCCTGGCAGCCGATCACGACGCCGTCCTCGAGGATCGCGAACGCGACGCGCCAGGAGTCGTGCGTCGTCGCGGCCCGCAGCGACCAGTGGTAGCGGGCGAGCTGCATGGGCAGCTCCTCAGCGGGCGCCTCGGCCCAGGGCGCCGGGAAGGGCGACCGTCCCGGCTCGTGGATCCCGGCGGCGGCGGCCTCCGCGAGTCCCGGCAGATCGCTGTCGCGCACCGGGTGCAGCTCCAGCCGCGGCGTCCGCAGCACGAGATCGAACAGGGGCCAGGTCGAGGTCCATGCGCTCATCCGTCGACGCTAGCGGACCCGCCGGGTCGGGTCGGGCCGCTCCGGTACCGGTGGTGGGACTCGAACCCACAAGCCCTCTCGGACAGAGCATTTTGAGTGCCCCGCGTCTGCCATTCCGCCACACCGGCTCATCACGAGCCCGTCGAGAATACCGTAGGCTCGTCCGCGTGACAGACCAGGAAACCGCGCCGACCGCACCCCGTCGTGTCGTCGTCGCCGAAGACGAATCGCTCATCCGCCTCGACATCGTGGAGATCCTCCGCGACAACGGCTTCGAGGTCGTGGGCGAGGCGGGCGACGGCGAGACCGCTGTGGCCCTCGCCACCGAGCTCCGCCCCGACCTGGTGATCATGGACGTGAAGATGCCCCAGCTCGATGGCATCTCCGCGGCCGAGCGCCTCTCGAAGGCGCACATCGCCCCCGTCGTCCTCCTCACGGCGTTCAGCCAGAAGGAGCTCGTCGAGCGTGCGAGCGAGGCCGGCGCGCTGGCCTACGTGGTCAAGCCGTTCACGCCGAACGACCTGCTGCCCGCGATCGAGATCGCCCTCTCGCGCTACGCACAGATCCTGACCCTCGAGGCCGAGGTCGCCGACATGGTCGAGCGCTTCGAGACCCGCAAGCTCGTCGACCGGGCCAAGGGGCTCCTCAACGAGAAGATGGGCCTCACCGAGCCCGAGGCGTTCCGCTGGATCCAGAAGGCGTCCATGGACCGTCGGCTCACGATGCACGATGTCGCCCAGGCGATCATCGAGCAGCTGAGCCCGAAGAAGTAGCCGCCGGGGCGACGTCCCCGATCACGGCCAGAGGCGGGTGCGCTCCCACGGGGAGCCGCCCGCCTCCGCCGTTCCCGGGCGGTACTCGAGCCGGACGTGGTTCTGCTCGGGTGCGCTGGACCCCTGCCAGAACTCGATGCGCTCGGGGACGACCCGGTAGACGGCCCACTCGCGGTCGAGCGTCGCGGGAGAGCAGCTCACGGCCACGCTGGTCTGGAGCGTGACGAGGCCGAAATCGGCGGCGGAGGCCATCGGCTCGCTCTGGCGACCGACCAGCAGCGCGGTCCGCCCGGCTTCCGAGCGGCGGCGGAAGTCCTCGGCCGACTCGGTGGCGGAGCCGCGCTCGACGCGGCCCTCCACGCGCACCTGGCGCCCCTGGACCGGCCAGAAGAAGGTCAGCGCGGCGTGCGGGTTCTCCTCCATCGCGCGGCCCTTCGGGCTCGTGGCGTGGGTCGAGAACGCCCAGCCCTGCTCGTCCGCGTTCCGCAGCACGAGGATCCGCGCCCCGACGACTCCGTCGGCGTCGGCCGTCGAGAGGGTCGCGCCGTGGGGGAGGAGCTGCCCGGCGGTGGCGGCCTCCTCGAGCCACTGCCCGAACAGCTCGAGCGGCTCCTCGGGAGCCGCGTCGACGTCGAACGCGGGGAGCTCGGAGGGCATGGACGGGAGGCTCTTGAGGAGATCGCGGAAGGTCACGCTGCGAGCCTAGGCTCCGAGCTTCCCAGCGACCGGGGCTTGCGTTCGCGCCCGGGCCGGTCGCCTCACCGCAGGATGTTGGTGATCCGCACCGTCGAGAGGCGGCGTCCGGCCTCGTCGCGCACCACGATCTCGTGGGTCGCCAGCGTGCCCCCGAGGTGGATCGCGTCGCAGGTGGCGATCACGAAGCCGGAACGGACGGAGCGGCTGTGGCTCGCGTTCAGCTCGATCCCCATGGCGATCCGGCCCTCGCCGGCATGGATGTTCGCGGCGATCGAGCCCATCGACTCCGCGAGGACGACGTGGGCGCCGCCGTGCAGGATCCCGACCGGCTGGCGGTTGCCCTCCACCGGCATCGAGGCGACCGAGTGCTGCGGGGACAGCTCGTGCCAGACGATGCCCATCCGCTCGGCGAGCTCGCCCATGCCGCGACCGATGCCGGCCACGAGGTCGAGCGCCGGAGGACGGACCCAGGGGCTGTCGAGGGGGGCTGAGTCGGTCACGGATCTCCTCGTCGTCGCGTCCTGCGAGGCGCCCGACGAGCGGCTCGGAACCGTCCTGATCCGGTGTCGGAGGCGCTGTGTAGTCTTGCCGTGTGTCAGATCCGGAACAGCCTACCCTCCTGCTCGTCGACGGCCATTCCCTGGCGTTCCGGGCGTTCTACGCGCTCCCGGTCGACAGTTTCCAGACCCGTGACGGCCAGCACACGAACGCCATCCACGGCTTCCTGTCGATGCTGATCCTGCTGATGAAGAACGAGAAGCCCACGCACCTCGGCGTCGCGTTCGACATCTCCCGGTACTCGTTCCGCACCCGCGAGTACCCCGAGTACAAGGGGACGCGCGGCGAGACGCCGCCGGAGTTCAAGGGCCAGGTGCCGCTGCTCGAGCAGGCGCTGCACGCCATGAACATCCGCACCGTCTCGAAGGAGGACTTCGAGGCCGACGACATCCTCGCCACCCTCGCCAAGCAGGGCGCCGAGGCCGGCTACCGGGTGCTCGTCGTCTCGGGCGATCGCGACACGATCCAGCTCGTCACCCCCGACGTCACCCTTCTCTACCCCTCCACTCAGGGGGTCTCGCAGCTCACGCGCTACGACCGCGACAAGGTGTTCGAGAAGTACGGAGTCGAGCCGCACCAGTACCCCGAGATCGCGGCCCTGGTCGGCGAGACGAGCGACAACCTGCCCGGGGTCGACAAGGTCGGGCCCAAGACCGCGGCCAAGTGGGTCAACCAGTACGGCACGGTGGCCGACATCATCGCCCACGCCGACGAGATCAAGGGCGTCGTCGGCGAGAAGCTGCGCGAGCAGAAGGAGAACGCGCTCCGCAACCGCCGCCTCAACCGGCTCGTCACCGACGTCGAGCTCCCGCTGGGCCCCACCGACCTCGCCCGGCAGCCCATCGACCCGGACGCCGTCCGCGAGATCTTCTCGCGCCTGGAGTTCAAGACGCTCCAGGAGCGCGTCCTCACGATCGCCGCCGACGAGGGCGTCGAGGGCGCGGCCGCCGCGCTCGCGGGCGACACCGTCACGACCGCGGCCCCCGCGGTGCGGACGATGGTCGACGAGGAGCTCGCGCACTGGCTCGCCACCGTCTCCGGCAAAGGCACGACCCCCGTCGCCGTCCAGGCGCAGGTCGGCCCCGACGGCCTCGAGGGCATCGGTCTGTCGGTCGAGAAGGAGTCGGCGTACGTCCCCTGGGCGGCCGACCGCCCCGACTACACGGGTCTCGAGCAGTGGCTGGCGAGCGACGCTCCCAAGTACTTCGCCGACGCGAAGCCGCAGGTGAAGGCGCTGCGCACCGCCGGTCTGCCGGTCGCCGGCCTCGCCTTCGACACGCGCATCGCGGCATGGCTCCTGCAGCCCACGGGGCACGCGGCGACGCTGCCCGCGCAGGTGTCGCAGTACCTCGACGAGACGATGGCGCAGGGCGATCCGAACCAGCTGGTGCCGACGGTCGAGCCCATGAGCCCGGCGACCGAGGCCTGGTACGCGTTCCGCCTCGTCGGAGCTCTCACCGAGATGCTCGGCGAGGGCATGCTGTCGGTCCTCGTCGACATCGAGCTGCCGATCGTGCAGGTCCTCGCGACGGTCGAGCTCACGGGCGTGGCGATCGACCCCGAGGTGCTCGCGCGCCTCCGGAGCGAGCTGACCACCACCTCCGCCGACCTCGCGAGCCGCGCGTTCGCCGAGATCGGCCACGAGATGAACCTCGGCTCGCCGAAGCAGCTCCAGCAGGTCCTCTTCGAGGAGCTCGCGATGCCGAAGACCCGCGCGACCAAGACGGGCTACACGACCGACGCCTCCGCTCTCGCCGATCTGCAGGAGTCGCACCCGCACCCGTTCCTCGGCCTCCTGCTCGAGCACCGCGACGCGACCAAGCTCAAGCAGATCATCGAGACGCTCGAGAAGTCGGTGACGCCCGACCGGCGGATCCACACCAGCTACGACCAGACGGGGACGGCCACCGGTCGCATCTCCTCGAACGACCCCAACCTGCAGAACATCCCCGTGCGCAGCGAGGTGGGCCGCCGCATCCGCACCGCCTTCGTGCACAGCGACGAGGCGAGCACCCTGCTCACCGCCGACTACTCGCAGATCGAGATGCGGATCATGGCGCACCTCTCGGGCGACGCCGGGCTCATCGAGGCGTTCCACAGCGGCGAGGACCTGCACCGCTTCGTCGGCTCGCGCATCTTCGGCGTCGAGCCGGGCGACGTCACCTCGGCGATGCGCAACAAGGTGAAGGCGATGTCCTACGGGCTCGCATACGGACTCAGCGCCTTCGGCCTGTCGAAGCAGCTCCGGATCTCGAGCGCCGAGGCCAAGCAGCTGATGACCGACTACTTCGTCCGCTTCGGGGCGGTCCGCGACTACCTCCGCAGCGTCGTCGAGCAGGCCCGCGAGACCGGTTACACCGAGACGATCTTCGGCCGGCGCCGTCCCTTCCCGGATCTGCAGAGCGCCAACCGGGTGCTGCGCGACAACGCCGAGCGCGCGGCGCTGAACTCGCCGATCCAGGGCTCCGCCGCCGACATCATGAAGATCGCGATGATCGGCGTGCAGTCCGACATCGACGAGCAGGGCCTGGGCTCGCGCATGCTCCTCCAGGTGCACGACGAGCTGATCTTCGACGTCGCCCCCGGCGAGGAGGAGGCGCTCGAGAGCGTCGTGCGGGCGCGGATGGCGCACGCCGTCGACCTCTCGGTGCCGCTCGAGGTCCAGGTCGGTCACGGAGCGAACTGGGACGCGGCCGCGCACTGACCCGTCCCGTCGGTCGCGCCGTGGTCGTGGCTAGGCTCGCAGCATGACCGTCACCCCCCGCGAGCCCACGTCCGTCGACCAGGTCGCCGAGCGCTGGGTCGACACCCTCGTCGAGCTCGATCCCACCGTCGGGACCTGGCTCGGCCGGTCCGGCGGCGGGCTCGCCGATCTGTCCCCGGTCGGTCTCGAGCGTGCGCGCAGCGCGACCGCTGCGGCGCTGGCCGATCTCGATGCCGCGGAGCCGGTGGACGACGTCGACCGCGTCACGGTCGCCGATCTCGGCGCCGAGCTCCGCCTGACCCTCGACGCGCACGAGGCCGGCCTCCCGTTCCGCGATCTGAACGTCATCGCGTCGCCCGCGCAGGAGTTGCGCGACGTCTTCGACCTGATGCCGACCGCCGCGGTCGGCGACTGGGAGGACGTCGCCGAGCGGCTCCACGCACTGCCGGCTGCGCTCACCGGGTACGCCGAGACCCTCCGCGAGGGCATCCGCAGGGGAGTGGTCCCCGCGCGACGCCAGGTCGGCCTCGTCGCGGAGCAGGCCGCGAAGATCGCGGCACCCCGCGGCTTCTTCGCCGAGCTCGCCGCTGACGCGGCGCCGGCAGAGGGTTCCCTGCCCGCCTCGCTCGCCGGTCGGCTCGAGGACGGTGCGAGGCGCGCCGCCGCCGCCTACGGCGAGCTCGAGCGCTTCCTCCGCAGCGAGCTCGCACCCGCCGCGACCGAGCAGGACGCCGTCGGTCGCGAGCACTACGCGCTGCAGTCGCGCCGCTTCCTCGGCGCGGCGGTCGACCTGGACGAGACCTACGAGTGGGGGATCGAGGAGCTCGCCCGGATGACGGCGGAGCAGGAGGCCGTCGCCCGCGAGATCCTCCCCGGCGCCTCGGTCGCCGAGGCGATCGCGCACCTCGAGGCCGATCCCTCCCGCACGCTGCACGGTGTCGAGGCTCTGCAGCGCTGGATGCAGGAGACCAGCGATCGCGCCGTCCGCGAGCTGGCCGGCACGGCGTTCGACATCCCGGACGAGCTCCTCGCGCTCGAGTGCCTGATCGCGCCCACCCACGAGGGCGGGATCTACTACACCGGCCCCAGCGACGACTTCGCGCGCCCCGGACGCATGTGGTGGTCCGTCCCCGACGGCGTGACCGAGTTCGCGACCTGGCGCGAGCTGACCACCGTCTACCACGAGGGCGTCCCCGGACACCACCTGCAGGTGGGCCAGGCCGTGTACAACCGGGCAAGCCTGAACACCTGGCGTCGCCAGCTGGCCGGGAGCTCGGGCCACGCCGAGGGCTGGGCCCTCTACGCCGAGCGGCTGATGGAGGGCTTCGGCTACCTCGACGACCCGGCCGACCGTCTCGGCATGCTCGACGGCCAGCGGATGCGCGCCGCGCGCGTCGTGCTCGACATCGGCGTGCACCTGGGCAAGCGGATGCCGGGGACGGACGAGATCTGGTCCGCGGACTCCGCCCTCGCCTTCATGAGACGGAACGTGAACATGGACGACGCCTTCATCCGCTTCGAGGTCAACCGCTACCTCGGCTGGCCGGGGCAGGCGCCGTCCTACAAGGTCGGCCAGCGGATCTGGGAGCAGCTGCGCGACGACGCGGCGGCCCGCGAGGGGGCCTCCTTCTCGCTCGCGGCGTTCCACCGTCGGGCCCTCGACCTCGGGGGAGTGGGCCTCGACACGCTCCGCGCGAGTCTCGCCTCCTGACGCGGCACCGCTCCGTCTCCCGGATCGCTCCGAGCGGAACCGCGGACGATTGCCACTGCGCTCCCGGGTTCGATAGTCTTGACCGTCACGTTTGTGGCGCCGCCGTGCCACGGCGAGCGAAGAGGCCCCGGGTCACGGCCCGGTGGCGTTCGGAGCCGCCTCCGGCCGACGGCACATCCCCTCACACACCGCGGTGGTCACCACTCGGTCGCGTCGCCAGTCGCGCCGGTGCCCGCCGCCCGATACCCATCCATCCTGGAGCATCCCTTAATGACAACCGCAACGACCGAAAAGGCAGCCAAGCAGGTCGCGATCAACGACATCGGGTCTGCTGAAGACTTTCTTGCCGCGGTCGAAAAGACTCTGAAGTTCTTCAACGACGGAGACCTCATCGAAGGCACCGTCGTGAAGATCGACCGCGACGAGGTCCTCCTCGACGTCGGCTACAAGACCGAGGGCGTCATCCCCTCGCGCGAACTCTCCATCAAGCACGACGTCGACCCCTCCGAGGTCGTCAATGTGGGCGACAGCGTCGAAGCCCTCGTCCTGCAGAAGGAGGACAAGGAGGGTCGCCTGATCCTCTCGAAGAAGCGTGCGCAGTACGAGCGCGCGTGGGGCGACGTCGAGAAGATCAAGGAGTCCGACGGTGTCGTCACCGGTTCGGTCATCGAGGTCGTCAAGGGCGGGCTCATCGTCGACATCGGCCTCCGCGGCTTCCTCCCGGCCTCGCTCATCGAGCTGCGCCGCGTCCGCGACCTCACCCCGTACCTCGGCCAGGAGATCGAGGCGAAGATCCTCGAGCTCGACAAGAACCGCAACAACGTGGTCCTGTCGCGCCGTGCGCTCCTCGAGCAGACCCAGTCCGAGAGCCGCACCACGTTCCTGAACAACCTGCACAAGGGTCAGGTCCGCAAGGGCGTCGTGTCCTCGATCGTCAACTTCGGTGCGTTCGTCGACCTCGGCGGAGTCGACGGTCTCGTCCACGTCTCCGAGCTCTCCTGGAAGCACATCGAGCACGCCTCCGAGGTCGTCGAGGTGGGCCAGGAGGTCACCGTCGAGATCCTCGAGGTCGACCTCGACCGCGAGCGCGTGTCGCTCTCGCTCAAGGCGACCCAGGAGGACCCGTGGCAGGTCTTCGCCCGCACCCACGCGATCGGTCAGGTCGCCCCGGGCAAGGTCACGAAGCTGGTGCCGTTCGGTGCCTTCGTCCGCGTCGCGGACGGCATCGAGGGCCTCGTCCACATCTCCGAGCTGTCGGGCAAGCACGTCGAGCTCGCGGAGCAGGTCGTGTCCGTCGGTGAAGAGGTGTTCGTCAAGGTCATCGACATCGACCTCGACCGTCGTCGCATCTCGCTCTCGCTCAAGCAGGCGAACGAGAACGTCGACCCCGAGGGCACCGAGTTCGACCCGGCCCTCTACGGCATGGCCACCGAGTACGACGACCAGGGGAACTACAAGTACCCCGAGGGCTTCGACCCGGAGACCAACGAGTGGCGCGAGGGCTTCGAGTCCCAGCGCGAGGCCTGGGAGCAGGAGTACGCCGCTGCTCAGGCTCGCTGGGAGGCCCACAAGGCCCAGGTCGCCAAGTCGCAGGAGGAGGCGGCCACCGTCTCCGAGGGCGTCTCGGTCGGCGGCGGCTTCACCAACGAGTCGACCACCGGCGGCACCCTCGCCGACGACGAGTCGCTCGCCGCACTGCGCGAGAAGCTGTCCTCGAACAACTGATCGAGTGCACACCACGAACGGCCGGTCCCCTCGGGGGCCGGCCGTTCGGCGTTCCCGGGGGCGCTGGGTAGGGTGGCGGCGTGCATCTCGTAGCCCTGACCGGAGGCATCGCCTCGGGGAAGTCGACCGTCGCCCGCCGTCTCGCCGAGCACGGGGCGGTCGTCGTCGACGCGGACCGCCTCGCCCGCGAGGTCGTCGAGCCGGGCGAGCCCGCCCTCGGCGCGATCGCCGAGCGCTTCGGCGCCTCGATGCTCCGGAAGGACGGCACCCTCGACCGCGCCGCGCTCGGAGCACTGATCTTCTCGGACGCTCAGGCGCGCGCGGACCTCAATGCGATCACGCATCCCGCGGTCACGACCCGGTCGCAGCGGCTCTTCGCCGCGGCCGCCGAAGCCGACCCGCACGCGGTCGTCGTGTACGACGTGCCGCTGCTCGCCGAGGGGCGCGGCGTCGGCGAGTTCGACGAGGTCGTGGTCGTGCACGCCCCGCAGGACGTCCGCATCGAGAGGCTCGTCACCCTCAGGGGCCTCAGCGAGACGGAGGCGCGCGCCCGCGTCACCTCCCAGGCGAGCGACGAGGAGCGGCTGGCTCTGGCCGACCGCGTCCTGGACTCGAGCGGAACGCTCGAGCAGACGCTGGCCCGGGCGGACGCGCTGTGGGCGGAGCTGAGCCGGGGACGCTGACGGTCGCTGGCAAGGGCTGAAGCGGGACCGTTCGCCGCCAGCGCACGCCGCCTCCGGTGTCGGTGGTCGCGGCTACGCTTCGAGTCATGGAGCCCACCCGTGCCGTGCATCCGTTCGAGGTCGTCAGCGAATACAAGCCGAGCGGCGATCAGCCCCGCGCCATCGCCGATCTGAGCGCCCGCATCACCGCCGGTGAGACCGACGTGGTCCTCCTCGGCGCGACCGGCACCGGCAAGTCCGCGACGACCGCCTGGCTGGTGGAGGCCGTGCAGCGGCCCACTCTCGTGCTGGCGCACAACAAGACCCTGGCCGCGCAGCTCGCGAACGAGTTCCGCGAGCTGTTCCCGAACAACGCCGTCGAGTACTTCGTCTCGTACTACGACTACTACCAGCCCGAGGCCTACGTCCCGCAGACCGACACCTTCATCGAGAAGGACAGCTCGGTCAACGCCGAGGTCGAGCGCCTGCGGCACTCCACCACCAACTCGCTGCTCAGCCGGCGCGACGTCATCGTGGTGTCGACGGTCTCGTGCATCTACGGTCTGGGCCAGCCCGAGCAGTACCTCGAGGCGATGGTCGCCCTGCAGGTGGGGCAGCGCGTGGACCGCGACCGGTTGATCCGCAAGTTCGTGTCGATGCAGTACGCGCGCAACGACGTCGACTTCGCCCGCGGGACCTTCCGCGTCCGCGGCGACACGATCGAGATCATCCCGATGTACGAGGAGCTCGCGATCCGCATCGAGATGTTCGGCGACGAGATCGAGGCGCTGTACACGCTGCACCCGCTCACCGGCGACATCGTCCGCAAGCTCGACTCCGTCTCGGTGTTCCCCGGCTCGCACTACGTCGCCAGCCAGGACGTCATGCACCGGGCGATCGACACGATCCAGCAGGAGCTCGAGGTGCGCCTCTCCGACCTCGAGAAGCAGAACAAGCTGCTCGAGGCGCAGCGCCTGCGGATGCGCACCACCTTCGACCTGGAGATGATGCAGCAGATCGGCTTCTGCTCCGGCATCGAGAACTACTCGCGCCACATCGACGGTCGCGAGTCCGGCGAGGCTCCGCACTGCCTGCTCGACTACTTCCCGGACGACTTCCTCGTGGTCATCGACGAGTCGCACGTCACCGTGCCGCAGATCGGCGCGATGTACGAGGGCGACGCCTCGCGCAAGCGCACCCTCGTCGAGCACGGCTTCCGCCTCCCGTCCGCGATGGACAACCGCCCGCTGAAGTGGGAGGAGTTCAAGGAGCGCGTGGGCCAGACGGTCTACCTGTCGGCGACCCCGGGCCGCTACGAGATGGGCATCGCCGACGGCATCGTCGAGCAGATCATCCGCCCCACCGGACTCATCGATCCCGAGATCGTCGTCAAGCCGACCAAGGGCCAGATCGACGACCTTCTCGAGGAGATCAAGCGCCGCACCGAGCGCGACGAGCGGATCCTGGTCACGACCCTGACCAAGAGGATGGCCGAGGAGCTCACCGACTTCCTCACCGAGGCGGGCGTCCGGGTGCGCTACCTGCACTCCGACGTCGACACCCTCCGCCGGGTGGAGCTGCTGTCCGAGCTCCGCGCCGGCGTCTACGACGTCCTCGTCGGCATCAACCTGCTCCGCGAGGGCCTCGACCTCCCCGAGGTCTCGCTGGTCGCGATCCTCGACGCCGACAAGGAGGGATTCCTCCGCTCGTCCACCTCGCTCATCCAGACCATCGGCCGCGCGGCCCGCAACGTGTCCGGCGAGGTGCACATGTACGCCGACAAGGTGACGGACTCGATGCGGCTCGCGATCGACGAGACCGATCGCCGCCGCGAGAAGCAGGTGGCCTACAACCTCGAGCACGGCATCGATCCGACCCCGCTGCGGAAGAAGATCGCCGACATCACCGAGGTCCTCGCCCGTGAGGGTGCGGACACGGCGAAGCTGCTCGCCGGCCGGGACGCCAAGAAGAAGAGCCCCACGCCCAACCTGCGACGCCAGGGTCTCGCCGCGAACGGCGGCAACGATCTCGAGGCGATCATCGGCGACCTCAACGGGCAGATGCTGCAGGCGGCGGGCGAGCTCAAGTTCGAGCTCGCAGCGCGCCTGCGCGACGAGGTGTCGGAGCTCAAGCGCGAGCTCCGGCAGATGGAGAAGGCCGGTCACCTGACCTGATCCGCAAGCTCGGAGGGGCCGGATCAGCGCCCAGCGAACGCCCGCCGGCGATGTCGGTGGCTCCGCATACACTTTCGAGGTGTCGATCTCGAACGCTGTCAAAGACCCTGCTCCCGCTCCCTCCGAGCACTCCCACCACCCCCACCGGTTCGTCTCCCAGCTCGACGACTCCGTCTCGAAGCTGGTGGTGAGCGGCGCCCGGGTGCACAACCTGCAGGACGTCGATCTCGAGATCCCGCGCGACTCCATGGTCGTGTTCACGGGCCTGTCCGGGTCGGGCAAGTCCTCGCTCGCGTTCGACACGATCTTCGCGGAGGGGCAGCGCCGCTACGTCGAGTCGCTCTCGGCCTACGCCCGCCAGTTCCTCGGGCAGGTCGACCGACCCGACGTCGACTTCATCGAGGGCCTCAGCCCCGCCGTGTCGATCGACCAGAAGTCGACCAACCGCAACCCGCGGTCGACCGTCGGCACGATCACCGAGATCTTCGACTACATGCGCCTGCTCTGGGCGCGCATCGGAGTCCCGCACTGCCCCGTCTGCGGCGAGAAGATCTCTGCCCAGACCGTCCAGCAGATCGCCGATCAGCTGATGGAGCTCGACGCCGGCACGCGCTACCAGATCCTCAGCCCCGTCGTGTCCCAGAAGAAGGGCGAGTTCGTCGACCTCTTCAAGGAGCTGACCGCGGGCGGCTACTCCCGTGCCATGGTCGACGGCAAGCTGGTCCAGCTGAGCGAGCCGCCGACGCTCAAGAAGCAGTTCAAGCACGACATCTCGGTGGTCGTGGACCGCCTCGTCGCGGGGCCCGACATCCTCGGACGCCTGACCGACTCGCTCGAGACGGCGCTCCGCCTCACCGACGGCATCGTGCAGATCAACTTCGTCGACGGCGAGGGCGACGGCGCCTGGACCACCTACTCCGAGAAGCTGTCCTGCCCCAACAACCACCCGATCTCGCTGACCGAGATCGAGCCGCGCACCTTCTCCTTCAACGCGCCGTTCGGCGCCTGCCCCGAGTGCTCCGGCCTCGGCACGCGCATGTCGGTCGATGACGAGCTCCTGCTCGGCGACCCCGACCTCAGCATCGCCGAGGGCGTCATCATCCCGTGGACCACCCAGGGCAAGGGCCTCTTCCAGTACTACGAGAAGCTCCTGGACGGCCTCTCCCGCGACCTCGGCTTCTCGCTGTCCACCCCGTGGAAGCGCCTCAGCTCCGAGGTGCAGCAGGCCGTGCTCCACGGCGACAACTTCGAGGTCAAGGTCAAGTGGAAGAACCGCTACGGCCGCGAGATGAGCTACACCTCCGGGTTCGAGGGCGTCGTGCCCTACATCGAGCGCCAGTACGTCCAAGCCGAGACCGACGTGCAGCGCTCGCGCTGGGCCGAGTTCCTCCGCGAGGTGGCCTGCCCCGTCTGCAAGGGCTCGCGGCTGAAGCCCGAGGTGCTCGCCGTCCTCGTGCACGGGGCGAGCATCGCCGACGTCGCCGACCTCAGCCTCGGCGACGCGCAGGAGTTCATGGGCAAGCTGGAGCTGACCGATCGCGAGGCGCACATCGCCGCGCAGGTGCTCCGCGAGATCAAGGCCCGCCTCGACTTCCTGATCGAGGTCGGGCTGAACTACCTCAACCTCTCGCGCGCCGCGGGATCACTCTCGGGCGGTGAGGCCCAGCGCATCCGTCTCGCGACGCAGATCGGCTCCGGACTGACCGGCGTGCTCTACGTCCTCGACGAGCCGAGCATCGGCCTGCACCAGCGCGACAACCGCCGCCTCATCGACACCCTGATCAAGCTGCGCGACCTCGGCAACACCCTGATCGTGGTCGAGCACGACGAGGACACCATCCGCACCGCCGACTGGATCGTCGACATCGGCCCCGGCGCGGGCGTGAACGGCGGCAAGGTCGTGCACTCCGGGTCCTACGAGGAGCTGCTCGAGAACACCCACTCGCTCACGGGCGACTACGTCTCGGGGCGCAAGTCGATCGAGGTGCCGAAGAAGCGCCGCAAGATCGACCGCAAGCGCGTCATCAAGGTGGTCGGCGCCTCGGCGAACAATCTGCAGAAGGTCGACGTCGAGTTCCCGCTCGGCGCCTTCGTCGCGGTGACCGGCGTCTCGGGCTCGGGCAAGAGCACGCTGGTGAACGACATCCTCTACCGGGTGCTCGCCAACCAGCTCAACGGCGCCCGCAAGGTGCCGGGCAAGCACACCCGCGTCACCGGGCTCGAGAACCTCGACAAGGTCGTGCACGTCGACCAGAACCCGATCGGCCGCACCCCGCGCTCCAACCCGGCGACCTACACGGGCGTCTTCGACCGCATCCGCAACCTCTTCGCCGAGACGACCGAGGCGAAGGCCCGCGGATACCTGCCGGGCCGGTTCAGCTTCAACGTCAAGGGCGGCCGCTGCGAGGCGTGCTCGGGCGACGGCACGATCAAGATCGAGATGAACTTCCTGCCGGACGTCTACGTCTCCTGCGAGGTGTGCGGGGGAGCGCGGTACAACCGCGACACCCTCACGGTGCACTACAAGGGCAAGAACATCGCCGAGGTCCTCGACATGCCGATCGCCGAGGCGGCCGAGTTCTTCGAGCCGATCACGGCGATCCACCGCTTCCTGAAGACCCTGGTCGACGTCGGTCTCGGCTACGTCCGGCTCGGACAGAGTGCCACCACCCTCTCGGGCGGCGAGGCCCAGCGCGTGAAGCTCGCCACCGAGCTGCAGCGCCGCTCCAACGGGCGGAGCGTCTACGTGCTCGACGAGCCGACCACCGGTCTGCACTTCGAGGACGTCCGCAAGCTCCTCCTCGTGCTGAACGGCCTCGTCGACAAGGGCAACACGGTCATCACGATCGAGCACAACCTGGATGTCATCAAGTCGGCCGACTGGCTGATCGACATGGGACCCGAGGGCGGTGCGGGCGGCGGCCAGGTCGTCGCCATCGGCACTCCCGAGAAGGTCGCGAAGGTATCCGAGAGCCACACCGGCTCGTTCCTCGCCGAGATCCTCGAGTGACCGGGGCGGACGGACAGACCGAGGCATGACGCAGACCGTCGACTACCGGCCCAAGGCCGGCGAGATCCCGACCCTCCCGGGCGTCTACCGCTTCAAGGACGCCCGGGGCCGGGTGCTCTACGTGGGCAAGGCCAAGAACCTCCGCGCCCGGCTGAGCAACTACTTCGCGCCGCTCCCGTCGCTCCACGAGCGCACCCGGCGGATGGTTACCTCGGCGTCCGGCGTCGAGTGGACCGTCGTCGGCACGGACGTCGAGGCGCTGCAGCTCGAGTTCACCTGGATCAACGAGTTCGACCCGCCCTTCAACGTCAAGTTCCGCGACGACAAGTCCTACCCCTACATGGCGGTGACCCTCGGCGACGAGGCGCCCCGGGTGATGGTGACGCGCAACGCCAAGATCCGCGGCGCCCGTTACTTCGGGCCCTACCCCAAGATCTGGGCGATCCACGAGACGATCGACCTGATGATCAAGGCGTTCCCGATCAGGACCTGCAACGACTCGAACTACAAGCGCGCGATGCAGAGCGGCAAGCCCTGCTTCGCCTCGCAGATCGGTCGCTGCGGCGGACCGTGCTCGCACCGGGTCACCTTCGCCGAGCACCGCGCGATGGTCGATCGCTTCGTCGCCTTCATGGGGAGCCACGACCGCCGGATGATCGGCGAGCTCGAGAAGGAGATGCGCGAGGCCGCAGCCGATTTCCAGTACGAGCGCGCGGCGAAGCTGCGCGACCAGGCCGCCGCACTCGACGCCGTGCTCGCCAAGAGCGCCGTCGTGCTGAAGGACAACGTCGACGTCGACCTCTACGCGATCGTCCACGACGAGCTCGCGGCCTCGGTCCAGCAGTTCCGCGTGCGCGGTGGGCGGATCCGCGGCGAGCGCGGCTGGGTGGTCGACAAGGAGCTCGACATGAGCACCGCCGAGCTCGTCGACACCGCGCTCCAGGCCGCGTACGAGACGGGCGACATCCCTCCGCGCGAGGTCGTCGTGCCCGAGCTGCCCGAGGATCACGAGGCGCTCGAGGAGTGGCTGAGCGGCCTGCGCGGCGCGAACGTCAAGCTCCGTGCCGCCCAGCGCGGCGACAAGGCCGCGCTGCTCGAGACGGCGACGCAGAACGCCGGTCACTCGCTCATGCTCTACAAGACCCGGCGCTCCGCCGACTTCACCGCGCGCACCCAGGCGCTGGAGGACATCCGCGACGCCCTCGGCATGGAGGAGGCGCCGCTGCGGATGGAGTGCTACGACGTCTCGCACCTCAGCGGTACGAACATCGTCGCCTCGATGGTCGTGTTCGAGGACGGGCTGGCCCGGAAGGACCAGTACCGCCGCTTCTCCATCGCCGACTCGACGGACGACACGGAGTCGCTGCACCAGGTGCTCACGCGCCGTCTCGCCTACCTGAAGGAGCCGGTCGAGCCGGCCGCCGTCGATCCCGAGACGGGGGAGGCGAAGCGGCGCAAGTTCGCCTACCCGCCGAACCTGCTGATCGTCGACGGCGGTCAGCCGCAGGTCGCCGCCGCCCAGCGGGCGCTCGACGAGTCCGGAGTCACGGGCATCACGCTGTGCGGCATCGCGAAGCGGCTGGAGGAGATCTGGCTCCCCGACTCCGACTTCCCCGTGATCCTCCCGCGCAACAGCGACGCGCTCTTCCTCTTCCAGAGGATCCGCGACGAGGCCCACCGCTTCGCCATCACGCACCAGCGGCAGCGCCGCAAGCGCGACATCTCCTCGCAGCTGAGCGAGGTCCCGGGCCTCGGCGGCACCCGCGTCCGCGACCTGCTGAAGCACTTCGGCTCGGTCGCTCGACTGCGCGACGCGAGCGATGCCGAGATCGCCGAGGTCAAGGGCATCGGCCCCACCCTGGCTGCCGCGATCCACTCCCACCTCCACCCCTGAGGGGCGGCCTCGCAGGGCGCACACCCTAGGCTGGACCTCCGGGCGCCCGTCCACCGGGGCCCGACACTTCACACACGAGCACGGAGACACCATGAGCACGGAGAGCGAGCAGCAGGACGTGCTGATCGTCACGGGGATGTCCGGCGCAGGCCGATCGACGGCCGCGAACGCCCTGGAGGACCTGGGCTGGTACGTCGTCGACAACCTGCCGCCGCAGATGCTCCGGCCGCTCGTCGACCTCGCTCAGCGCGCGGGCGACACCCTGCCCAAGATCGCCGCGGTCGTCGACGTCCGCGGGCGCGACTTCTTCGCCGACCTCGGCGAGATCGTCCGGGAGCTGCGAGCCGGGGTCGATCTGCGGGTCGTGTTCCTCGAGGCGACGGATGCGGCGCTCGTCCGCCGCTTCGAGCAGGTCCGCCGCCCGCACCCGCTGCAGGGCCGCGGCACGCTCCTCGACGGCATCACGGCCGAGCGGACGCGGCTGGCGCAGCTGCGGGAGTCGGCCGACATCGTCATCGACACCTCCGACCTCAACATCCACCAGCTGGCGACCTCGATCACCGAGCGCTTCGCCGAGGCGGGTCGCGCCGGCCTGCAGGTCACGGTGATGAGCTTCGGCTTCAAGTACGGACTGCCCACCGACGCCGACATGGTCGCCGACGCGCGCTTCCTCCCCAACCCCTACTGGATCCCCGAGCTGCGACCGCACACGGGGCTCGACGAAGAGGTGCGAGAATACGTGCTGGCCCAGCAGGGCGCGGAGGAGTTCATCGACTCCTACTCGCGCGCGCTCCGCCCGGTCCTCGACGGCTACCAGCGCGAGAACAAGCGTCACGCGACCATCGCGGTCGGATGCACGGGCGGGAAGCACCGCTCTGTCGCCATCGCCGGCCGCGTCGCGGCCCGGCTGGCCGAGCTCCCCGGAGTCGCCGTCAACGTGGCGCACCGCGACCTCGGCCGAGAATGATCCCCGCGCGCTCCGCCGCGCACCCGACGTAAGGAAGACTCCGTGGCCCTCACCGCAGACGTCAAGGGCGAACTGGTCGCGATCGTCTCGCGCAAGAACACCGTCCGCGCCGCTGAACTGGCGACCGTCCTCCGCTTCTCCGGAGGACTGCACATCATCTCGAACCGGCTCGCGGTGGAGGTGGAGCTCGACTCCGCGCCGCTCGCGACCCGCGTCCGCCGCGACCTCGCCGAGCTCTACGGGGTCCGCAGCGAGGGCAGCATCGTCTCGGCCGGCGGCTCGCGCCGCACGACCAGCTGGCTGGTGCGCGTGGTCGAGGGCGGAGACACCCTCGCCCGCCAGACCGGACTGCTCGACCAGCGCGGGCGTCCCGTGCGCGGGCTGCCCAACCGCCTGACCACCGGATCCCGCGAGGAGCTCGCGGCGGTCTGGCGCGGGGCCTTCCTCGCGCAGGGCACGCTCACCGATCCCGGACGCTCCGCCGCGCTCGAGATCGTCTGCCCCGGGAACGAGGCCGCCATGGCGATCGTCGGAGCGGCCGGCCGCCTCGGCGTGCAGGCGAAGTCGCGCGAGGTCCGCGGCGTGCACCGCGTGGTCGTCCGCGACGGGGAGAGCATCAGCGCGATGCTGACCCTCATGGGAGCGACCGCGACGGTCGCCAGCTGGGAGGAGCTGCGCCAGCGCCGCGAGGTCAGGGCGACGGCGAACCGGCTCGTCAACTTCGACGACGCGAACCTCCGCCGCTCGGCGCAGGCCGCCGTCGCCGCGTGCGCCCGCGTCGAGCGCGCGATGGAGATCCTCGGCGACGACATCCCCGAGCACCTGCGCTACGCGGGACGTCTCCGCCTGTCCCACCGCGACGCGAGCCTGGACGAGCTGGGTCACCACGCCGATCCGCCCATGACCAAGGACGCCGTCGCCGGACGCATCCGGCGCCTCCTGGCGATGGCCGACAAGCGCGCCTCCGAGCTCGACATCCCGGGCACCGACGCGAACCTCCCCCCGGAGCTCCAGGACCTGTGACCGGCTGAGACGGGTGCGCGAACGCTGAGTGTCTCCTGGTTGAACGGCGGAGGGACTCCGAGTGCGAAGGTCCCCCGTCACTAGACTGGGCAGGTCGCTCAGGTCGCCGCCGGCGCCCGTCCTCCTCCCCGTGAGGAGACGGATCGAGGCCGGCCGACCTCTCGAGATCGACGATCACGAACAGGAGATTGCGAATGGCTGACTACACGCTCGCCGAACTGCCCTACGACTACTCGGCCCTCGAGCCGAACATCAGTGGGCGGATCATGGAGCTCCACCACGACAAGCACCACGCCACCTACGTGACGGGCGCCAACACCGCCCTCGCCGCGCTCCAGGACGCTCGCGACAGCGACAACCTCGCGAACGTGAACAAGCTGCAGAAGGACCTCGCGTTCAACCTCGCCGGTCACGTGAACCACACGGTCTTCTGGAACAACCTCTCTCCCGACGGAGGCGACAAGCCCGTCGGAGAGCTCGCCGCGGCGATCGACGACTCCTTCGGGTCCTTCGACAAGTTCCGCGCGCACTTCACCGCCTCGGCCCTCGGCATCCAGGGGTCCGGCTGGTCGATCCTCGCCTGGGACTCGCTGGGCGAGAAGCTCATCATCGAGCAGCTCTACGACCACCAGGGCAACCTCGCCGCCGCCACCGTGCCGGTGCTGCTCCTGGACATGTGGGAGCACGCCTTCTACCTCGACTACGTCAACGTGAAGGCCGATTACGTCAAGGCTTTCTGGAACATCGTGAACTGGGCGGACGTGTCCGCGCGCTTCGAGAAGGCCCGCGAGAAGACTTCCGGCCTGCTGCTACTGTCGTAGCGATGTCGGCGTCCCGGGCCCGGCCCGGGGCGCCTTCTCGCAGCGTTCCAACCCTCCACTGCACCGTCCGGGTGCCCTTCCTCACCAGGAGAAATCTGTGTCCGTAAAGATCGGCATCAACGGCTTCGGCCGTATCGGCCGTAACTTCTTCCGTGCGGCCCTCGCCAAGGGCAGCGACCTCGAGATCGTCGCGGTCAACGACCTCACCGACAACAAGGCGCTCGCGCACCTCCTGAAGTACGACTCCATCACCGGCCGTCTGGACGCCACCGTGGAGCTCGACGGCGACAAGATCGTCGTCAACGGCAAGCCCATCATCGTGCTCGAGGAGCGCGACCCCGCCAACCTCCCGTGGGGCGAGCTGGGAGTCGACGTCGTCATCGAGTCGACCGGTCGCTTCACCAAGTCGGAGGACGCGCGCAAGCACATCACCGCGGGCGCCAAGAAGGTCATCGTCTCGGCTCCCGCCACCGGCAGCGATGTCGCGACCCTGGTCCTCGGCGTCAACGAGGGCACCTACGACCCCGCGACCCACGACATCATCTCCAACGCCTCCTGCACCACGAACTGCCTCGCGCCGCTCGCCAAGGTGCTGCTCGACAACTTCGGCATCGAGCGCGGCCTCATGACCACGGTCCACGCGTACACCGCCGACCAGAACCTGCAGGACGGCCCGCACAGCGACCTCCGCCGCGCCCGCGCCGCCGCCGTCAACATCATCCCGACCTCGACCGGTGCCGCCAAGGCTCTCGGCCTCGTCATCCCGGAGCTCGTCGGCAAGCTCGACGGCTACGCCCTCCGCGTCCCGGTCCCGACCGGCTCGATCACCGACCTCACCGTCGAGCTCTCGAAGCCCGCCACGGTCGAGGAGATCAACGCCGCCTACAAGGCCGCTGCCGAGGGCGACCTCAAGGGCATCCTGAAGTACACCGAGGACCCGATCGTCTCGAGCGACATCGTGACCGACCCGCACTCCTCGATCTTCGACGCCGGCCTCACGAAGGTCATCGGCAGCCAGGTCAAGGTCGCGTCCTGGTACGACAACGAGTGGGGCTACTCCAACCGCCTCGTCGACGTCACCGAGTTCGTCGCCGGCAAGCTCTAGGGCCTGACGCAGTGACGTTCCGCACCCTGGACTCACTGGGCTCCCTGGCCGGCAAGCGCGTCGTCGTCCGCTGCGATCTGAACGTCCCCCTGAAGGACGGAACGATCACGGACGACGGCCGCGTGCGCGCCTCGCTGCCCACTCTCCAGCGGCTCGTCTCCGAGGGTGCCCGAGTCGTGGTCGTGAGCCACCTCGGGCGCCCCGACGGGGAGCCGAACCCGAAGTACAGCCTCGCGCCGGTGGCCGAGCGCCTGGGCGAGCTCCTCGACGCTCCGGTGTCGTTCGCCGAGGACACCGTCGGCGACTCCGCGGCCTCGGCCGTCGAGGGCCTCGCCGCGGGTGAGGTCGTCGTGCTCGAGAACCTCCGCTTCAACGCGGGGGAGACGAGCAAGGACGAGGCCGAACGCCGCGCCTTCGCCGAGAAGCTGGCCGCCTTCGGCGACGCCTTCGTCTCGGACGGGTTCGGCGTCGTGCACCGCAAGCAGGCCAGCGTCTACGAGCTCGCGCAGCTGCTCCCCAGCGCTGCCGGCACGCTCATCGCGGCCGAGCTCGAGGTGCTCGACCGGCTCACGGAGAAGCCCGAGCGCCCGTACACCGTGGTCCTCGGCGGCTCGAAGGTGTCGGACAAGCTCGGCGTGATCGACCACCTCCTCCCGCGGGTCGACTCGATCCTCATCGGCGGAGGCATGCTGTTCACCTTCCTCAAGGCCCAGGGCCACGAGGTCGGCTCCAGCCTGCTCGAGGCCGACCAGATCGACACCGTGCTCGGCTACCTCGCGAAGGCGGAGGAGCTGGGCGTCGAGATCGTGCTGCCCACGGACGTGGTCGTCGCCTCGAAGTTCGGCGCCGACGCGGAGTACGAGACGGCGTCGGCCGACGCGATCGAGGGCACCCCGTGGGGCGCCTCCGGTCTGGGCCTCGACATCGGACCGGACACCGCGAAGCGGTTCGCCGGGATCGTCGCGGCCTCGAAGACCGTGTTCTGGAACGGGCCGATGGGCGTCTTCGAGATCGAGCCGTTCGCGGCCGGCACGAAGGCCGTCGCCCAGGCCCTCACCGAGGTCGACGGACTCAGCGTCGTCGGCGGCGGCGACTCGGCAGCCGCAGTGCGCGCCCTCGGATTCGAGGACGAGCAGTTCGGCCACATCTCGACGGGAGGCGGAGCGAGCCTCGAATTCCTCGAAGGCAAGCGCCTCCCCGGACTGGAGGTCCTCGGATGGCAGTAGACACCCGCACCCCGCTCATCGCCGGCAACTGGAAGATGAACCTGGACCACCTCCAGGCCATCGCGTTCGTCCAGAAGCTCGCGTGGAGCCTCAAGGACGCGGACCACGACTTCGACGGTGTCGAGGTCGCGGTGTTCCCGCCGTTCACCGACCTGCGCCCGGTGCAGATCCTCGTCGACTCCGACAAGCTGCCGCTCAAGTACGGCGCGCAGGACCTGTCGAAGTTCGACAGCGGGGCCTACACCGGTGAGATCTCGGGGCAGTTCCTCAAGCAGCTCGACTGCGACTACGTGATCGTCGGCCACTCGGAGCGTCGCACGCTCCACGGCGAGACGGACGCGGACATCGCCGCGAAGACGGCCGCGGCCGTCAAGCACGGCGTGCCGCCGATCGTCTGCGTCGGAGAGACCGCCGAGGACCTCGAGAAGCACGGACCGTCCGCGGTCCCGGTCGCTCAGTTGAAGGAGGCCCTCACCGGCCTCCCCGCGGACGCCGACCTGGTCGTCGCGTACGAGCCCGTCTGGGCCATCGGCTCCGGACAGGCTGCGACGCCCGAGCAGGCCCAGCAGGTCTGCAAGGCGCTGCGCGGCGTCGTCTCCGAGATCCTCGGAGCCGAGACAGCGGCGAAGACCCGGATCCTCTACGGCGGTTCGGTGAAGTCGGGCAACATCGCCGGCTTCATGCGCGAGCCCGACGTCGACGGCGCCCTCGTCGGAGGCGCGAGCCTCCAGGTCGAGGAGTTCGCCGCGATCGCGCGCTTCCGCAACCACGTCGGGGTCTGATCCTCTGCGACGGAAAGGGGCGGGCCCATCGGGCCCGCCCCTTTCCGTCGTCCACGCCGCTCCCTGCGCGGCGTGGCGCAGTCGGTTGATCGAAGTGGTCGCGTTCTGCAGAGCGTCCGTCGTCCGGCCACGACGATTCGCTCGCACGCGAATCGCCGGTCGGCCTCGCTGCGCGAGGGCCGTCGTCCGATCGATCGTCCGGACGGGGCCCATCGGGCCCGCCGCCTTTCCGTCGTCCACGCCGCTCCTACGCGGCGTGGCGCAGTCGGTTGTTCGAGGTGGTTGCGTTCCGCAGAGCGTCGTAGGTTCAGCCACGGCGATTCGCTGGGACGCGAATCGCCGGTCCGCCCTGCTGCGCGAGGGCCGTCGTCCGATGGACCGATTGGACGGAGCCGATCCCAACCCATTCTCGGTTCCGGGTCGTTCGCCGTTACTGCTGGTGGGGTGCCTCGCGGCACCCGGGCGGAGGGGGTGGTCTCGTCGCGGCGACCGGCTCGGGTCTGGCGGGCGCCCCGCAGGGGCGCGGGAGGGCGCCGCGACGAGGCCACCCCCTCCGCCCACTCCAGCAGTCGCACCACGCCGTATACAGCGAGCCGAACACGGGTGGACGCATTCCGCGCGGATTCGCAGGCGCCGTTATACTCGTCGGGGCGCGCAATGCGCCGGAACTTCGAAAGGTACCGCGTGGACATCCTCCAGGTCGTGCTCCAGGTCATCCTGGGCATCACGAGCCTCCTGCTCACCATGCTGATCCTGCTCCACAAGGGGCGCGGCGGCGGACTGTCCGACATGTTCGGCGGTGGAGTCACCTCCAACCTCGGCGCCTCGGGTGTCGCGGAGCGCAATCTCAACCGCATCACCGTGATCCTCGGCCTCGTCTGGCTGGCGTGCATCGTGGTGCTCGGTCTCATCACCAAGTTCGACACCGGAGCATAGGGGTACACGGAATGGCATCAGGCGGCAGTGCAATCCGCGGTTCGCGCGTCGGCGCGGGACCCATGGGCGAGCAGGACCGGGGCTTCCACGCGGAGCGAGTGGCGGTGTCCTACTGGGATGCTCTCGGCAACGAGACGGTGCGCCACTTCTCGGCGGCCCTCCCCGAGGACGAGATCCCCGAGGTGATCGACTCGCCCCAGTCCGGTCTTCCCGCTGGACGCGACCGTGCGAACCCCCCGCAGGTCGCGAAGACCGAGCCCTACAAGACACACCTCGCCTACGTGAAGGAGCGTCGCACCGAGGCCGAGGCGGCCCAGCTCCTCGAGGAGGCGCTGCAGCAGTTGCGCGCCCGTCGCGGCACCGCGACTCCGTCCTGATCCTGCTCCCGCAGGAACGAGGAAAGGCCCGATCCGCTGAGGATCGGGCCTTTCGCCGTGGTGGGCCCGGATGGACCGGGCGCGCTCAGTAGCTGGGTGCGATGAGAGACTCCGGAACCTCGGCCGCGGCCTCCTGGTCGACGAAGAAGACCGTGCGCTTGCGGCCGAAGGCTCCGGCGACCGGCACTTCGTTCGTGTTGGCACCGGCGAGCGCGAGACCGAGAGCAGACGCCTTGTCCGCTCCCGCGAGCACCATCCAGATCCGGTCGGACTGGTTGATGAGCGGGAGGGTCAGGGTGAGGCGCTCCGGAGGCGGCTTGGGGGAGTTGCGCACCGGGAGCACCCCGGCCTCGGTGGAGCGGATCGCCGAGCGCTCGGGGAACAGCGACGCGATGTGACCGTCGGGACCCACTCCCAGGAACGTGATGTCGAACCGGGGGTAGTCGCGACCCTCCGTCGCGTGAGCGCGCAGCTGCGCGTCGTAGAGGGTCGCGGCCGCGTCCAGGTCGATCCCGTCGTCGGATGCGGGGAACGCGTGCACGTTCTCGGCGGGGACGTCGAGGCGGGTGAACAGATCACCCGCCTGGACGTCGTTGCGGTCCTCGTGGCCGCGGGGAACCCAGCGCTCGTCCCCCCACCAGAAGTGGACTCTCGACCAGTCGACGTTGCCGGAGGCGGACGACGTCGCGATCTCGGCGAGCGTCGCCGCCCCCATGGTCCCGCCGGTCAGGATCACGTTGGCGGCCCCCAGATCGTCGAGGATGTCGATCGTCTTCGTGATGAAGCGGGCGGCGACCGACCCGGCGAGGGTCTGCTTGTCGCGGTGGACGAGCACTCGACGTTCGGTGGTCATGAGAGGTCTCCTTCGGGTTCGAATGCCGATCGGCGGATGGTCGGCTCCGTGTCAGGAAGCGCTGCGGGCCCCGGTCTGCTCGGTGAGCATGTCGACGCCGCGCGAGATGACTTCACCGTACAGGTCATCCGGGTCGAGCCTGCGCAGCTCCTCGGCCAGGCAGTCGCGGAGGCTGCGGCGGGGGAGCGAGATGTCGTGGACGGGCTGCTCCGGCTGCGTCAGCGTCGCCACGTTGGGGATCGAGCGCTCCAGCTCGATGGTCCCCGACGCGCGGATCAGCTTGACGCCGTGGATGCCGCTCGACCCTGTCGCGCTGATGGTCAGCTCGTGATCGACCGGGATGTCGAGTTCGAGCTGGAGCCACGCGGCGAGCAGGATCGTCGACGGCGAGTCGGGAGCGCCCGACACCTCGACGGCCGTGATCGGCTCGTACGGCGGCTGGTCGAGGACCGCGGCGAGCTGCGCGCGCCAGAGGGTCAGCCGCGTCCAGGCGAAGTCGGTGTCGCCGGGGGCGTAGGTGGAGGCGAGGTGGTGCAATGCCTCCGCCGGGTTCGACTGCGCCGAGGCGTCGGTGATGCGCCGCTGCGCGATGCGGCCGATGGGCGACTTCGAGGCGCTCTCGGGCGCACTGTTCGGCCACCAGGCGACCACGGGGGCGTCGGGCAGGAGGAGGCCCGTGACCAGGCTCTCCTCGTCGTTCGCCGCGTCGCCGAAGGGGCGGAGCACGACGACCTCGCTCGCGCCGGCGTCGCCGCCGACCCGGATCTGGGCGTCGACCCGCGGGGTGGCGTCCACGGGGACCGTGGTGAGCCCGTCGTCCTTGGAGACGACGATGACGCGCATCGGGTGCTCGCGCGAGGCGTCGTTCGCCGCGTCGATCGCCTCCTCCTCGTGACCCCGGGAGGTCGCGATGATGAGGGTCAGCACGCGTCCGAGAGCGACGGCGCCGCCCTCCTCGCGGATCTTGACCAGGGTCTTGGAGACCTCGCTGGTCGTGGTGTCGGGCAGATCGACGATCATGGACGCCTCCAGGTACGGCCGTCGCGGGCGAGGAGCTCGTCGGCGGATTCGGGGCCCCAGGTTCCGGGGCGGTACTGCTCGGGCTGGCCCTGGGTCTCCCAGAACTCCTCGATCGGGTCGAGGATCTTCCAGGAGAGCTCGACCTCCTCGTGGCGGGGGAACAGCGGGGGCTCGCCCAGGAGGACGTCGAGGATCAGACGCTCGTAGGCCTCGGGGCTCGCCTCGGTGAACGCGTGGCCGTAGCCGAAGTCCATCGTCACGTCGCGCACCTGCATGCCGGCGCCCGGGACCTTCGAGCCGAAGCGCATGGTGACGCCCTCATCCGGCTGCACGCGGATGACGAGTGCGTTCTGACCGAGCGAGGTCGTCTGGCTCTCGGCGAAGAGCTGCTGCGGAGCCCGTTTGAAGACGACCGCGATCTCGGTGACGCGACGACCGAGGCGCTTGCCTGCGCGCAGGTAGAACGGGACACCCGCCCAGCGGCGCGTGCCGATGTCCAGGCGCATGGCTGCGAACGTCTCGGTCGTCGAGGTGGGGCTCATGCCGTCCTCCTCGAGGAAGCCGAGGACCTTCTCGCCGCCCTGCCAGCCGCCGGCGTACTGCCCGCGGGCGGTGGCGGTGGAGAGGTCCTTCGGGAGGCGGACCGCTGCGAGGACCTTCTCCTTCTCGGCGCGCAGGTCGGCGGCGTCGAACGAGATCGGCTCCTCCATCGCCGTGAGGGCGAGGAGCTGGAGGAGGTGGTTCTGGATCACGTCGCGCGCGGCCCCGATGCCGTCGTAGTACCCGGCGCGGCCGCCCACTCCGATGTCCTCGGCCATGGTGATCTGCACGTGGTCGACGTAGTTCGAGTTCCAGAGCGGCTCGTACATCATGTTGGCGAAGCGCAGCGCCAGGATGTTCTGGACCGTCTCCTTGCCGAGGTAGTGGTCGATGCGGAACACCGAGTCGGGCGGGAAGACCGACTCGACGACGGCGTTCAGCTCACGGGCGGTCGTGAGGTCGCTGCCGAAGGGCTTCTCGATGACGACGCGCCGCCACTGGCCCTCCTTCTGCTCCGCGAGACCGGAGTTGCGCAGCTGCTCGGTGACCTGCGGGAAGGACTTCGGGGGGATGGAGAGGTAGAAGGCGAAGTTGCCCATCGTGCCGCGCTCGCGATCGAGCTCGTCGACGGTGGTCTTCAGGCGGGTGAACGCCTCGGGGTCGTCGAACTCGCCCTGCACGAAGCGGATGCCCTGCGCGAGCTGCGCCCAGACCTCCTCGTGGAACTCGGTGCGCGCGTACTTCTTGACGGAGTCGTGCACCACCTGCTCGAAGTCCTGGTCGTCCCAGTCGCGCCGGGCGAAGCCGACGAGCGCGAATCCGGGGGGCAGCAGTCCGCGGTTGGCGAGGTCGTAGACCGCCGGCATCAGCTTCTTGCGCGAGAGATCGCCGGTGACGCCGAAGATGACGAGGCCGCTGGGCCCCGCGATCCGGTTCAACCGCCGGTCGAAGCTCAACCGCAGGGGGTTGAACTCGGGGGTGATGTCCACAGACATGTGCAGTGTCCTTCTGTGTGCCGGCTACTCCGGCGCACTGCTCTCGATGAGGAGTGGGTGGGACCGATCGCGGGCACGCCGCCCCGCCCCGGTGGGGGCGGAGCGGCGTGCCCGTCGGATCAGCTGTTGAGGGCCTCGAAGAGGGCCTCGAGGTCGGCCTCGGGATCGGTCAGCGTCAGCGTCAGCACCGGTCGGCCGTGCTCGGCGAGCACGCTCGCGTCGCCGGCCGCCTGCGCGAGGATCAGCTGCCCGAAGGTGAACGGGCTGTCCGGGATCTCGAGATCGGCGGTAGCGCGCTCGGTGATCTGCAGGAAGACGCCGGTCGGGGCGCCGCCCTTGTGATACTGACCGGTCGAGTGCAGGAAGCGGGGACCCCACCCGAAGGTGACGGGCCGCTGGGCCTGCGCGGCGAGGAGATCGCGGACGCCCTCCAACTGCGGCACGGCGAGGCGGTCGACGTAGGCCTGGATGGCCACGTAGCCGCCCTCGCCGAGCTGCGCGAGGAGGCGGTCGACGGCCTCGGCGACGGTCGAGACGCCCTCGGTGACCACGGGGCTGCCCGTGACCTCGATGCCGGCGTCGGTGAAGGCCGGCGCCTCGGGCTCGGGACGCTTCTCGAGCAGGGCGCGGGTCGCGATCTTCGCGGACTCGACGTCGGGCTGGTCGAACGGGTTGATGCCGAGCAGTCGTCCTGCGACGGCGACCGCGTACTCCCAGGTCAGCATCTGCGCGCCGAGCGAGCCCGAGAGCAGGATCTCGCCCTCGTGGCGGTCGCGCGGGAACAGGTGCAGCGCGCTCGCGTCGTCGACCAGGCGGACGACCTGCACGTCGGGCAGGTCCTCCGACAGCTCGGGGGCGAGCGTGCCGAGCACGACCGGCAGGATCCCGGTGCCGTCCTTGCCGGTGGACTCGGCGATCAGCTGCTCCGCCCAGTCGGCGAAGCCCACGATGTGGGTGCCGTCGGCGACGATCGCGAGCTTGTCGCGGCGCGGGCTGGTGGCGGCGATCGCCGCTCCGAGCACGAGCCCCGGGTTCTCGGGGGAGTCGACGGCGAGACCGAGCGAGGCCTCCGCGGCCTCGTCGAGGAGGGCCTCGATGTCGGCGCCGGCGAGTCCGGAGGGGACCAGGCCGAACGCGGAGAGCGCCGAGAAGCGGCCACCGATGTTCGGGTCGGCGTTGAACACGCGGTAGCCGGCCTCGCGTGAGGATGTATCCAGCGGCGAGCCGGGGTCGGTCACGATGACGATGCGCTCGAGGGGGTCGATGCCCGCCTCGGTGAACGCCTTCTCGTAGGCCTTCTTCTGGCTCGCGGTCTCGACGGTCGAGCCCGACTTCGACGAGATCACGACGGCGGTCGAGGAGAGGCGGTCCCGGAGGGCCGCCAGCACCTGACCGGGAGCGGTCGAGTCGAGGACGGTCAGCTCGACGCCGGCCGTGCGGGTGATGACCTCGGGGGCGAGCGACGATCCGCCCATCCCGCCGAGCACGATGTGATCGATGCCCTTCGAGGCGAACTCCTCGCGGAGCGCCAGGATCTCGGGGATCAGCGGGCGCGACACCGACGTCGACTCGGTCCAGCCGAGGCGCTTGGCCGACTCCTCCTCCGCGGCGGCGCCCCACAGCGTGGGGACCTGCGCGGTGATGCCCGAGGCGACCTCGTCGGCGACGAGATCGGGGACGACGCGGTCGACGGCCTTCTCGGCGTCTCCGCTGACGTGGATCTGGATCGCCATGATCAGGCCTGCGCCTTCGCGCCCTCGAGAGCTGCGGTGACGGTGTCGAGCAGCTCGTTCCAGGAGACGATGAACTTCTCCACGCCCTCCTTCTCGAGCAGCTCGGTGACCTCGGCGTACGAGACGCCCTGCGCCGCGACGGCGTCGAGGACGGCGTTCGCGTCGGCGTAGGCGCCCGTGACCGTATCGCCGGTGATGACGCCGTGGTCGAAGGTCGCCTCGAGGGTCTTCTCGGGCATCGTGTTGACGACGCCGGCCGCGACGAGCTCGGTGACGTAGAGCGTGTCGGGGAGATCGGTCGACTTCACGCCGGTCGAGGCCCACAGCGGACGCTGGCGATTGGCGCCGGACTCCTGCAGGAGCAGGGCGCGCTCGGTCGCGAACGCCTCGACGAAGACCTCGTAGGCGAGCTGGGCGTTGGCGACGCCCGACTTGCTCTTGAGCGCCTTCGCCTCGTCGGTGCCGACGGCCTCGAGGCGCTTGTCGATCTCGGTGTCGACGCGCGAGACGAAGAACGAGGCGACGGAGTGGATGGTCGACAGGTCGATGCCGGCGTCCTTGGCCTTCTCGAGGCCGGCGAGGTACGCGTTGATGACGGCGCGGTAGCGGGCGAGCGAGAAGATCAGCGTGACGTTGACCGAGATGCCCGAGCCGATGACCTCGGTGATGGCCTCGAGGCCCTCGACGGTCGCGGGGATCTTGATCATGGCGTTCGGGCGGTCGACCTTGGCCCACAGGGCCTTGGCCTGCTCGATGGTGCCCTGCGCGTCGTGCGCCAGGCCGGGCTCGACCTCGATCGACACGCGGCCGTCGTAGCCGTTGGTGGCGTCGTAGATCGGACGGAAGACGTCCGATGCGGCGGCGACGTCGTCGGTGGTGATCTCGAAGACGGCGTCGGTGACGGAGGTGCCGGAGGCGGCGAGCTCGCGCACCTGGGCGTCGTACGACTCGCCGTTGGCCAGGGCGGCCGCGAAGATCGTCGGGTTCGTCGTGACTCCGACGACGTTCTTCTCGTCGATGAGCTTCTGGAGCCCGCCCGAGGAGATGCGCGTGCGGGAGAGGTCGTCGAGCCAGATGCTGACGCCGGCGGCGGAGAGGTCTGCGGTGGGGGTGTTCTCGGTCATGTCTCTTCTTCTCTTCTTCGTTCGGAGGTGATGCGGGCGTGGAGCCGGAGCCCCGACGGCGAAGGCCGCGTCCGTGTGGACGCGGCCTTCGGCTCAGGAGGCTGCGAGCGACTCCTTGGCGGCGGCGAGTGCCGCCTCCGTGGTGATCCCGAACTCGCGGAACAGGGTCTTGTAGTCGGCCGACGCGCCGAAGTGCTCGATCGAGACCGAGCGGCCGGCGTCGCCGACGTACTTCTGCCAGCCGAGGCTCAGTCCGGCCTCGATGGAGACGCGGGCCTTCACAGCGGAGGGCAGGACCTTCTCGCGGTAGGCCGCGTCCTGCTCCTCGAACCACTCGAGCGACGGAGCCGAGACGACGCGGGCGTTCACGCCCTCGGCCTTCAGCTTCTCGCGCGTCTCGACGGCGATCTGGAGCTCGGACCCGGTCGCGATGAGGATGACGTCCGGCGTGCCGCCGGGCGCCTCGGCGAGCACGTACGCGCCCTTGGCGACGTTCGAGGCGTGAGCGAAGGTCTCGCCCTCGGCCTCGCCCTCGCCGCGCTCGAACACCGGGATGTTCTGACGGGTCAGCGCGAGGCCCGCGGGGCCCTCGCGGCGCGCGAGGATCGTCTTCCAGGCGTAGGCGACCTCGTTCGCGTCGCCGGGGCGGACGATGTCCAGTCCCGGGATCGCGCGGAGGGACGCGAGCTGCTCGACCGGCTGGTGCGTCGGGCCGTCCTCGCCGAGCGCCACGGAGTCGTGGGTCCAGACGTAGATGGCCGGCGCCTTCATGAGCGCGGCGAGACGGACCGCCGGGCGCATGTAGTCGGAGAAGATCAGGAAGGTACCGCCGAAGGGGCGGGTGTTCCCGTGCAGGACGATGCCGTTGAGGATCGAGCCCATGGCGTGCTCGCGGATGCCGAAGTGCAGCACGCGGCCGCCCTTCTTCCCCGTCCACTCGTGGGTCGAGAACTCGGACGGCACGAACGAGCCGGCGCCCTCGATGGTGGTGTTGTTCGACTCGGCGAGGTCGGCCGAGCCGCCCCACAGCTCCGGGATCACTCCGGCGAGGGCGTTGATGACCTTGCCGGACGCGGCGCGGGTCGACACCTCCTTGCCGGGCTCGAACACGGGGAGCACGTCCTCGACGCCCTCGGGGAGGTCGCCGCTCAGGACGCGGTCCAGCAGGACCTTCTTCTCGGGGTTGGCCGCGGCCCACGCGTCGAACTGCTCGGTCCACTCGGCGTGCTGCGCCTGGCCGCGCTCGACGGCCTTGCGAGTGTGCTCGATGACCTCGTCGGCGACGTCGAAGGTCTTCTCGGGGTCGAAGCCGAGCACCTCCTTGAGGCCGCGGAGCTCATCGGCGCCGAGGGCGGAGCCGTGGATCTTGCCGGTGTTCTGCTTCTTCGGCGAGGGCCAGCCGATGATGGTGCGCAGGATGATGAGCGACGGCTTGCCGGTCTCGCCCTTGGCTGCCTCGATCGCGGCGTGGAGTTCGGCGACGTCCTCGTGGTACTCGCCGGTCTTCTTCCAGTCGACGATCTGGACCTGCCAGTCGTACGCCTCGTAGCGGTCCTTGACGTCCTCGGTGAAGGCGATGTTGGTGTCGTCCTCGATCGAGATCTGGTTGGAGTCGTAGATGACGACCAGGTTGCCGAGCTGCTGGTGGCCGGCGAGCGAGGAGGCCTCGCTGGTGACGCCCTCCTGCAGGTCGCCGTCGCCGGCGATCACGTAGACGAAGTGGTCGAACGGCGAGGTGCCCGCGGCGGCCTCGGGGTCGAACAGGTCGCGCTCGAAGCGCGAGGCGTAGGCGAAGCCGACGGCAGAGGCGAGGCCCTGGCCGAGCGGGCCGGTCGTGATCTCGACGCCGTCCGTGTGGCCGTACTCGGGGTGCCCGGGGGTCTTGGAGCCCCAGGTGCGCAGCGCCTTCAGGTCGTCGAGCTCGAGGCCGTAGCCGCCCAGGTAGAACTGGACGTACTGGGTCAGCGAGGAGTGGCCGACCGACAGGATGAAGCGGTCGCGGCCGATCCAGGTGCTGTCGGAGGGGTCGCGGCGCATGACCTTCTGGAAGAGGAGGTACGCGGCCGGAGCGAGGCTCATGGCGGTCCCGGGATGACCGTTGCCGACCTTCTCCACGGCATCCGCGGCGAGGACCCTCGCCGTGTCGACTGCCTTCTCGTCAATGGATTCCCATTGCAGTTCTGACACTTGGTACTGACCCTTCTCGAGACGTGGGGCAGACGCAGACCGTCGGCCCTCTCGCATGGTGGAGCACGCCGCGCGACGACTTCGGCACGATGCTCCGGCGGCGACCCTCTGGGCCTCGCGGCGACCGATCGGTCGGGGCGGGCTCGGGTGCGTGCCGGGCGCTCTGGCGAGCAGTCCCGAGTATACGGAGGGGGGTGCGCTCGCCGACGGGGGTTGCGGGATGCATATGTCGGGAGTCGTTTGGGCAAGCGTGCACGCGGCGGGAGCGGTGTGACGGAACCGATGGACCGGGCCCGGGTCCAGCCTGCGCGCATTACACTCGTTCGGGATTGTCGAACGTTAGAGGAGCAATGGACGTAGCCGTAGAGACCACCGCGATCGAACGGGGCGGATCGCCCGGGGCGACCCTGTCTCGCAAGGTGAAGGCCTTCGTCTCGCTGACGAAGCCCCGCGTGATCGAGCTCCTCCTCGTGGTGACGGCCCCGACGATGATCCTCGCCCAGGGCGGCATCCCGAACCTCTGGCTCGTGCTCAACGTCCTCATCGGCGGAGCGCTGAGCGCAGGGTCGGCCGGCGCCTTCAACTGCTACTTCGACCGCGACATCGACCGCATCATGAACCGGACGAAGAACCGCCCGCTCGTGACGGGCGAGATCTCGGACCGGGCCGCGCTGGTGTTCGCCACCGCGATCGGAGTGCTGTCGATCGTCTGGCTCGGCCTGACGGCGAACTGGCTGGCTGCCGGCCTCTCGCTCGCGGCGATCCTCATCTACGTCGTCTTCTACACGCTCTTCCTCAAGCGCCGCACTCCGCAGAACATCGTCTGGGGCGGCATCGCCGGCTGCATGCCCGTGCTCATCGGCTGGGCCGCCGTCACGAACTCGCTCGACTGGGCGCCCGTGATCCTCTTCTCGGTCATCTTCCTGTGGACCCCGCCGCACTACTGGCCCCTGTCGATGAAGTACCGCGACGACTACCAGGCGGCCGGAGTGCCGATGCTCGCCGTGGTCCGCGGCCGCACGGTCGTCGGGCTGCAGGTCATCCTGTACGCCTGGGCGACGGTGGCCTGCTCGCTCCTGCTGATCCCCGTGGCCGGGATGGGCGTGGTGTACACCGTCGTCGCGCTCGCGAGCGGTGTCTGGTTCATCGCCGAGACGCACCGCCTCTACAACCTCGCGATCCGTCACGAGCACGTCTCGCCGATGCGCGTGTTCCACGGCTCGATCGGGTACCTCACCCTGCTGTTCCTCGCCGTCGGCATCGACCCCCTGCTGCCGTTCTGATGGTGACCCCCTTCTCGTTCCTCGCCGAGCGGGTCACGCTCTCGCCGCGGGCCCTGCGCTGGGGCACGACCGCGGCACTCGTCGCGAGCATCCTGATCATCTTCTTCGGGGGAGTGGTGCGACTGACCGGATCGGGCCTCGGCTGCCCGACCTGGCCGGCCTGCGACGCGGGATCCCTCACATCGACCCCGGAGCTCGGGATCCACGGTTTCATCGAGTTCACCAACAGAGCCTTCACCGGCGTGCTGATCATCGCCGTCGGCTGGGCGATCACTGCGGCGCGACTCCAGAAGCCGCGCGACCGGACGATGACGCGACTGGCCTGGTCGCAGTTCTGGCTGGTCGTCGCGAACGCCCTCGCGGGCGGAGCGACCGTGCACTCGGGTCTGAACCCCTACATCGTCGCGGGGCACTTCGTCCTGGCCATCGCCCTGCTCACCACGACGTCGCTGACGTGGCACCGCGCCCACCGGTCGCAGTCCACGGACTTCGAGCCGGACGCGCTCACCCGCGCCGTCAGCATCGCCCTCGTCGTGGTCACCCTGCTGGTGATCCTCGTCGGCACGCTCGTGACCGGCACCGGTCCTCATGCAGGCGACTCCGCGGAGGTGCCCCGGATGCGCTTCCACTGGGAGAGCGTCACCGTGGTGCACGGCGTGCTCGGCACGGCGTCGCTCGTGCTCGGCATCGTCCTGTTCGCGCTCCTGCGCCGGGTCGCCGGTGCGGAGCTCGCGCGCCGACGGGCGGCGACCTACATCGCCGTGGTCGTGCTGCAGGCGCTCGTCGGGGTCGCGCAGTCCCTCCTCGCCCTCCCGGAGGCCCTGGTCGCCGTGCACCTGCTGGGTTCGGCGCTCGTCTGGGTGGGCACCGTGCGCGTGCTCCTCGACGTGAACCCCCGCCTGTTCACCGTCCGTGCTCAGCGCCGCCGGGCGGCGGAGGAGCTCGAACCCGTCCACTGACACCGCCGGCCGAGCTCCCGACGGGTCCCCGCGGCTCATCGACCGGCGCCTCCTCGCGACGGCCGCCGCAGGTGCCCACGGAGTCGCAGCAGGGCGAGCGGCAGCGCCCGGACGGGCAGGTCTCGCGCGAGCGCGGTGCCCAGGCGGCGGTGGAGCGCGGCCTCCGCGGGCGGGAGACCGAGGCCTGCGGAGGCGAGCAGGAGGCGGGGGAGCAGTGGGATCGAGTCGTCGTTCGGCATGCCCGAAGATCATCACGGACCACCGACACCGGTATGGCCACCATCGTCTGGTGGCGCGGGACGTCGCACCCGGCCGACACCCAGGTGAGCGGGTTCCCATCCGGGCGCGCCTCTGTAGAATGAATAGTTGGTTCAGGTACGACGTGAGACCCCGGCATCCGCGCGGACACGGCGTCGACAGGGACCACCGGCCCGATGACGCGCCGCAGCACTTCTCTTAGGACATCTCAGGCACGCACATCAACCGCCCCCGCGCATCGTCCACGATCGCGACCAGCCGGAATGTGCTCCGGGTCGCCCCACGGGGAATGACTCCGGAACCCGACCGGTTAGCAGTGGGTAGGAAACGAGGTACACATGTCAGACATCCTGATCGACCGCCCCGAGCTCGAGAGCCTCGGCGTCTACGAGTTCGGCTGGGCCGACTCCGACTCCGCGGGGGCGTCCGCGCGCCGCGGGATCTCGCCCGAGGTCGTCTCCGACATCTCCGCGCTCAAGAACGAGCCGGCCTGGATGCGCGACCGCCGCATGAAGGCGCTGAAGCTGTTCGAGCGCAAGCCCATGCCGACGTGGGGCGCCGACCTGTCGGCGATCGACTTCGACAACATCAAGTACTTCGTCCGCTCGACCGAGAAGCAGGCGCAGACCTGGGACGACCTCCCCGACGACATCAAGAACACGTACGAGAAGCTCGGGATCCCGGAGGCGGAGCGCCAGCGCCTCGTCGGCGGCGTCGCGGCGCAGTACGAGTCCGAGGTCGTCTACCACCAGATCCGCGAGGATCTGGAGGAGCAGGGTGTCATCTTCATGGACACCGACACCGCGCTGCGCGAGCACCCCGAGATCTTCGAGGAGTACTTCGGCACCGTCATCCCCGCGGGCGACAACAAGTTCGCGGCCCTGAACACCGCCGTGTGGTCGGGCGGTTCGTTCGTGTACGTCCCCAAGGGCGTGCACGTCGACATCCCGCTCCAGGCGTACTTCCGCATCAACACCGAGAACATGGGCCAGTTCGAGCGGACGCTGATCATCGCCGACGAGGACAGCTACGTGCACTACATCGAGGGCTGCACCGCGCCGATCTACAAGTCGGACTCGCTGCACTCGGCCGTGGTCGAGATCATCGTCAAGAAGAACGCCCGCGTGCGCTACACGACGATCCAGAACTGGTCGAACAACGTCTACAACCTCGTCACCAAGCGCGCGATCGCGCACGAGGGCGCGACGATGGAGTGGATCGACGGCAACATCGGATCCAAGGTCACGATGAAGTACCCGTCGATCTTCCTGGTCGGCGAGCACGCCAAGGGCGAGACCCTCTCGGTCGCGTTCGCGGGCCCCGGGCAGCACCAGGACGCCGGCGCGAAGATGGTCCACATGGCGCCGTACACGCAGTCGTCGATCGTCTCGAAGTCGATCGCCCGCGGTGGCGGTCGAGCGGGGTACCGCGGAGAGGTCCGGGTCGACGCCAACGCGCACCACTCGGCCAACACGGTGCGCTGCGACGCGCTGCTCGTCGACACCATCTCGCGCTCCGACACCTACCCGGCGATCGACATCCGCGTCGACGACGTGCAGCTCGGCCACGAGGCGACCGTGTCGAAGGTCAGCGAGGAGCAGCTCTTCTACCTGATGTCGCGCGGCATGCCGGAGGACGAGGCCATGGCCATGATCGTCCGCGGCTTCATCGAGCCGATCGCCCGCGAGCTGCCCATGGAGTACGCCCTCGAGCTGAACAAGCTCATCGAGATGGGGATGGAGGGCAGCGTCGGTTGACGCCCGCCTCCCCCCTCGAAGGGGCGCCCGGACGGGGCGCCCCGCACCCATCGAAAGGAACCATCGTCTGATGACGGTCCCCACGAGCGCCGCGACCCCCGAGATCGACGGCGCTGCCGCTGCCGAGCGCCTGGGCATCAGCGCCCACTCCGACGGGGCCTTCACGCCCGTGCAGACGCGCTCGGAGCGCTTCGCGTCGGTCGACGTCGACGCCTTCGAGGCCGTCACCGGACGCGAGATCGCCTGGAAGCTGACCCCCGTCGCCCGCCTCGCCGATCTCATCGACGGACCGCTCGACGGCTCGCCGACCGCGTTCGAGCACGCCGCGGTCGACGGCGTCGACGTCTCGTGGGTCGGCCGCGACGACCAGCGGATCGGCACCGCCGGACTGCCCGAGGACCGCGCGGCCGCCAACGCCTGGTCGAGCTTCGAGCAGGCTCTCGTCGTGCGCATCGCGGGCGAGGACGAGAAGGTGGCGACCCTGGTCCGCTCGGATCTCGGGTCCGCTCCTCGCGCCGCTCACACGATCATCGAGGCGGCGCCGTACGCGCGCGGCGTCGTCGTCCTCCAGAACGACGGCCCGGCGACGCTCGCCGAGAACGTCGAGATCCTGGTCGGCGAGGGAGCCCAGCTCACCGTCGTGTCCGTGCAGGAGTGGGACGACGAGGCGCGCCATCTGGCGAACCACTTCATCCGCGTCGGCCGCGACGCGAAGGTCAAGCACATCGTCGTCACCCTCGGCGGCTCGATCGTCCGGGTCAACCCCTCCGCGCACCTCGTCGAGCGCGGTGCCGACGGCGAGCTCTTCGGGCTCTACTTCGCCGACGGCGGCCAGCACCTCGAGCAGCAGGTGTACGTCGACCACGATGCCCCCGACACCCGCAGCCGCGTGACCTACAAGGGCGCGCTGCAGGGTCAGGGCGCCCGCACGGTCTGGATCGGCGACGTCCTGATCCGCAACAGCGCGACCGGCACCGACAGCTACGAGCAGAACCGCAACCTGGTCCTCTCGGACGGCACCCGTGCCGACTCCATCCCGAACCTCGAGATCGAGACCGGCGACATCGCCGGAGCGGGCCACGCCTCGGCGACCGGCCGGTTCGACGACGAGCAGCTCTTCTACCTGCAGTCGCGCGGCATCCGAGAGGACGAGGCGCGCCGCCTGGTCGTCCGCGGCTTCCTCAGCGAGATCGTGCAGCAGATCAAGGTCGCCGAGCTGGAGGACCGTCTGCAGCTCGCGATCGAGGCCGAGCTGGCGGGCAGTGCGGGCCAGACCGGCTCCGGTAACTCGGCGGTGACCGCATGAGCAACGCCGCGATGATCTGCTCGGTCTCCGAGCTCGTCCCCAACCAGGCCATGCGCGTCGAGGTCGACGGAGTCGCGATCGCCGTCGTCCAGGACTCGGCCGGTGAGATCCACGCCATCGGCGACACCTGCACGCACGGCGAGATCTCCCTCTCGGAGGGCTTCGTCGAGGGCGACAGCCTCGAGTGCTGGGCCCACGGCTCGCAGTTCTCCCTCCGCACCGGGACGCCCCTCAACCTGCCGGCCTACGAGCCGGTCCCCGTCTTCGTCGTCGAGATCATCGACGGCGACGTCTACATCGACCCGACCGTCACGAAGGAAGTCTGAATGTCCGTTCTCCAGATCAGCGATCTCCACGTCAGTGTCGAGACCGAGCAGGGGACCAAGCAGATCCTCCGCGGTGTCGATCTCACCATCAACCAGGGTGAGATCCACGCGATCATGGGCCCGAACGGGTCCGGCAAGTCGACCCTCGCCTACACGATCGCGGGCCACCCCAAGTACCACGTCGACGGCGGCTCGATCACCCTCGACGGCGTCGAGGTCCTCGACATGTCCGTCGACGAGCGCGCCCGCGCCGGCCTCTTTCTCGCCATGCAGTACCCGGTCGAGATCCCCGGAGTGACGAACACGAACTTCCTTCGCACCGCCAAGACCGCGATCGCGGGAGAGGCGCCGGCGATCCGCACCTGGACCAAGGACGTCAAGGCGGCCATGGGCAACCTGCGGATGGACCCCTCCTTCGCGGCGCGCAACGTCAACGAGGGCTTCTCGGGCGGCGAGAAGAAGCGCAACGAGATCCTCCAGCTCGAGCTGCTCGCCCCGCAGTTCGCCGTGCTCGACGAGACCGACTCCGGCCTCGACGTCGACGCGCTCAAGATCGTCTCGGAGGGCGTGAACCGCGCCCACGCCAACACGGGACTGGGCGTGCTGCTGATCACGCACTACACGCGCATCCTGCGCTACATCGAGCCCGACTTCGTGCACGTCTTCGTCGCCGGCCGCGTCGCCGAGCAGGGCGGCAAGGAGCTCGCCACCCGGCTCGAGGACGAGGGCTACGACCGCTTCCTCACGACGGCGACGGCCTGATCATGGCCGTCACGACGCTCGAGCCGAAGCTCTTCGACCAGGTCGAGGAGGCGCTCAAGGACGTCATGGATCCCGAGCTCGGGATCAACGTCGTTGATCTGGGCCTCATCTACGACCTCGGGTGGGACGACGAGAACGACGCTCTCGTCATCCACATGACGCTCACCTCGGCGGGCTGTCCGCTGACCGACGTGCTCGAGGAGCAGACCGCCGAGTCGCTCGACGGCATCGTCGAGGCGTTCCGGATCAACTGGGTCTGGATGCCGCCGTGGGGTCCCGAGCGGATCACCGACGACGGCCGCGACATGATGCGCGCTCTCGGCTTCTCGATCTGAGACCGGTACGGCGAAGGGCCGGGAGGATCATCCTCCCGGCCCTTCGCCTTACCGTCGTGCGGGCTCAGTTCGAGCGGTGGCGGAGCAGAGCCCAGGTCGTGGGGACCAGTGCGGCGGCGAGCACGATCTTGAGGGCGTCGCCGATCAGGAACGGGACGAGACCGGCGGTGAGGACGGAGCCGAGATCGGCGGGGTAGCCGAGCGAGCCGAGCGCGATCGCGAGCCAGGGGAGTCCGACCAGGTAGATGGTCGCGGTGCCCGCGAGGAAGGTGACCAGGGTGCCGACGACGCGGCGGTCCCACTGGCGCTGCGCCAGCCATCCGGTGACGATCGAAGCGAGGACGAAACCGACGATGTAGCCACCGGTCGGGCCGGCGAGGACGGCCCAGCCGCTCGAGCCCTCGGTGAAGACCGGGGCGCCGAGCACGCCGACCAGTGCGTAGACGCCCATCGCGAGCGCTCCGCGGAGCGCGCCCAGCGTGGTTCCCGCGAGGAGCACGGCGAAGGTCTGGCCGGTGATCGGCACGGGCCACATCGGGATGTAGAGCTGGGCCATCCCGGCGGTGAAGGCCGCGGCGGCGACCACCAGGACGAGATCGGTGACGATCGAGCGCGCGAACAGTCGGTCCGCGAGGACCGGCCGCGACGGGGCGAGCGAGTAGCTGGACATGAGTGTCTCCAAAGACCGTGGCGCCCGGTGGCGACGAAGGACGAGCTCGACGGGGTCGAGCCTGCAGGTGGCCGAGCGCAGGGGGTCCGGACGCGTCCGCGGACAGCGGACGTGAACCGGCCCCGCGGCTCAGGAAATATACTAGAGGGCTGCCGCATCGCGGCCCCTTGCCCCACACCTCCCGAAGCGACCGCCATTTCTTGGCGAGAACGGACAGCACTGTGCTGAGCGTCCACGATCTCGAACTCCGAGTCGGCGCCCGACTCCTGATGGAGAACGTCTCCTTCCGGGTGGGCGACGGCGACAAGGTGGGCCTCGTCGGCCGCAACGGGGCGGGGAAGACGACGCTGACCAAGGTGCTGGCCGGCGACCTCATCGCCGCCAAGGGCACGGTCGATCGCGGCGGTGAGATCGGCTACCTCCCGCAGGACCCGCGCTCGGGCGACCCGGAGGAGCTGGCGCGCACGCGCATCCTCGACGCCCGCGGTCTGGGCTCCCTCGTGGTGGGCATGTCGGAGGCGACCGAGGCGATGTCGAGCAGCGACCCGGCGATCAGTGCGGCGGGGATGAAGAAGTACGGCAACCTGACCGACCGCTTCCTCGCGCTCGGCGGTTACGCCGCGGAGGCCGAGGCGGCCTCGATCGCGAGCAACCTGAACCTGCCGGACCGGATCCTCGATCAGCCGCTGAAGACGCTCTCGGGCGGTCAGCGTCGGCGCATCGAGCTCGCGCGCATCCTGTTCTCGGATGCCAGCACGCTGATCCTGGACGAGCCGACCAACCACCTCGACGCGGACTCGGTGGTGTGGCTCCGCGAGTTCCTGAAGAACTACCGCGGCGGATTCATCGTCATCAGTCACGACATCGAGCTGGTCGGCGAGACGGTCAACCGCGTCTTCTACCTGGATGCGAACCGCCAGGTCATCGACGTCTACAACATGAACTGGAAGAACTACCAGCGCCAGCGCGCCGCCGACGAGGAGCGCCGCAAGAAGGAGCGCGCGAACGTCGAGAAGAAGGCTGGCGCCCTGCAGCTGCAGGCGGCGCGCTTCGGCGCGAAGGCCTCCAAGGCGGCGGCGGCGCACCAGATGGTGGCGCGCGCCGAGAAGATGATGAGCGGCCTCGAGGAGGTGCGCGCCGTCGACCGCGTCGCCAAGCTGCGCTTCCCGACGCCGATGCCCTGCGGCCGCACCCCGCTGCAGGCCGAGAACCTGTCGAAGAGCTACGGCTCGCTCGAGATCTTCACCGCCGTCGACCTGGCGATCGACCGCGGGTCCAAGGTGGTCATCCTGGGTCTGAACGGCGCGGGCAAGACGACCCTGCTGCGGATCCTCGGCGGGGTGGACGCGCCGGACACCGGGTCGATCGAGCCCGGCCACGGTCTGCGGATCGGCTACTACGCCCAGGAGCACGAGACGATCGACGTCAAGCGCTCGGTGCTCGAGAACATGGTGTCGAGCAGCCCGAACCTCACCGAGACCGAGGCGCGCCGCGTCCTGGGCTCGTTCCTGTTCACCGGCGACGACTCGCACAAGCCGGCCGGAGTGCTCTCGGGTGGCGAGAAGACCCGTCTGGCCCTCGCGATGATCGTCGTCTCCGGGGCGAACGTCCTGCTGCTGGACGAGCCGACCAACAACCTCGACCCGGCGAGCCGCGACGAGATCCTCGACGCGCTCGCGCACTACGAGGGCGCGGTGGTCCTGGTCAGCCACGACGAGGGTGCCGTCGAGGCGCTGAACCCCGAGCGGGTGCTCATCATGCCCGAGGGCACCGAGGACCACTGGACCGCGGACTACCTCGACCTGATCACCCTGGCCTGATCGCGGTCCATCCCCGTCGAGCGCGGCGGCTCAGTGGTGGGCGTCGAGGAGCTCGTCCTCGATCTCGGAGTCGCTGCGACCGCGCTTCAGGCGGCGCTGCTCCCGCCGCTCCTCCGCCGCGATGACCTCGGGATCGTCGGCGTTGAGCAGCCGGAACTCGTGCCGCACGGCCCAGCCCAGTCCTCCGAAGCCCATCAGCGCGAACAGCACCCACTGGATCGCGTAGCTGATGTGCAGGCCCTCGTCGGCCACCGGCTTCAGCGCCGCGAGAGGAGGAGCGTCGACAGGTGCGGGGGATTCCGAGACCAGCAGGCCGTAGGCGCTCGTGCGCACCGGCTCTCCCAGCTGCGCACGCAGGTCGTCGAGCTGGATGGTCGCGATCTGACCGGCGGGAGCGGAGCGCCCCTCGATGCGGCCCTCGCTCGGCTTGATCCTGGCCGTCACCGTGACCTCTCCCTCCGGAGGGGCGGGCACGGCATCGGGGGAGTCCTGCTCGGATCCGACCGGGACCCAACCGCGGTCCACGATGAACAGGCTGCCGTCCGCGAGTCGGAGCGGTGTGAGCACCTCGAATCCGGGATTGCCGTTGTAGGGCCGGTTGCGGACGAGCGTCTCGTCCTGCGTCTCGTAGACGCCCGTGACCTCGACCGGCCGGAACTCGAGCGCGTCGTCCCACGCGCCGTCCTCGCCGATCAGGTCGTCGAGAGTGACGGGGTCGGCCGTCCAGTTGGCCGTGACGAGCCGGTTCGTCGAGGCGGCCTCGTCCAGGCGCGCCACCTGCCAGCGCGACAACAGCACGCAGGCGACGGCGAAGACCACCGCGAGGGCGAGGTAGCCGAACCAGCGGCGCGAGAGCACGAAGCGCCAGGAGGGACGCGGCGTGGAGTCGGTCAACGCGAGGTCCCCCGGTCGATGGTCTGAAGCGGTCTCACCTCGAGCGGGAACTCCCGTGCGGCGAGGAACTCGCGGAGGAACTCGAGGTGCTCACCGCAGGCGAGCCAGGTCTTGCGCCGGTCCTCCGCGTGGATCCGCGGATTCCGCCACTCTACGGCCCAGGTCGCGATACTCGTGCAGCCCGCTCTCGAGCAGGTGTGCTTCTCGGGCGCGGTGCCGAGCGGGATCACGGTCGATCCGTCGTCGCTCCGCCGCCCTCGGCCCGGTCGTCGGTCGAGGAGCCGGACTCGGGGGCAGGTGCGGGCGGCGGCACGGGGCGGGACAGGACGATCGCACCGGGGCGCTGCACGTTCCCGCTCTCGCCGACTCCGCCGACGTTCGCGAGCACCACGGCGAAGTACGGGAGGACGATGGCGCCGATGGCGAAGAACGCGAGCCACCACCCCTGCGCGAAGATCAGGCAGATCACGCAGATCATGCGGATGCCCATCGCGATGGAGTACTTGATCGCGCGGGAGCGACGCTCCGCGGTCGGCGACGGCGGGAGGGAGGTGAGCGATTCGCGGGGTTTCACAGCTGTACAAGCCTACGTCGCGGGGGAGTCGCGGAGGCTGGGCGGACGGGATCTCCCGATGTGTTGCGCCGCGCGCCCGTAGGATGTACGGGTCGTCCGGCGCCGTCCGCGCGTCGGCAGGAGGGACACCATGACCACGCCCCGCACCGTCCTCGTCACCGGAGGCAACCGAGGCATCGGCTTCGCCATCGCCGAGGAGTTCGTGGCCGCGGGGCACCGGGTCGCGGTCACGGCTCGGTCCGGATCGGGTCCGGCCGGATCGCTCACCGTCGTGGCCGACGTCACCGACTCCGAGTCGATCGATGCCGCCTTCACCCAGGTGGAGGCCGAGCTCGGTCCCGTCGAGGTCGTCGTGGCGAACGCGGGGATCACCCGCGACACCCTCCTCCTGCGCATGACCGAGGACGACTTCACGTCGGTCATCGACACCAACCTGACCGGGGCGTTCCGTGTGGTGAAGCGCGCCTCGAAAGGCATGCTCAAGCAGAAGTTCGGGCGCGTCATCCTGATCTCGAGCGTCGTGGGCCTCTACGGCGGACCGGGTCAGATCAACTACTCGTCGTCGAAGGCCGCCCTCGTCGGCTTCGCCCGCTCGCTCACCCGCGAGCTCGGGGCGCGCAACATCACCGCGAACGTCGTCGCTCCGGGCTTCATCGAGACCGACATGACGGCGGAGCTGCCGGCGGAGCAGCAGGCGGAGTACCGCAAGAGCATCCCGCTCGGCCGGTACGGGACCGCCGCCGAGGTGGCGAAGGTCACCCGCTGGCTCGCCGGCGACGAGGCCGCCTACATCTCGGGTGCGGTGGTCCCGGTCGACGGCGGCCTCGGGATGGGGCACTGATCGCTTCAGCTGTGGGCTTATATCCGCCGGATATCAGCTGTAAGCTTATCGGATGAGGGAAGCGCCGGTCGTCGCCGTTCTGATCGATCTGGTCGGTTCGCGCAGACTCGAGCGCCGCGATGTGGCGCAGCACGAGATCGAGACCGGCTTCGCCTCCGTCGACGGAGTGGCCTCTGCGATCGAGCCGCTGCACCCGACGGTGGGCGACGAGTTCCAGGGCGTCTACCCGTCGCTCCCCGCCGCCCTCACGGCCACCCTGCACGCGCGCCTGTCCCTGCCCGCCGGGGTCGACTGCCGAGTCGGTCTCGGCCGGGGGGAGATCAGGGTGATCGGTTCGGGAGTCGCGGGCGGCCTGCAGGACGGATCGGCGTGGTGGCGCGCCCGCACCGCGATCGACCGCGCCCACGAGCTCGAGGACGGCGCCGTCCCGAGTGCGCGGGCCTGGTTCGTGGGCTCCGACGAGCCGGGGGCCGAGGAGGCCGCGGTGAACGCCTACCTCCTCGCCCGGGACGCGCTGATCGGCCCCTTGAGCGCGCGGGACCGCCGACTCGTGCTCGGGGCGGCGCGGGGAACGGCGCAGAAGACGCTGGCGGAGCAGGAGTCGATCTCGCAGTCCGCGGTGTCGCAGGCGCTGCGTCGCGCGAGCGCGGGCGCGCTCCTCACCGGCGCGAGGCTCTTCGAGGACGCGTGCTGACCGCACTGCTGCTCGGCCTCGTCGGCGCCGCCGACGTGCTGCGCACCCACCTGGGCCTCCGGTCGGCGGCGATCGCGATCCTCGTCCTCGACGTCGTCGTCGCAGTCGCCACCGCCGTGGGGCTCGGCGCACCGGTCATCGGAGTCGTCGTCGTCGTGATCCTCTCGGCACTCTGGCTCCCGGTCACGACGACGGAAGCGGGACGCCGACCGCCGGGAGGACTGCGCGCCGTCGTCGGTCTGGCGGCCGCGGTCCTCGTGCTCACCCTGGTCGACCGGGCGGGCGCCGCATCCGAGGGACCCCTGGTGGACGGGTGGTCGCGACTCGACGGCACCGCCTCGGGCTGGCCGCTGGAGCAGATGCTCCTCGCCGTCGGAGCAGGACTGCTCCTGCTGGAGACCGGCAACGTGATCGTCCGCGCGGCCCTGCACCGGGAGCTCGCGCCGCATCCGGAGCCCCGCCGTTCCCCGTCGCTGCGCGCTCGATTCCTCCGCCCGCCCGCGGAGACCGCGCCGCTGCCGGACCTGCGCGGCGGACGCGCGATCGGCCCGCTGGAGCGCGTGCTGGTCGCGGGGCTCACCCTGACCGGCGCGGTCGGCCTCGCGGGAGCGGTGTTCGCGGCGAAGGGGATCGTGCGCTTCCCCGAGATCTCGCGCGACGGCGACAGCGGGACGAAGGCCGAGTACTTCCTCGTCGGCTCCCTCGTCAGCTGGACGCTCGCCCTCGCCTGCGCAGGGTTGGTCGCGCTCTCGGGGGACTGACCGGGGTCAGCCGCGCAGACCGAGCACCGGGAGGAGCTGGCTGAGATCGATGCCGTCGACGACGAGATCGGCGCGCTCCCGCACGAGGGGCTTCGCGTTGAAGGCGACCGCCAGTGCGGCGACCGCCATCATCTCGAGGTCGTTCGCTCCGTCTCCGATCGCGATCGTGCGCTGCGCGGGGACACCGGCGTCGGCGGCCCACTCGAGGAGCGCCGCGGCCTTCGCGTGCGCGTCGATGACCGGGCCGCTGACCGCGCCGGTCAGCACACCGGAGTGCGAGGCCAGGCGGTTCGCCCGCGCGTAGTCGAGACCCAGCTCGCGCGCGACGGGATCGAGCACTTCGTGGAATCCGCCGGACACCACTCCGATGCGTCCGCCCGCGGCATGCACGCCCGCGATGAGCTCCTGCACGCCGGGAGTGACGCGCAGCCCTGCCCGGACGCTCTCGCAGACGGAGTCGGGGACGCCCGCGAGGGTCGCCACCCGCTCCCGCAGGCTCTCGCCGAAGTCGATCTCGCCGCGCATCGCGCGCTCGGTCACCGCGGCGACGAGGTCCTCGGAGCCCGCGTGGGCCGCGAGGAGCTCGATCACCTCGTCCTGGAGAAGGGTCGAATCGGCGTCCAGGACGACGAGGAAGCGGGCAGGCGTCGCAGGACGCTCACTCATGACGGTCCGATCGGTCGGGCCGCACGCCGGTGACGCCGGACGCGCGGAAGCGCAGTGCTCTCGGCCCGTTGGGGTGCTACGGGCGGACGACGACGCCCTTGCCGACCACGGTGATCCCCGAGTCGGTGACGGTGAACCCGCGCTCGCGGTCGTGATCGTGATCCACGCCGACCCGCGCGCCGGGCTCGACGACGACGTCCTTGTCGAGGATAGCGCGGACGACCAGCGCGTCCGGGCCGATGCGGACCTTGTCGAAGACCACCGAGTCGGTCACGGTCGCGTTCGACTCGATGACGGTCCACGGTCCCACGACGCTGCGCTCGATGTGCGCGCCCGAGATGACGGTGCCGAGCGAGACGACCGAGTCGACGGTCGAGCCCATGTTGCCCTTGCCGTCCCGCACGATCTTCGCGGGGGGCGAGTTGAGCTGCGACGAGAAGATCGGCCACTGCTGGTTGTAGAGGTTGAAGACGGGCAGCGCCGAGATGAGGTCCTGGTGCGCCTCGAAGAAGGAGTCGATGGTGCCGACGTCGCGCCAGTAGTAGCGGTCGCGATCGGTCGATCCGGGGACCTCGTTGAGCTTGAGGTCGTACACGCCCGCCTCGCCGCGCGCGACGAAGTCGGGGATGATGTCGCCGCCCATGTCGTGGTCGGAGGTCGACAGTTCTCCGTCGCGGATGACCGCGTCGATCAGCGCGTCGGCGTCGAAGACGTAGTTGCCCATCGAGGCGAGCACCTCGTGGGGCGAGTCGGCCAGGCCGACCGCGTCCTTGGGCTTCTCGAGGAACTCGGCGATCTTGGTGGGGACGACGCCGTCGCCCGCCTCGTCGCCCGCGAGCTGGATGACTCCGAACTGGTCGGCCAGCTCGATCGGCTGGCGGATCGCCGCGACCGTGGCCTTCGCACCCGACTTGATGTGGGCGTCGATCATCTGCGAGAAGTCCATGCGGTACACGTGATCGGCGCCGACCACGACGACGATGTCGGGCTTCTCGTCGCGGATCAGGTTGAGGCTCTGCAGGATCGCGTCGGCGGAGCCGCTGAACCAGCGCTTGCCCAGACGCTGCTGCGCGGGCACGGAGGCGACGTAGGAGTTGAGCAGACCCGAGAGGCGCCAGGTCTGCGAGACGTGGCGGTCGAGCGAGTGCGACTTGTACTGCGTCAGCACGACGATCTGCGTGAGCCCCGAGTTGATCAGGTTCGACAGCGCGAAGTCGATCAGGCGGTACTGGCCGCCGAACGGGACCGCGGGCTTGGCGCGATCGGCCGTGAGGGGCATGAGCCGCTTGCCCTCGCCGCCGGCGAGGACGATGCCGAAGATCTTCTTTGACTGCATGGCTCAACAGTAGGGGGTGGGGCCCCGCCGAAGACCCCTGCTGTCGCCGGGGAATCGGCTGTACTACGGTTCGGGGTGTGCGAGTCGATCTGCTGACCAAGGAATACCCGCCCGAGGTGTACGGAGGAGCCGGCGTCCATGTCGCCGAGCTCACCAAGGCGCTGCGCCACGACATCGAGGTCGTGGTCCGCTGCTTCGGAGCTCCCCGGGACGAGCCGGGAGCGTTCGCGTACCCGGTCCCCGCCGAACTCGCCCAGGCCAATGGAGCACTCCAGACCCTCGGCGTCGACCTGCAGATCGCGCAGGACGCGGCGGGAGCCGACCTCGTGCACTCGCACACCTGGTACGCGAACGCGGCGGGCCGTCTCGCCCAGCTGCTCCACGGCGTCCCGCACGTGGTCTCGGCGCACAGCCTCGAGCCGCTGCGCCCCTGGAAGGCCGAGCAGCTCGGCGGCGGCTACCGCGTCTCGAGCTGGATCGAGCGCGAGGCGTACGAGACCGCGGACGCCGTGATCGCGGTCTCCGGCGGCATGCGCGCCGACATCCTCCGCTCCTACCCGGCGCTGGACCCGGCGAAGGTGCACGTGGTCTACAACGGCATCGATCTCGACGCGTGGCACCCCGTCGAGGACGAGGCGGTCCTCGAGAGCCTCGGCATCGACCCCTCCCGCCCGTCGGTGGTCTTCGTCGGCCGCATCACGCGGCAGAAGGGGCTCCCGTACCTCCTGCGCGCGGCGGCGACGCTCCCTCCCGAGGTGCAGCTCGTGCTGTGCGCGGGCGCTCCCGACACCCCCGAGATCATGGCGGAGGTCACCGCGCTGGTGCGCGGGCTGCAGGAGGAGCGGACCGGCGTCGTCTGGATCGACCGCCACCTCCCTCGTCACGAGCTCTCCGCGGTGCTGACCGCGGCGACGACGTTCGTCTGCCCGTCGATCTACGAGCCGCTCGGCATCGTGAACCTCGAGGCCATGGCGTGCGGGGCCGCGGTCGTCGGCACGGCCACCGGCGGCATCCCCGAGGTCGTCGTGGACGGAGTGACGGGCCGCCTGGTCCCGATCGAGCAGGTCACCGACGGCACCGGCACCCCGGTCGACCCCGACCGCTACGTCGCGGACCTCGCGGCGGCTCTCGCCGAGGTGGTCGCGGATCCCGAGGCGGCCAAGCGCATGGGAGCGGCGGGCCGCGAGCGGGCGCAGAGCGATTTCAGCTGGACGCAGATCGCGCGGGACACCCGGGCGATCTACGACTCGCTCGTCTGATCCCTCCGCCCTCGCCCTTTAGGATGGGACGCATGCCCAGCGTCGTCTCGTTCTCCGATGTCTCCTTCGTCCGGAACGGCAAGCGGATCCTCGATCACATCGAGTGGGCCGTCGCCGAGGAGGACCGCTGGGTCGTCCTCGGACCCAACGGCGCGGGCAAGACCTCGATCCTGCAGATCGCCGCGGCGCAGAACTACCCCTCGACCGGCACCGCCGGGATCCTCGACGAGACCCTCGGCCGAGTCGACGTCTTCGAGCTGCGCCCGCGCATCGGCTACGCCTCGACCGCGATGGCCCGCCGCCTGCCGGTGGACGAATCGGTCCTGGACGTCGTGATGACCGCCGCCTACTCGGTGACCGGTCGCTGGAACGAGTCGTACGACGCCGTCGACGAGCGCCGCGCCCGCCGCGTGCTCGCCGAGTGGAAGCTCGACCACCTCGCGGACCGCACGTTCGGCACGCTCTCGGACGGCGAGCAGAAGCGGGTGCAGATCGCGCGTGCGATCATGACCGACCCCGAGCTCCTCCTGCTCGACGAGCCGGCCGCGAGCCTCGACCTCGGCGCCCGCGAGGAGCTCGTCGCGCTCCTCAGCGGTTTCGCGAAGGACCCGGCGTCGCCCGCGATCGTGATGGTCACCCACCACGTCGAGGAGATCCCCGACGGCTTCACCCACGCGCTCCTGCTGCGCGACGGGAAGGCCGTCGCCGCCGGGCCGCTGGCCGAGGCCCTGACCGAGCAGACGCTCTCCGAGACGTTCGGACTCGACATCGCCCTCACCCGCGAGGACGGCCGGTACTCGGCTCGCGCCCGCCGCTGATCGACCGGGTCCGCCGCGCCGCGGATCCCCTCCTCGACGGCCGCACGATCTGCTATTCTCGGTATCTGGTTCGGGCCCGTTCGCGTTGCGCCCACCACCCTTCCACCCGTTCCCGTCGACGACAGGTGCGGTTCAGGACCACCAACGACAGGACACGCCATGAAGACCGACATCCACCCCGAGTACGCGCCGATCGTCTTCCGCGACCTCGCCTCCGGTGAGACCTTCCTCACCCGTTCGACGGCGAAGAGCAGCAAGACCATCGAGCTCGACGGCGTCACCTACCCGGTCATCGACGTCGAGATCTCGTCGGCCTCGCACCCGTTCTACACGGGCAAGCAGCGCATCATGGACTCGGCCGGCCGCGTCGAGAAGTTCAACAGCCGCTACAAGAACTTCGGCAAGTAGCCACTCCTCGAAGGGCCCTCGACCTCGCGGTCGGGGGCCCTTCGTCGTGTCCCGGGCGATGCCGGTGCGGTAGCGTCCGGGCATGGTGTCCTTCGCCGACAAGCCGATCCTCCCCGTCGTCACCGCGGAGGAGTGGGAGGCGTACCTGTCGGACTCCCCGGATCCCGGCGGGGTGCGTCTGAAGCTGCGCAAGAAGGCGGCGGTCGATCCCGGTCTGACCTACGCCGAGGCCCTCGACGTGGCGCTCTGCCACGGCTGGATCGACGGGCAGGCCGGCGCGTTCGACGAGCAGTTCACGCTGCAGGCCTTCACCCCGCGTCGCCGGGCCAGTCCGTGGTCGCAGGTGAACCGCGAGCACGTCGCCCGGTTGATCGAAGAGGGCCGGATGCGCCCCGCCGGACTCGCGGAGATCGAGCGCGCCAAGGCGGACGGCCGCTGGGACGCGGCGTACCGGCAGAAGGGCGCGGAGGTGCCTCCGGACCTGCTGGCGGCCCTGGAGGCCGACCCGGAGGCGGCGGCGTTCTTCGCGACCGTGGGCGGGCAGAAGCGCTTCGCGTTCCTCTTCCGCCTGCAGCAGTTGAAGCGGCCGGAGTCGCGCGAGCGCCGGATCCGCGAGTACGTGGGCCTGCTCCGGGAGGGTCGGACGCTCACTTAGGCGGCGTCAGTGGCGCACGGGCCAGGCGCCGTCGGCGACGAAGGCCTCGTCGCGGACGCGGCGCATGTACTCCTGGAACGACTCGGCCTGGTCGCGGCACCAGTCGATCTGCAGCGCGTGCAGGGCGTCGGCGCCCACTCCGAGCTCGTCGGCGAAGGCGCGGCCGAGCGCCTGGGCGACCCTGCCCGCCGCGACGGCGTCGGCTCCGGCGTCGTGGGCGTCGGTGAGGCTCACTCCGTAGTGCTCGGCGGCGAGGGTGAGGGTGCGCTTGCCCTTGCGGTAGCGGTCGACGGCCTTGTCGATGACGAGGGGATCGACGACCGGGCTCGGATCGATCAGGACCGGCACACCCCAGCGTCGCGCCTCGTGGGCGAGCAGCGAGAGATCGTAGGGGGCGTTGTAGACGACGACCGGGATGCCGCGGGCGAGCAGGGAGCGGAGCGCCTCGGACACCTCGGCGACGACCTCGCCCGCCGGGCGGCCGTGCTCGCGCGCGTGCTCGGTGCTGATGCCGTGCACGGCGCTGGCCCCCGCGGGGATCTCGACTCCCGGATCGGCGAGCCACGTGGTGCCCTCGATCGCCTCTCCGTCGGCTCCGATCACTCCGACGTGCGCGGTCACGATGCGGCTCGTGCGGACGTCGATGCCCGTGGTCTCGAGATCGAAGACGGCGAGGAGGTCGAACCAGGGCGCGCCCTCGGCGGGCGCGAGCTCGGCGGGTACCGGAGCGGCGCGAGCCTCGTCGGACGGGAGGGCCTCGAACGCGCCGTCGTCGAACAGGGTCGGCTCGGTCGTTGCGGTGATGCTCACGCGGACAGCCTAAACGGGGCCTCCGACATCGGTCGGAGGCCCCGCGGCGTGCTCACGAGTGGTTCATCGGTCGTGGTCCGCTTTCGCGACGTGCAGCCAGAAGAAGCCCTGCGTGCCGAGGGTCATCGTGAGGGTGCCGTCCGCCGAGAAGCCGGGGAAGCGTCCGCCGCCGAACAGGTCGCTCAGCGCGGAGCCGGGGTTCTCGGGGTCGGTGATGGTCACCGACACCGGGTTGTGGTTGAAGCTGAAGACGCACAGCACCTCCTCGGGCTGGTCGCCCATGGCGGAGCCGGACCCGGCGTAGTCGCGCACGAAGGCGAGCACCGACTCGTGGTCCGTCTCGAGCACCCGCATCGAGCCGAGGCCGAAGGCCGGGTGGCCGCGGCGCACGTGCAGCACGTTCCGCATCCAGTGCAGGAGCGAGCGGGACTGCGCGAGCTGAGCCTCCACATTCACCTGGTTGTAGTGGTAGACGAGCGACTGCACGATGGGCTGCACGAGCTTGCCGGGGTCGGCGGCCGAGAAGCCGGCGTTGCGGTCGGGTGTCCACTGCATCGGCGTGCGGGAGGCGTCGCGGTCGTTGAGCCAGATGTTGTCGCCCATCCCGATCTCGTCGCCGTAGTAGAGGAACGGGCTGCCCGCGAGCGAGAAGAGGAGGGCGTTGATCAGCTCGAGCTCGGCGCGGGAGTTGTCGAGCAGCGGTGCGAGGCGACGCCGGATGCCGATGTTGGAGCGCATCCGCGGGTCGTAGGCGTACCAGCCGTACATCGCCTGGCGGTACTCCTCCGAGACCATCTCGAGCGTGAGCTCGTCGTGGTTGCGCAGGAACACGCCCCACGCGGCTCCGGTGGGGATGTCGAAGGTCTCGGAGAGGACCTTCTTCAGCTCGTTCGCCGTCTGCGCGCGAAGGGAGTAGAAGATGCGCGGCATGACCGGGAAGTCGAAGGCCATGTGGCACTCCGGCTCCTCCTCGGTGCCGAAGAACGCGGCGACCTCGCGCGGCCACTGGTTCGCCTCCGCGATCAGGATGCGGCCCGGGTAGTCCCGGTCGACCATCTGGCGGAGGTTCTTGATGAAGTCGTGGGTGGGCGGCTCGCCCTCGCCGTTGCCCTCGTCGGACTCGTAGAGGTAGGGGATCGCGTCCAGCCGGATGCCGTCGACGCCGAGGTCGAGCCAGAACTTCACCACGTCGTGGATCGCCTCGCGGACGGCCGGGTTCTCGAAGTTGAGGTCAGGCTGGTGCGAGAAGAAGCGGTGGAAGTAGAACTGCCGGCGCTCGGAGTCGAACGCCCAGTTCGAGTCCTCGGTGTCGACGAAGATGATGCGGATGTCGGGGTAGCGGTCGTCGGTGTCGTTCCAGACGTAGAAGTCGCCGTACGGGCCCTCGGGGTCCGACCGCGACTGCTGGAACCACTCGTGCTGGTCGCTCGTGTGGTTGAGCGGGAAGTCCATGACGATGCGCATGTTGCGCTCGTGCGCCTTGCGGACCAGGTCGCGGAAGTCCTCCATCGTGCCGAACTCGGGGAGGATCGCCTTGAAGTCCGAGACGTCGTAGCCGCCGTCGCGCAGCGGCGACATGTAGAAGGGCGGCAGCCAGAGCGCGTCGATGCCGAGCCACTGCAGGTAGTCGAGCTTGGAGGCCAGTCCGTTGATGTCCCCGGCGCCGTCCCCGTTCGAGTCGTAGTACGACCGGATCATGACCTCGTAGAACACCGCACGGCGGTACCACTGGGGATCGAGGGCGAGTCCGGGGAGTTGGATCGGCGACGTGAAGCTCACGGTGCTCCTTCTGCTGCTGCCTGAGCGGATGACCGTCACGGAGGACGGGGCGATGCGTCGCGAAGCGAGCGCGTCCTCATGCTCCCGGCTCGGATCGCGGCCACGCAAGGCGTTGCGGCGAGAAGTTCGGGCGGTCTTGCCTACGATGGGGACCGAGATGACCGTCGCTTCGCCCTACGCCGCCGACCTCGGACGACTCCCGATCCGGGAGGCCGCCGCGGCCGTCCCGGGGGCGTCCACCGCCTACTGGAGCTACGGCTCGGACGACGCGGCGACGGTGATCGTGCTCGTGCACGGCTTCCGCGGCGAGCACCACGGTCTGGAGCCGGTGATCGCCCGTCTGCTCGGGGGAGGGGCGGACGTCCGCGTCATCGCTCCGGACCTGCCGGGATTCGGCGCGTCCCCGCCCATGACGGCGCACGCGCACGACGTGGAGGGCTACGCGGCCTGGCTGGGTGAGTTCCTGGACGTGCTCGGGCTCCGCGGCGAGGCCGTGGTGCTCGGTCACTCCTTCGGCTCGATCGTGGCCGCGGCGGCCGTCGCGTCGGGGCTGCCGACTCCGCTGCTCGTGCTCGTCAATCCGATCGCGGCTCCGGCCCTCGCCGGCCCTCGGGGAGTGCTGACGCGGCTCGCGGTGCTCTACTACCGGCTCGGAGCGGTGCTGCCGCGGACTCTCGGGTACCGGCTGCTGCGCGATCCGCGGATCGTGCGCGTGATGAGCCTGTCGATGGTGAAGACGAAGGACGCCGGTCTTCGGCGCTTCGTGCACGACCAGCACGACCGCTACTTCAGCGCCTTCGCGTCGCGCGACACGGTCCTGGAGGCGTTCCGCGCCTCGGTCTCGCACGACGTGAGCGAGTACGCCCAGCGCCTGGCGGTGCCGACGCTGCTGATCGCGGCGGCGCAGGACGACATCACGCCGCTCGCCGCGCAGCACCGCCTGCTCGCGGCGCTCCCGCACGCCCGGCTGCACGTGATCGACGGGGTCGGCCACCTCATCCACTACGAGACGCCGGACGAGGCCGCCGCGGTGCTCCGCCGCGCCCTCGAGGAGGGGATCGACCGATGAGGATCGTCGTCGACTGCCGCTACACCCGGCTCGAGCGCCACGACGGCATCAGCCGCTACACCTCCGAGCTCGTCCGCGAGCTCTCGGCTCTGCACGACGTGACGATGCTGATCAGCGACCGCCGCCAGCTCGCGCTGCTGCCCGACCTGCCGTGGGAGAAGGTGACGTCGCCGACCGGTCCGTTCGAGCCGTTCGTGGCGCTCCTCGTGAACCGGCTGAAGCCGGACGTGGTCTTCTCGCCGATGCAGACCATGGGGTCGCTCGGACGCCGCTACCGCCTGGTGCTGACCGTGCACGACCTCATCTACTACCGCCACCGCACGCCCCCGCGCGATCTGCCGCTGCCCGTCCGCGGGCTGTGGCGCCTCTACCACCTGTCCTGGTGGCCGCAGCGCCGACTGCTGCAGCGGGCCGACGCCGTGGTGACGGTGTCGGAGACCACCCGCGAGCTGATCCGGGAGCACCGCCTGACGACCCGTCCGGTCGTGGTGGTGCCGAATGCGGCGGGCGACCCCGACGAGGCGAGCGCCGCGCTGGCCGCGTCGCTGCCCGACCGCTCCGACGCCCGCTCGCTCGTGTACATGGGCTCCTACATGCCCTACAAGAACGTCGAGACGCTGGCCCGCGCGATGCGGCTCCTGCCCGACTACGAGCTCCACCTGATGAGCCGGGCGAGCGACGAGACGGTCGAGACGCTGCGCTCGCTCGCCCCGACGGCGAAGCTGGTGTTCCACCAGGGCGCGGACGACGCCACGTACCGGTCGGTGCTCGCGCGCGCGACCGCCCTCGTCAGCGCGAGCCGCGACGAGGGCTTCGGGATCCCGCTGGTCGAGGCGATGGCGCTCGGCACCCCCGTCGTCGTCAGCGACATCCCGATCTTCCGCGAGATCGGCGGGGACGCCGCGGTCCTGGTGGATCCGGGCAGTGCGAAGGACGTGGCGCGCGGAGTCCGCTCGCTCGAGGATGCGGCGGTATGGACGGAGCGTTCGGAGCGGTCGCGCGAGCGCGCGGCGGCGTACTCGTGGCGCGACTCCGCCCGGGTGCTCTACGAGCTGCTGACCTCGCTCGACAGGCCCTAGGGAGCGGCGGGGCTGAGGACGTCGTCGAGATCGGCGTCCACGACCACCACGTCACCGGAGTCGTCGAAGGCGACGATCCGCAGGGCGCCGTCGACGATCGCGAAGTCGTGCCGCGACCCGTTGCCGACGGTGATCCCCTGCGGCGGCAGCGCGTCCTCGCTGAGCGAGCGGAGGAGGCTGCCGATGACGGCGCCGTGCGTCGCCACGATCACCCGCTGGTCGGGGAAGCGCTCCGCGACCTCGAGCAGCGCCTCCGTCGCCCGTGCGACCACCTCGGCGCGGGTCTCGCAGCCGGGGATGCGCTCACCCTCGATGCCGCCGGGGAAGAGGGCGCGGAGGTCGTCCCCGGTCATGCCCTCGGCCTCGCCGTAGGCGCGCTCGGCCAGCCCGGGCACGACGAGCGGCTCGTCGAGGCCCAGACCCCGGGCGATGACGGCACCCGTCTGGTAGGCGCGCTGCAGCGGACTCGCGACGACCGCGTCCCACTCCCGCTCGCCGAGGATCCGCGCGGCCGCCCGCGCCTGCGAACGGCCGGTGTCGTTCAGCGGGATGTCGCTCGCTCCCTGGATGCGGCGCGCCGCGTTCCAGTCGGTCTGGCCGTGGCGGACGAGGGTGAGCTGGGTCACGGGAGCCTCTCGAGGTGCGGGGAGGGGAGGATGCCCGGGTCAGCGGGCGGGGAGGCGGTCGGCGAGGATCCGCAGGACCTCGCTCGTGCCGCCGTCGATCTTGATCGCGGCGCGGCCGTCGCCCTTGGTCGTGCCGCGGTTGACGATGACGATCGGCATCTTGCCGCGGCGGGCGATCTCGAGGAAGCGGATGCCGGAGTTGACGACGAGGGAGGAGCCGGCCACGAGGAGGGCGTCGGCGCCGGCGACGATGGCGCGCGCCTCCTGGAACCGCTCGGTGGGGATGAACTCGCCGAAGAACACGATGTCGGGCTTGAGGATCCCGCCGCAGACGGTGCAGTCGGGCACGGTCATCGCCGAGACGTCGTGCACCTCGGCGTCTCCGTCGGGGTTGAGGGAGGAGACGTCCGGGTCGTCGAGCCAGGGGTTCGCCTCGGCGATCCGGTCGGCCACGGCGTCGCGGGCGAAGTACTGCCCGCAGGTCATGCAGCGGACGCGGTCGGCGGAGCCGTGCAGGTCGACGACTCGGCGGGATCCGGCGCGGACGTGCAGCCCGTCGACGTTCTGGGTGACGACTCCGGTCAGGACGCCCCGCTCCTCGAGTCGGGCCAGGGCGCGGTGCCCGTCGTTGGGGAGCGTGCTCGTGAAGCGCCGCCAGCCGATCTGGCTGCCGGCCCAGTACCGCTTGCGGTAGTCGGGGTCGGCGACGAACTGCGAGTAGGTCATCGGGGTGCGCACCGGCGCGCCGGCTCCGCGGTAGTCCGGGATGCCGGAGTCGGTGCTGACGCCCGCGCCGGTGACGGCGGCGATGCGCCGCCCGGTGAGGAGTTCGACGGCCTGCTCGATCGCGTCGGCACGGGTGCCGTCCTCGACCGGTGTCGGACTCGACTCCATCCGCGCCTCCCGTCGGTGATCCCTCCGCGTGCGCGGCGGGCCCGTCTCGAAGTCTAGAGCGCCGCGGTGCCCGAGGGCTGTGAAGAGGGGATCGCCGTCGCGTGCGCGGCATCCCGTTCGACAGGCCCTAGGGTGCCGGGATGCCGATCGTGCACATCGCGGACCTCGACCACCCCCTCCTCGCCGACTACCACCGGCTGACGGACGTCGCCCTGCGGCGGGTGCTGGAGCCGGAGGGCGGGCTCTACATCGCGGAGTCGGCCAAGGTGATCGGCCGGGCCCTGGACGCCGGGCACCGCCCGCGCTCGGTCCTGGTGCAGGAGAAGCGGCTCGGGGACGCGGCGGACGTGCTCGAGCGCTTCCCCGAGGTCCCGGTGTTCGTGGCGCCCGACGAGACCATCGAGGAGCTGACCGGGTTCCACCTGCACCGCGGGGCGCTGGCCTCGATGCACCGGCCCGTGCTGCCCACCGTGACGGAGCTGCTCGCGGACGCCCGCCTCGTCGTGATCCTCGAGGACCTCGTCGACCACACGAACGTCGGCGCGGTGTTCCGCGCGGCCGCCGGGATGGGGGCGGACGCCGTCCTCGTGACGCCGCGGTGCGCGGATCCGCTCTACCGCCGCAGCGTGCGGGTCAGCATGGGCACGGTGCTGCAGGTGCCGTGGACCAGGACGCCGGAGTGGGGGCCGGCGCGGGACGAGCTGCTCGCCTCCGGGTTCTCGATCGCGGCACTCGCTCTGGCGCCGGACGCGGTGCCGCTGGACGTCTACGCCGCCCGGCGCCCCGAGCGCGTGGCGATCGTGCTCGGAGCAGAAGGGGACGGGTTGAGCCGGGCCGCTCTCGACGCGGCGGACACCGTGGTCACGATCCCGATGCTGCACGGGGTCGACTCGCTGAACGTGGCGTCCGCCGGAGCGGTGGCGCTCTGGGCGCTGACGCGCGCGGCCGCACCCTCCGAGGATCGGGCGGACACCGCGCCTACGATGACGGGGTGAGCTCCCCGACGCGACCCGACGACTCGCCGATCGACGTGCTCGGAGCGGTCCTGCCGGAGCAGCCTGCCGGCCCTCCGCCCCGTCGGCGCCGCGTCGGTGCGATCATCGGGGGCGCGCTCGCCGTCGTCCTGGTCGGCGCGGGCGGCGCCTACTCCGCGACCGCGGCGAGCGCCGAGCTGCCCGTCGCGACCGCCCTCGTGGCGCAGACGCCCGGGGCGACGACGGAGGCTCCGGTGCTCGCCTGGCCGGCGTACGGCTCCGGGGCGATCGGAGCAGTCGGATTCGACGACGCCGAGCAGGACGGCGTGCTCGCGAGCTACGGCTCGACCGAGCCCGTGCCCACCGGGAGCATCGCGAAGGTCGTGACGGCGCTGGTGATCCTCGCCGCGCGGCCGATCGCCGACGGGACCGACGGCGCGGACATCACCTTCACCAGTGCCGACGTCGGCCACTACACCGACTCGCTGGCCGAGAACGGCTCCGTCGCGCCCGTCTCCGCGGGCCTCGAGCTGACGCAGCGCGAGGCGCTGACGGTGCTGATGCTGCCGTCCGCGAACAACTACTCGAAGTCCCTCGCGATCTGGGCCTTCGGCTCGGAGGAGGCGTACCTCGCCGCCGCGCGCACCTGGCTCGACCAGCAGGGGCTGACGCGCACGGTCGTCACCGACACGAGCGGGCTCTCGCCCGACACCGTGAGCACCACCTCCGACATGGTGCGCCTGGGCGAGCTGCTCGTCGCTGATCCGGTGCTGGCGCCGATCGTCGCCCTGCCCCGCGCGGACGTCCCCGGGGTGGGCGTGGTGCAGAACACCAACACGCTCCTCGGGCGCGGGGGAGTGGACGGGATCAAGACGGGGACGACGGACGAGGCGGGATCGTGCCTCCTGTTCTCGGTGGACACCGTCGTCGAGGGCGAGCCGGTGACGCTCGTCGGCGTCGTCGTGGGCGCGCGGACGCATCCGCAGCTCGCCTCGGACATCCTGACCCTGCTGCCGAGCGTCGAGGCGGGGTTCCGCACGGTACCGCTGACGACCGAGGGGCAGGACTTCGGCTCGTACACGAGCCTCTGGGGCGAGTCGGCCGTGGCCGAGACCCCCGAGGCGCGGTCGGTGCTGACCTGGGGAGCGGTCACGACCTCGACGACGGTCGAGCTCGATCCGCTCGAGACGGTGGCCGACGGAGCGGGCGTCGGGACCGCGACCGTGAGCGTCAACGGCACGCCCTACGAGCTGCCCCTCGTCGCGGACGGATCGATCGAGGATCCGGGGTTCGGCTGGCGCGCCTCGCACCCGGCGGAGCTGCTCGGCTAGTCGGAGCCGGTGGGCTAGCGCTCAGTCGCCCTCGACGACGATGCGGACGCCGGCCGTCGCGATGTCGGCGGCGACCTCCTCGGGCGTCGCGTTGCCCGGCGCCGCGGTGCCCGGTGCGGAGGGGGCGGGCTGCGCGCGCTCGGCGTCGGCACGGTAGGGCTCCGCGGACGGGCGCTTGGCCGTGATGAAGTCGCCCGAGGACTGGTGGCGCACGCGCCGCAGCACCCACGGCACGAGGTACTCGCGCGCCCACTTCACGTCCTCGGTGCGCGCCGCGCGCCAGGTCGGCGTGGGCAGCGGCTCCGGAGCGAGCGGCCGGAGCGAGTTCTCGACGGCGAGCGCCTCGAGAACCATGCGGGCGACCTCGTGGTGCCCGTGCGGGTTGAGGTGCAGGCGGTCGGGCGCCCACATCCGCACGTCCTGGATCTCCTGCAGCGACCACTGGTCGGCGACGATGCAGTCGTAGCGCTTGGCGAGCGCGCGCAGGTTCTCGTTGTAGATCGCGACCTTGCCGCGGATGCGCCCGAAGACGGGGGAGAAGCCGACGTCGACGCCGGTGAAGAGCACGACCGTCGCGTCGTCCGCGCGCAGCCGCTCCAGGCCCGACTCGAAGCGCGCGGCGATGTCGTCCGGGTCGGTGCCCGGGCGGATCACGTCGTTGCCGCCCGCGGAGATCGTGATGAGGTCCGGGCGCAGCTCCAGCGCCGGCTCGACCTGCTCGTCGAGGATCTGCTGGAGCAGCTTCCCGCGGACGGCCAGGTTCGCGTAGGCGAAGTCGTCGACCTGGCTGCCCAGCACCTCGGCGACGCGGTCGGCCCATCCGCGGTGACCGCCGGGGCTGGCGGGCTCGGGATCGCCGATCCCCTCGGTGAACGAATCGCCCAGGGCGACGTAGCGGGACCACGGATGACGCTGCTCGACCATCCCTCCATTCTGCTCCGCGACGCGGTGAGCCGGATCCGTCGCGCGGACGATCGCGACACGCCCAGGCCACGCCCGGTGCGGCGCCCGATCGCGCGGACCCGGCCCCCGCGTCGGTGGCGTCGGCTACCGTTGGCGCACGTGAACAGTCCCTCGAGCTTCGGTCATCAGGTCGGCACCTCCGCTGCGGAGCACCTGTCCCCGTCGTTCCCGGGCCGAGCTCCGTGGGGCACGGCGAACAAGCTGCGGGCCTGGCAGGCGGAGGCGCTCGAGGCGTACTTCCAGACCGAGCCGCGCGACTTCCTCGCCGCTGCGACCCCCGGCGCGGGCAAGACGACCTTCGCCCTCCGGCTCGCGGCCGAGCTGCTGCACAACCGCACCGTCGACCGCATCACCGTGGTCGCTCCGACCGAGCACCTCAAGCGCCAGTGGGCCGAGGCCGCGCACCGCGTCGGCATCCGCCTGGACCCCACCTTCACGAACCGGATGGGGCGCCACGCCCGGCACTACCACGGCGTCGCCGTCACCTACGCGCAGATCGCGGTGCGCCCGGAGCTCCACCGCGAGCTCACCCTCTCGGGGCGCTCGCTCGTGATCCTCGACGAGGTGCACCACGGCGGCGACGCGCTCAGCTGGGGCGACGCGATCCGCGAGGCGTTCGAGCCCGCCGTGCGGCGCCTGTCGCTGACCGGGACGCCGTTCCGCTCGGACACGGCGCCGATCCCGTTCGTCAGCTACCTGCCCGACGAGGAGGGCATCCGCACCTCGCTGACCGATTACGCCTACGGGTACGGCCGCGCCCTGGCCGACGGCGTCGTCCGCCCGGTGCTCTTCATGGTGTACGCGGGTCAGATGCGCTGGAAGTCGAAGGCCGGCGACGAGATGGAGGCGCGGCTCGGCGAGGGCAACACGAAGGACATCACCTCTCAGGCGTGGCGCACGGCGCTGGACCCCAAGGGCGACTGGATCCCGTCGGTGCTGCGCGCCGCCAACACGCGCCTCAGCGAGGTGCGCCGCGCGATCCCCGACGCCGGCGGGCTGGTGATCGCGACCGACCACTACGCCGCCCGCGCCTATGCCGCGATGCTGCGCGAGATCAGCGGTGAGCCCGTCACCGTCGTCCTCTCGGACGAGAAGGAGGCGAGCGACCGGATCGAGGAGTTCTCGAAGGACACCAGCCGGTGGATGGTCGCCGTGCGGATGGTGTCGGAGGGCGTGGACGTGCCGCGGCTGGCCGTGGGCGTCTACGCGACGTCGGCGTCGACTCCGCTGTTCTTCGCGCAGGCGATCGGCCGCTTCGTGCGGGCCCGGCGCCGCGGCGAGACCGCGTCGATCTTCCTCCCGAACGTGCCGGGGCTGCTCGCGCTCGCGAGCTCGATGGAGCAGCAGCGCGACCACGCGCTCGACCGGAAGAGCTCGGACGACGAGGAGTACCCCGAGGCCGACCTGATGGCCGACGCCGAGCGGCAGGAGAAGGCGTCCTCCGATCTGCTCGAGGAGGGGCGGTTCGAGTCGCTCGGCTCCGCCGCGACCTTCGACCGGGTCGTCTACGAGGGCGCCGAGTTCGGCATGGAGGTCGAGGTCGAGAGCGAGGAGGAGCTCGACTTCATCGGCCTCCCCGGGCTCCTCGAGCCCGACCAGGTGCGCGAGCTCCTGCAGCACCGGCAGCAGCGGCAGGCGAAGCGCGCCGGCACCCGCCCGGGCGCCGCGGCAGCTCCGGAGGCGAAGGAGAGCGAGATCCCCGCGCCGCTCTACCGCACCCTCAAGGAGCAGCGGAGCCTCCTGAACTCGCTCGTCGGGCTGTGGGCGCGCAACACGGGGGAGACCCACGGCCAGGTGCACACCGAGCTGCGGCGGCTCTGCGGCGGGCCGGCCGTCGCCCAGGCCAGCGTCACCCAGCTGCAGGCGCGCATCGACCTGCTGCGGCGGAGGATCGGCTCGCACTGAGCGCGACGGGGCGATAGCCGATCGGCCCGGCGCGGCGCCAGCCCCTCCGGCGGGATCGGCGCCGCCCGTACTGTTCGAGACGTGACCTCGCCGCTCCTCCCGCTCGTCGCGATGCGCCCGCTCGTTGCACTCGAGGACGGCGCCCGGTGACCCCCGCCGACGAGCGGCTCCCGGGTGAGCGGGAGGAGCCCCTCGCTAAGGTGGGCAGTCGGTCCGTCGCGAAGGTGATGGACCATCACCCCCGACGTCGGGCATCCGCGGACCGAACGACGGCCTCATCCGGATCGCCCGAGACCACACCCCAGAGGAGTCTCGTGGAGACCTGGCCCGGAACCGCCTACCCCTTGGGCGCCACTTTCGACGGAAGCGGCACGAACTTCGCTCTCTTCAGCGAGGTCGCCGAGCGCGTCGAGCTCTGCCTGTTCGACGACGACGGCACCGAGACGCGCGTCGACGTGCTCGAATCGGACGCCTACGTCTGGCACTGCTACCTGCCGCAGGTGCAGCCCGGCCAGAAGTACGGCTACCGCATCCACGGCCCGTACGACCCGGCCGCAGGGCAGCGCTGCAACCCGAACAAGCTGCTGCTCGACCCCTACGCGAAGGCCGTCTCGGGCGAGATCGACTGGGACCAGTCGCTCTTCTCGTACACCTTCGGCGACCCGGACTCGACGAACGACGAGGACTCGGCGCCGCACATGATGATGGGCGTCGTCATCAACCCGTTCTTCGACTGGGCGGGGGACCGCCGTCCGCGCATCTCCTACGACCGCACGGTCATCTACGAGGCGCACGTGAAGGGGCTCACGAAGAGCCACCCCGACATCCCGGAGGAGCTGCGCGGCACGTACGCGGGCGTCGCGCACCCCGCGGTCATCGCGCACCTCAAGCACCTGGGCATCACGGCGATCGAGCTGATGCCGGTGCACCAGTTCGTCAACGACTCGACCCTGATCGAGAAGGGCCTCTCGAACTACTGGGGCTACAACACGATCGGCTTCTTCGCACCGCAGAACACCTACTCGTCCACGGGTGACCAGGGCCAGCAGGTCCAGGAGTTCAAGAGCATGGTGCGCGCGCTGCACGCGGCCGGCATCGAGGTCATCCTCGACGTGGTCTACAACCACACCGCCGAAGGGAACCACCTCGGCCCGTCGCTCTCGTTCCGCGGCATCGACAACGAGGCGTACTACCGGCTCGTCGACGACGACAAGCGCTACTACATGGACTACACCGGGACCGGGAACACCCTCAACGTCCGGCACCCCCACTCGCTGCAGCTGATCATGGACTCGCTGCGCTACTGGGTGACCGAGATGCGCGTCGACGGCTTCCGCTTCGACCTCGCCTCGGCGCTCGCCCGCGAGTTCTACGACGTCGACCGGCTCTCGACCTTCTTCGAGCTCGTGCAGCAGGATCCGGTGGTCTCGCAGGTCAAGCTCATCGCCGAGCCGTGGGATGTCGGACCCGGCGGCTACCAGGTCGGCAACTTCCCGCCGCAGTGGACGGAGTGGAACGGCAAGTACCGCGACACGGTCCGCGACTTCTGGCGCGGCGAGCCGTCGACGCTGGGCGAGTTCGCCTCACGGCTGACCGGATCGGCCGACCTGTACGCGCGCTCCGGTCGCCGCCCGGTCGCCTCGATCAACTTCGTGACGGCCCACGACGGGTTCACCCTGCGCGACCTCGTCTCGTACAACGAGAAGCACAACGACGCCAACGGCGAGGACAACAACGACGGGGAGTCGCACAACCGCTCCTGGAACCACGGAGTCGAGGGGCCGACGGACGACCCGAAGGTCCTGGGCCTCCGCGCCCGGCAGCAGCGCAACTTCCTGGCGACCATGCTCATCTCGCAGGGCGTGCCGATGATCCTGCACGGCGACGAGCTGGGCCGCTCGCAGAACGGCAACAACAACACCTACGCCCAGGACAGCGAGCTGACCTGGATCGACTGGTCGACCGCGGATCGCCCGCTGCTGGAGTTCACGGCCGCGCTGATCCGCCTGCGCGCCGAGCATCCCACGTTCCGCCGCGGCCGCTTCTTCGACGGCCGGCCCGTCGTCCGCGGCTCGGAGGAGCCCCTGCCCGACATCGTCTGGTTCAAGGCCGACGGCACGGAGATGTCGCCGGAGGACTGGGACTCGGGCCTGGGCCGCTCGGTCGGCATCTACCTCAACGGCAACGGGATCCGCGAGCGCGACGAGCGCGGACTGCCCGTGACGGACGACAGCTTCCTCCTCTACTTCAACGCCGACGACGTCGACGTGGAGTTCTCGGTGCCCAGCGACGAGTACGCCGCGCTGTGGAGCGTGCTCGTGGACACCGCGGGCGCCGAGGCGGACTCGATCCCGCGTCCGGCCGGCGCGATGCTGACGGTGCAGGCCAAGTCGCTCGTGATCCTCCAGGAGCACAGCGCCCCGGAGCCGGAGGTGGACCACTCGGTGGCCGCCTCGCTGGCCTCGCTGGCCGCGACCTCCGCGATCCCGATCATCGCCTCCACCAGCCCCCACTCGGAGTCGACCGACTCCGCGACCGCCTCTTCGACAGGAGCCTGACGTGCGACTGCCCGCTTCGACCTACCGACTCCAGATCCGCTCCGGCTTCGATCTCGACGAGGCGGCGCAGGTCGCCGATTACGTGCGCTCCCTGGGCGCCGACTGGCTCTACTTCTCGCCGTTGCTGACGGCGGAGCCGGGCTCCGACCACGGCTACGACGTCGTCGACCACTCGCAGGTCGACCCGGCCCGCGGCGGCGGCGAGGGACTGGCCCACGCCTCCGCTGCGGCGAAGGCCGAGGGCTTGGGCGTGCTCATCGACATCGTGCCGAACCACATGGGCGTCGCGACGCCGAGTGAGAACTCGTGGTGGTGGGACCTCCTGAAGAACGGGACGTCCTCGCGCTACGCGTCCGCGTTCGACGTCGACTGGGAGGCGGGCGGCGGGAAGCTGCGCGTGCCGATCCTGGGCGACGGCGCGAGCGAGGGCGACAGCGACAGCGAGCTCGACGCGCTCGAGGTCGTCGGCGACGAGTTGCACTACTACGAGAACCGCCTGCCGATCGCTCCGGGGACGGCGCATCCCGGCGACTCCGGACGCACGGTGCACGCGCGGCAGAGCTACGAGCTCGTCAACTGGCGGCGCGCGGACGCCGAGCTGAACTACCGCCGCTTCTTCGCGGTGAACACCCTCGCCGCCATCACGGTCGAGCGTCCCGAGGTGTTCGACGCCTCGCACGCCGAGATCGTGCGCTGGTTCACCGAGGGGCTCGCGGACGGCCTCCGGGTGGACCACCCCGACGGACTCGCCGACCCGGGCGGGTACCTCGACGACCTCGCCCGCGCCATCGGCGGGGCACCGGTCTGGGTCGAGAAGATCCTCGAGGGCGACGAGGCGCTGCCCGCGCACTGGGCGACCGTCGGGACCACCGGCTACGACGCCCTCGCGGACATCGACCGGATCCTCGTGGACCCGGAGGCGCGGAGCGTGCTCGAAGGACTGGACGCCGAGCTCGGCCACGGCGGACCGCCGGTCGTCTGGGCCGACCTCATCCACGACACGAAGCGCGGCATCGCCGACGGGATCCTGCGCTCCGAGGTGCTCCGCCTCGCGCGGCTGATCCCCTCGGTGGACGGGGCGGACGACGCTCTCGCCGAGCTGCTCGCGACCTTCCCGGTCTATCGCAGCTACCTGCCCTACGGCGCCGAGCACCTGGAGCACGCCCGCCTCGACGCGGTGCGGCGCCGACCCGAGATCGCCGACACGATCGACCGGGTCGCCGCGCTGCTCGGCGAGACCGGCACCGCCGTCTCCGTCCGGTTCCAGCAGACCTCCGGCATGGTGATGGCGAAGGGCGTCGAGGACACGGCGTTCTACCGCTACAGCCGGCTCACGTCGCTCAACGAGGTCGGGGCCGACCCGGACGAGTTCGCGATCGACCTCGAGGAGTTCCACCGCCGGCAGGGCGTGCGGCAGTCCTCGTTCCCCGCCTCGCTCACGACCCTCTCGACGCACGACACGAAGCGCGGGGAGGACACCCGCGCCAGGATCACCGCGCTGGCGGAGGAGCCCGAGGTCTGGGCCGAGACTCTGCGCTCGCTGCACTCGCTCGTCGGCTTCGGCGACGGTCCCGTCGAGCACCTCCTCTGGGAGGCGATCGTCGGATCCTGGCCCGCGTCGCGGGAGCGGCTGCACGCGTACGCCGAGAAGGCGTCGCGCGAAGCCGGCAGCTCGACGACGTGGACCGCGCCCGACGAGGCGTTCGAGGAGCGGATGCACGCCGCCGTGGACGCCGCCTTCGACGACTCCCGCGTGCGGAGCCTGATCGAGGGGACCGTCGCCCGGGTGAAGGGGATCGGCTGGTCGAACAGCCTCTCGGCGAAGCTCGTGCAGCTGACCGCCCCCGGGACCCCCGACGTCTACCAGGGGAGCGAGCTGTGGGAGACCTCGCTCGTGGACCCCGACAACCGCCGCCCGGTCGACTTCGCCGAGCGCCGCGCGCTGCTCGAGCGGATCGACGGCGGCTGGCTGCCGCCGATCGACGAGGAGGGGGCCGCCAAGCTGCTCGTCACCTCGCGCGCGCTGCGGCTGCGCCGCGACCGGCCGGAGCTGTTCACCCGCTACGCGCCGGTCTCGGCGATCGGCGAGGCGGCCGAGCACGCCGTCGCCTTCGACCGGGGCGGCGCCCTGACGGTCGCGACGCGGCTCCCGCACCGGCTGGTCGAGGCCGGCGGCTGGGGCGGCACCGTCGTCGTGCTGCCGGGCCACCCGGTCGAGGATCTGCTCACCGGACGGACCTTCGCCGGTGGGGTCACCCCCGTCGCGGAGATCCTCGGCGGCGGCCTCCCCGTCGCCCTGCTCGTCCCGGTCGTCTGACCGTCCGGCCGGGCCCCCGCGGCCCGGCCGGCTCCGTTCCCGCTCGCACGACACCGTCAGGAGATCTCCGTGATCAGCACGACTCCCTACCGCTACGCCCTCGCCACCGCCGGACCCGACCGCTTCGACGTCTGGGCGCCCACCGCCTCCGCCGTCGAGCTGGTGCTCGGCGGCGGGGACTCCGTCCCGATGACGCCCACCGGGTCGGAGGGGTGGTGGCGGGTCTCCGGCTCCGTCCCGTCGGGCGACGTCGACTACGGCTACCGCGTCGACGGCTCCGGGCCCTTCCCGGACCCGCGCTCGCGCCGTCAGCCCGAGGGTGTGCACGAGCTGTCGCGCACCTTCGATCCGAGCGCGTACGCCTGGCAGGACGTGGCCTGGACCGGGCGCCAGCTGGCCGGAGCGGTCATCTACGAGCTGCACATCGGCACCTTCACCCCGGAGGGCACGCTGGACGCCGCGGCCGGGAAGCTCGACCATCTGCGCTCGCTGGGGGTCGACTTCATCGAGATCCTGCCGGTGAACGCGGTGAACGGCACGCACAACTGGGGCTACGACGGAGTGCTGTGGTACGCCGTGCACGAGCCGTACGGCGGACCGGAGGCGTACCAGCGCTTCGTGGACGCCGCGCACCGCGCCGGCATGGGGATCGTGCAGGACGTGGTCTACAACCACCTCGGCCCGAGCGGGAACTACCTGCCGGAGTTCGGCCCGTACCTCAAGAACGAGAAGGCCAACACCTGGGGCAGCTCGGTGAACCTCGACGGCGAGGGCTCGGACGTCGTCCGCGGCTACATCATCGACAACGCCCTGATGTGGCTGCGCGACTACCACGTCGACGCGCTGCGCCTGGACGCGGTCCACGCCCTCTCGGACGAGCGCGCGGTGCACGTGCTCGAGGAACTGGCGTCGGAGGTCGCGGTGCTCTCGGCTCACGTCGGCCGACCGCTGACCCTCATCGCCGAGTCCGACCTCAACGACCCGACGCTGATCACCCCGCGCGAGGCGGGCGGCTACGGTCTCGACGCGCAGTGGAGCGACGACTTCCACCACGCGGTCCACGTCGCACTGACCGGGGAGACCACCGGGTACTACGAGGACTTCGCTCCGCTCGGCGCTCTCGAGAAGGTGCTCACGCGCGGGTTCTTCCACGACGGCACGCTCTCGACGTTCCGGGGACGTCACCACGGTCGTCCGATCGAGACCGAGCGGATGCCCGCCTGGCGTCTCGTGGTCTGCAGCCAGAACCACGATCAGATCGGCAACCGCGCCATCGGCGACCGCCTGACGGCCACTCTCGACGAGGGGCGGCTGGCGATCGCTGCGGCGCTGACCCTGCTCGGCCCGTTCACTCCCATGCTCTTCATGGGCGAGGAGTGGGCCGCGTCCACCCCGTGGCAGTTCTTCACCTCGCACCCCGAGAAGGACCTGGGCGAGGCGACGGCGAAGGGCCGGATCGAGGAGTTCGCGAAGATGGGCTGGGACCCCGAGGTCGTGCCCGACCCGCAGGACCCCGAGACCTTCAGTCGCTCGCGCCTGGACTGGTCCGAGGCGGAGGAGGGGCGCCACGCCCGGATCCTCGGCGTGTACCGGGAGCTCGCGGCGCTGCGCCGCCGCTTCCCCGAGCTGACCGATCCGCGCTTCGGCTCCCTCGTCGTCGAGTTCGACGAGGAGCAGCGCTGGCTGACGCTCGGACGCGGTCGGGTGACCATCGCGATCAACGTGGGCGAGGCGGCGGCCCGGGTGCCCCTGCCCGAGGTGGCGGAGTCGCTGCTCGGCGTCGGCGAGTACGCCGTGCAGCCCGGTGACACCGAGGTCGATCTCGGCGCCTCGTCGCTGCTGATCACGCTCACGACCACGGACTGACCCCGATCGCTCGGAGAGGGACGGCTCGCCTCGGCGGGTCGTCCCTCCGTCGTTCCCCCGGTGGTTCCCGACGGGTGCTCCCCGGTCAGCGGATCGAGGCCGTGTACTCGGCCTCGGCGACGACGCGCACGCCCTCGTCGTGCACCAGCAGCAGCGCGCGCAGGGGGATCGCCCGCCGGTGGCACGCCGCGGCGAGGTAGCGGGCGAGCACCCGGTCGGTCTCGCCGAGGAAGGCCCGGCCGGGACGCTCGAGCGCGAAGGCGAGGGAGCCGACCTCGTGGTGGGCGACGGCCTTGGCGAGCGTCGCGACGATCCGCTCGGTGCGCTCCTCGTCGGGATGCACGGGCAGCCCGTCGACGGGGTAGAGGATCGGCAGCTGGAATCCGGCCCGGTCGAGCAGGATCGGCCAGAGCGCGCGCCGGTAGGCCGGGCCGATGAGGGAGGTGACGCGATCGCGCAGATCGCGGTCGTCGAGCAGCGGCGCGTCCAGGTGCGGGAGCGGACCGGCGGAGTGGGTGGTCGTCATGGGATCGCTTTCTCGTGGAGCGTGCGATCGCGGGAGCGGTCGTCGCCGGGTGGCCGTGGTCATCGGAAGTTGCGGGAGGTCGTGCGGGCGCCGACCGAGAGGGGTTCGAAGCGGTCGGCGAGGAGGTTGGTGACGCCCTCCTCGGAGCGCTCGAGGATGCCCCGCACGAGGAGGGCGGGCGCCTCGCGGGCGATCCGCCGGTAGCGGTTCCATACTCCGACGGAGCAGATCACGTTGAGGATCCCGTGCTCGTCCTCGAGGTTCATGAAGGTCACTCCGCCGGCTGTGGAGGGACGCTGGCGGTGGATCACCACGCCGGCCACCTCGATCCGGGTGCCGGAGGAGGTGCCCGGCAGGTCGGCCGTGGACCGCGCGCCGCGCGCTCGGAGATCGGCGCGGAGGTGCCGGAGCGGATGGTCGTCGGGGGAGATCCCGGTGGCCCAGAAGTCGAAGACGACGCGCTCCTGCGCCGAGAGCATCGGCAGCAGCGGAGGCTGCACGGCGACGACGGATCCGGGCAGGAACTCCTCGCGGTCGGCGGCGGCGGTGCCCGCCTCCCACAGCGCCTGGCGGCGGTCGAGCCCGAGGGTATCGAAGGCCCCCGCGGCTCCGAGCGCTTCGAGCTGGGTCGCGTTCAGCCCGACCCGTCGCGAGAGGTCGGACATGCTCGCGTAGGCGCCGCCGCGCTCGCGCTCGGCCACGATGTGCTGGGCGAGCGCGTCGCCGATCCCCTTCACCCCCGAGAGCCCGAGGCGGATCACGAAGCCCGCGTCGCGGCGGTGGTCGTCGGTGTGGAAGGGCTCCGTGCGGTCGAAGAGACCGGTCGGCGGTTGGTGGACGGCCAGGCACTCCTCGCTCCCGTAGCCGGCCCCGCCCCGACGCCGGGGAGGCGCGTCCTGTGCGGCCTCGAGGCCGGGGTGGGGCAGCGAGCGGTTGACGTCGGGGGACTCGACGCGCACCCCGTGCCGGCGCGCATCGGCCACGAGGGTGTGCGGGGCGTAGAAGCCCATGGGCTGGGCGCGGAGCAGCGCCGCGGTGAACGCCGCCGGGTAGTGCAGCCGCAGCCAGGCACTCGCGTAGACGAGCAGGGCGAAGCTGATCGCATGGCTCTCGGCGAAGCCGAAGTTGGCGAAGGCCTGGATCCGCGTGTAGATGTCGTCCGCGACCTCGCCCGTGATGCCGTTGCGCGCCATGCCCTGGTAGAGCCGCTCGCGCAGCGTCTCGATCTTCTCCGTCCCCCTCTTGGAGCCCATCGCGCGCCGGAGGAGATCGGCATCCTCGGCGTTGCAGTCGCCGACCGCGACCGCGACCTGCATCAGCTGCTCCTGGAACAGCGGGACGCCCAGGGTCCGCTTGAGCGGGGTGACGAGCAGGGGGTGCTGGTAGGTGACCGGCTCCTCGCCGAGCTTGCGGCGGATGTAGGGGTGCACCGCGCCTCCCTGGATGGGGCCCGGCCGGATCAGCGCGACCTCGATCACCAGGTCGTAGAAGCGGCGCGGCTGCAGGCGCGGCAGGGTGCCCATCTGGGCGCGGCTCTCGACCTGGAACACGCCGATGGAGTCGGCCCGGCAGAGCTGGTCGTAAACGCCCTTCTCCTCTCGGGGGATCGTGGAGAGGTCCCACTGCTCGCCGACGTGCTCGGCGACGAGGTCGAAGGTGTACTGCAGGGCGGCGAGCATCCCGAGCCCGAGCAGGTCGAACTTCACCAGGCCCATCCAGGCGCAGTCGTCCTTGTCCCACTGCAGGACGGTCCGCTTCTCCATCCGTGCCGGCTCGATCGGGCAGACCTCGCCGACGGGGCGGTCGGTGAGGACCATGCCGCCGGAGTGGATGCCGAGGTGCCGGGGTGCGCCGAGGACGCGGGTGGCGAGGGCCACGACGTCGTCGGGGATGTCGTGGTCGGTGCTCTCGGTGATGGCCCCCCACGCCTCGACCTGCTTCGACCAGCCGTCCTGCTGCCCGGGGCTGTAGCCGAGGGCCTTCGCCATGTCCCGGACCGCGAACTTGGGCCGGTAGGTGATCACGTTGGCCACCTGCGCGGCGTTCAGGCGCCCGTACTTCTCGTAGACGTGCTGGATGACCTCCTCGCGCCGCTCCGAGTCGAAGTCGACGTCGATGTCGGGCTCCTCGTCGCGGATGCTCGAGAGGAACCGCTCGAACGGGAGGTCGTAGAAGATCGAGTCGACCGCGGTGATGCCCAGGACGTAGCAGACCGCCGAGTTGGCGGCGGATCCCCGGCCCTGGCAGAGGATCCCCTGCCCCTTCGCGAAGTGCACGATGTCGTGCACGATCAGGAAGTAGCCGGGGAAGTCCTTCGCCTCGATGACCGCGAGCTCCTTCTCGAGCCGCTCGAGCACGTCGGAGTCGGCTCCCGGGTACTTCTGCGGGACGGCCCGGTGCACGAGCTCGCGGAGCCAGCTCATGGGGGTGTGCCCCTCCGGGACGTCCTGGCGGGGGAGACGGGGGCGGACCTTCCCGAGTTCGAAGGCGATCTCGTCCGCGACGCGGACGGTGTTCTCGACGGAGCCGGGGTAGCGCGCGAACCTCTCGGCCATCTCGGCGCCGGAGCGCAGGTGGGCGCCCGCCGCCGCGGGGAGCCAGCCGTCCATCTCCTCGAGGCTGCGCCGGGCGCGGACGGCGGACAGCGCGGTCTGCAGGGGACGGTCCTCGGGTCGGGCGTAGTGCACGTTCCCGGTGGCCACCACCCGCAGCCGCAGCCGCTCGGCGATGACCGCCAGGGCGTCGTTGTGCAGGGAGGCGAGCGGATCGCCGTGGTCGTAGAGCTCGACGAGCACGTTCGCCGCCCCGAAGAGGCGCACGAGCTCGCGCACCTCGGCCTCGGCCGCCGCCTCGCCCTCGGCGACCAGCGCCTGGCGCACCGCGCCCTTGCGGCAGCCGGTGAGCACGATCCAGTGCCCGTCCGCCGCGCGGGCGAGCTCCTCGAGGTCGTAGCTCGGTTTGCCCTTCTCGGCTCCCGCGAGCTGGGCGGTGGTCAGGGCGCGGGCCAGTCGGTGGTAGCCCTCCTCGCGGCGGGCGAGGACGAGCAGGTGCGAGCCCTCGGGATCGGCGATGCCGTTCTGCGGGGTGCGGAGCCCGAGCGAGAGCTCGGCCCCGAAGGCGGTCCGGACGGGGTGGCCCTGCGCCGCCTCGGCCATCCTGACGATCCCGTAGAGGCCGTCGTGGTCGGTCAGCGCGAGGGTGTCGATGCCCAGGCGCACCGCCTCCTCGACCATCTGCTCGGGGCGGTTGGCGCCGTCGAGGAAGCTGAAGTTGGAGTGCGCGTGCAGCTCGGCGTAGGGCACCTTCAGGTCGGGGGAGCGCACGTCGTCGCCCGCGGAGTAGGCCGGCCGCTTGTGCGACCAGGCCGGGCTGTCCCCTCCGTCGCCCCGGACCACCGTGCCGTCGGCCCGGCGGCCGGTGGAAAGGCGCCGTTCGAACTCCGACCAGGGGATCGGCGGGTTGTTCCAGCCCATGCGGGGCTCCTTCGTGATCGTGATCGTGGTGCGGGAGGGAGGTGCGGGAGGGAGGCGCGGAGGTCAGTCGTACCGGGCCTCGGCGGCCCACTCCCCGTCGCGGCAGACCAGGAGCCAGGCGGTCCCGGCCGCGTCGACCACCTGGAAGCGGTCGTAGCGGGTGGCGGTCCGCGCGTCCCACCAGCGCTCGTCGACGGGCCACGGTCCCGCCCAGCCGGCCACCGGTTCGAGCCGGGCCTGCGAGGTGCCGGGAGTGAAGTAGGCGGGGACCGAGACGAGGGACCCGCGGTCGTCCACCGACACGGGCTCCCCGCGCGGACCCCGCACGAGTGCCGCCACCGGCTCGGTGAACACCGTGGGCGGGTGGGGCGGCGGGAGCGATCCCGGCCACGGCAGTCCTTTGGGCCGGGCATCGCCCGGCTCGCGGTCGCCCCAGGGGACGAGGTGATGCCGATCGCGGAGCGCCCGGCCGCCGCCGATCGACGCCGTCACGACCGCTTCGTGCCCGAGCATGCTCTGCACGCGGCTGAGACCGTGGTGGACCCGTTCCTCGGGGGCGGTGCCCCAGAGGCCCTGCTCGTGGTTCCCGATCGCGTCCACCGCCTCCGGCTCCACGGCGATGCGCGCGATCGGGGAGCCCAGGCCCGTGTCGATCGCCCCGCTGCCCTGCAGCTGCCAGCGCACGCGGTCGAGCACGTCGCCCGGGGTGAACCAGCGCGGATGCAGCCAGCTGCGCGAGGAGAGCTCGCCCCGGTCGCTGGTGACGTCGATGCGGATCGCGGTGGCCACCAGCTGCGCCCGGGTGAGCCCCGCGACGAACTCCTCCGCGGGGATCCGGAAGGCGAAGGCGGCCTGGTCGATGCGGTCGAGCGGGGGCTCGAACTCGAGCGACCGGTCGAGCCGCTCGGGAGGCAGGCGCGGCACGACCGCCTCGGTCTCGGCCCCGCGGGCCAGGAGATGGGACCGGGCCCCGTCCGGTCCGAACCGGGCGGCGACGTCCTCGGCCGGCAGCGCGGCGAAGGCGCCCAGCGTCCGCACGCCCAGCCGGCGCAGGAGGGTCACCAGGTCCTCGCCGCGGACCGGCTTCGAGCGCGTCGCGGCGGCTCCGACCGCCTCGGTGCCGAGCGCCTCGAGGGGGAGCGGCGCGAGGAACGCCGCGGTCGTCCCCGCGGGCACGATCGCGACGTCCTCGGCCGAGTGCTTGGCGGCGAGCTCGGAGGCGAAGAGCCCGTCGGCGATGCCGATGCGGGCCCGGTCGACCCCGAGCTCGGCCAGTCGCCGCAGCACCGCCTCTGCCGCCGACCGCTCGCTCCCGTAGTAGCGGCGGGGGCCTCTGGCGCGGATCGCGCAGAGACCCGGCCGGATCAGCTGCACACCCGGGGTGATCTCCTCCAGCGCCTGCACGAGCGGCTCGAACGCCCGGTGGTCGAGCACCGGGTCGTAGGGCAGCACGGTGAGCCCGGTGCAGCGCGACTGCGCCTCGCGGATCCGCATGCCCCGTCGCACCCCCTCGGCGCGCGCGGTCGGGGAGCAGGCGAAGACGCGGCTCTTCTCGGTGAGCGCCAGCGGCGCCTCCGCGGGCAGGCCGGCGTCGCCCGCCGCGGCGAGCAGCGGCCAGTCCGGGCACCACACGAGGATCGTGCGGCGCAGCTCGGGTGCGGTCGCCACCTCACACCGCCCGTTCGCGCAGGCGCGAGTGCTCGTGGTGCACTCCGAAGGCCTGGTCGGCGCCGGGCATGCTCATCCGCACGGTCCGCACGCGGGTCCCCGCGCGACCGACGACGTCGACGAGGGCCTCGCGGGAGCGCAGATAGCCGTGACCGGCCCCCAGCCCCTCCCAGCGGCTGCTGCGGATGCTGAGCCGCGCCTCGGCCTGCGGCCACTCGCCGAGCACGACGAGTGCCGCTCCGCGCTGGCGGAGCCGGGCGCCGAGCCGGGAGACGTCGGCCGAGGAGACGGAGGCGGGCGGCCGGGTCAGCACGACGGTGAGAACGTCGACGAGCGCGGCGGTGACGGTGAGCCAGTGCTCCGCCGGAGCGGGCACGAGCACCAGCCGCTCGAGGTCGATCCCGATGCCGGCCGCCGCCTCGGCGCCGAACTCGGGCACGCCGACGACCCCGCACCACGCCCCCTCGGAGGACGGGCCCGCGAGCAGCCCCATCGCGAGGCTCAGGGACCCCTCGACCGAGTAGGCGGCGCCCTGCTTCAGCGCGCCTCCCGGCAGCACCGAGGTGAACGCCGGCAGCGTCGCCAGGCTCTTCGTCTCGAGCGTGGTGGCCTGCATGTCGCGGATCCGCGACTGCAGCTCCTTCACCGACGCGAGCTGGCGCAGCAGCGGCTCCGCAGCCTCGGCCGTCCCCTCGGAGAGGGTGGGGGAGGAGGCTGTCATCTGCCCATATTCGAACATGTGTTCGAGTATGTCAATCGCCACCGACATCCCCGATGCGGTCCTCGGAGACTACGCCGCAGCACCGTCATCGCAGCCATGGGGAGGAGTCTCCACCCCTCCCGAGCGGCTACTCCGCCGTGCCGATCCGCAGTCCGTGACCGAAGCGGAACAGCGGATCCACGGTGTCGAACGGCACATCGGGCCGCCGCGCCGCGGCCGCCGCCATCGAGCGCGGCAGGTCCATCGGCAGCCTCCCCCGGGGAGCCGATCCGCCGACCAGCACGTCCAGCACCGCCTCGTCCGACGCCCCGAACTCGGCGAGCAGCGCCGCGGTCGATCCCACGAACCGAGTCAGGACGGCCGGCCGGTCCAGGAACACGACCACGATCGTCGGCACCCGCCCCGCGACGTCCAGCACGTGCGCGACCACCTCGTCCGGGAACTCCAGCGACCCCGCGTGGAAGAAGCCCTCGAACGCCGTCGTCCGCTGCTCGAAGGGCGCCTGCAGGCGGATCACGGCGAGTTCCGCCTCCCCCGGCGACTCCACCACCTCGCCGTACCCGGCGGCCGCCTCGGGGGAGACCCCCTCGACGTACAGCCGCGCGCCGCGCCGCACCGGCAGGACGTCGTCGTGCGCGAGCACCGTGACGGCCGCGCGCTGGGCGTCCTCGCCCGCGGCGCGGAACTCCGTCGACCCGACCACCTCCTCCGCCCGGAGCGGGTCGACCGAGCGCGCGTCGAACAGCCCCAGCACGAACTTCTCCCGCAGCAGCCGCCGCACCGAGACGTCCAGGCGCTCCTCCTCGACCACCCCGTCGCGCACCAGCTGGACGAGCACCTCCGGGATCGCCTCGCCGCCGAACTGGTCGACGCCCGCGTCGAGCGCCTTCGCCATCCGCTCCGGCACGGTGAGGTGCTCGACGCCCCAGGCGCGGGCCGGGTGCCGGTCGCCGAGGATGTCGGCGTCCGTGAGCAGCCCCCAGTCGGTGCACACGACGCCGTCGAACCCGAACCGCTCCCGCAGCAGCCCCGTGATCACCGAGCGGTTGAAGCCGAAGCCGACCTCCTCGTGCTCCGTGCCGACCGGCATCCCGTAATAGGGCATGATCTGGCTCGTCCCGGCCTCGAAGGCCTTCTCGAACGGCCGCAGGTGGTACTCGGCGTTGCCGCCCGGGAAGTGCTTGGTCATCGTCGCGACGGACTCCGGGCCGAGCGCGGCGCCCTGGAACCCGCGGATGTAGGCCGCGCCCAGTCGCCCCGTGAGGTCGGCGTCCTCGCCGAACGTGCCGACCTGCCGTGCCCAGCGCGACTCCGTCGCCAGGTCGATCTGCGGATGCAGCGCCACCCGCAGCCCGACCGCGAGGTACTCCCGCCGCGCGATGTCGCCGAAGCGCTCGACGAGGGCCTCGTCCCCGATCGCTCCCAGTCCGAGCGGCTCCGGCCACTGCGAGAACGCCGCGGCGGACGATCCCGTGCCGGGGTTGTCGGTGAAGGAGTGGCGCGGATCGGTGGACAGGGTCACGGGAATGCCGAGGCGGGTCGAGGCGGCGAGCTCCTGCAGCCGGTTGTGCCACTCCGCGATCTCGCGCGCAGACGCCTGCGCCCCGCCCAGGAGGTTGAAGTGGGTCATCCTCCGCTCGAGCACCATCTCGGAGGTGGAGGGGAGTCCGAAGCCGCCGTCCGCTCCGGCGAGCGCCCCGCCCTCGCCCAGCACGATCATCGTCTGGAAGAGCAGGCCCGCCTTCTCCTCGAGGGTCATCTGCCCGAGCAGGATCCGCACCCGCTCCTCGACGGGCCGGAGCGGATCGAGGTAGCGGCGGTCCACGGGCGAGCCGGTGGGCGAGGAGGTCGACGACGCTGTCATGGGAGGTCCTTCCGAGGGGGAGCCCTCGTCGGCTCCACCGGGCACGCTACCCGATTACCGACCACCGCTCGGTAATCGGGGAGGGAGTGCTCAGCTCTACCATGGGGGCCATGCCCGACGCACTGCCCGACTCCGCCGCCGCTCCCTCCTCCGACGAGGCGGTCGCACCGCGCAGGCGCACCCTCGTGGTCAAGATGGGCTCGAGCTCCGTCACCAAGCAGTCCGGACCCGACCCCGTGCTCCTGGCCAGTGCCCTCGAGAGCGCCTTCACGGCCCGCGGTCTCGGCTGGGACGTGGTCCTCGTCTCCTCCGGCGCCGTCTCCTCCGGCCGCGCCCTCTTCGCCCGCTCGCAGGACGAGCCGATCAGCTCGAGGCTCGCCGCCGCGGTGGGCCAGACCGTGCTCATGGGCTTCTACCGCTCGGTCGCCGAGCTGTCCGGGTCGCTCGTCGCCCAGATCCTGATCGGCGAGTCCGACCTGGCCTCCCCTCGGCAGATGTCGCACGTGGCCGAGGCGATCCGCCACGCGCTCGACGCCGGAGTGGTGCCGATCGTCAACGGCAACGACACCATCGACTCGGCGGGCTCCGACAACGACGGGGTCGCCGGCGGCCTCGCGATGCTCCTGGGCGCCGATCTCCTCCTGCTGCTCACCGACGTGCCCGGCGTCTTCGCCGGCAGCATCGCCGAGGGCGTGCACCTCGACGAGCTCGGCATCGCCGAGCTGCGCGGCATCGGCGTGCAGAAGGGCGGCACCGGACGCGGAGGGATCCGCTCGAAGCTCAAGGCGGCCGAGCTCGCCGCGCACAACGGCGTCTCGACGAGGATCGCCGGCGCGCGGACCCCCGAGGTCATCCTGCGCGCCCTCGAGAGCCCCGGCCCCGGCACGCTCGTCCGCGCGGTGCACGCGCACCCCGCAGTGGAGCAGCGCTGGATCTCGGGCGTCGCCACGGCGCGCGGGCGGGTCGAGATCAACCTCGAGGCCGAGCGGAGCGTCCACTCCGGGTCGAGCCTCTTCGCCTCCGGGATCAAGCGGGTGTCGGGGGACTTCACGGGCGGCGACGTCATCGAGGTGCGCGCCCTGAGCGGCGAGCTCCTGGCCCGCGGAGTGACGCGCGTCTCCTCCCGCCTGCTCACGCTCGTGCGGGCCCTGCGCGTCGACGAGATCGCCCGCGTGTTCGTGGCCGTCCTGGCGCACGCCGCGGCGAGCGGAGCGGACGCCCGGCCGGCCGACGGCGAGCGCCCCCAGCTCGCCCGCGCCCTCGAGTACGCCCGCGCGCTGTCGTTCGAGCACGCCCGGGCGGTCGCGATGGAGATCGTCGGACTGTTCCCCGCCGAGAGCATCTCGGCCCTGCTGGGCCAGGGCGCCGAGGAGGGGGAGCTCGTCGAGCGCTACACCCGCCTCGTCCGCACCCTCGCGATCGTCGAGAACCAGCACCTGTCGGTCTTCCGCGACTGATCCGGAGGCGACGCTTCGCGCCACGCCCGACCTTGATTCCGCGCCACCGCGTCATGGAAGGGCCTCTCCCGTGTCTCCCTGGTGACGGCGCCGATTCCGGGCGCCCCGAAGGATCGGACCACCATGAGCGCGACCACCTCGCCCTTCCCCACCGCCCCCGACGAGCGGATCACCGCCGAGGGCTTCCAATCCGACCGTCTCGCACGGCGCCTCGAGCTGCTCGAGCAGTCGATCGCCGACGGCGAGCGCGCCCTCCGCGGATCGACCGACCCGGTCTCGGGGCGCGTCGTGCCGCCGGCCCGGGGCGGCTACCGCGAGCAGATCCTCAGCAACCTCTCGGTCGAGCGCGCCCTCGCCGACACGATCCGGAGGTCGCTCGAGTCGCGCGGGTGACGCGGCAGCACGCCGGAGGGCGGCGGAGGGGCGCGGCGGAGGCGGATGGGGCACCATGAGGGCATGGTCACCCTCACCGTCGCCGGCACCGCGCAGCACTTCCACCCCGCCGAGCGGGGGACCGTCCGCCTCGAGATCCGCCGCGAGTCGCGGTCCCGCTCGGCGGTGCTCGCCGAGGTCTCGTCACTGCACGCCACCGTGCGCGATCAGGCCCGCGCCGAGCAGCAGTCCGGAGCGGCCACGTGGTGGTCGGCCGACCAGGTGTCGGTCTCGACCGTCCGCCGATTCCTCAAGGACTCGGACGTGGCCGAGGTCTTCCACATCGCCGCGGCGAGCGTGCGGGTCAAGTACCGGGATTTCGACGCACTCGGCCGATGGGTGTCGTCGGTGTCCGGACTGCCGGGCGTCGTGGTCTCGGGAGTCGACTGGGATCTGACCGCCGCCCGACGGGCGAGCGTGGAGCGCGAGGTCCGCGTGGCGGCCGTCCGCGACGCGCAGGAGCGCGCCGCCGCGTACGCCTCCGCCCTCGGGCTCGGCCAGCCCCGCGTGCTCACCCTGTTCGAGCCCGGTCTGCGGCCGCACACCTCGGGCGGAGGAGGCGGCTACGGCACGATGAGCCGCGCCGCCGCCTTCGCCTCCCACGAGGAGCCGCTCGCCCTGAAGCCCGAGGACATCGAGATCGCCGCGTCGATCTCGGCCGACTTCGACGCGCTCTGAGATCCGGCCCGGGAATACCGAGCCGTCCGCGGGTGCTGAAGCAGGCATGGTCTCGCGCATCGGCTTCCTCTCCTTCGGCCACTACCAGTCGGTGCCGGGGTCGATGACCCACACCGCAGGCGATGTGCTCCTCCAGACCATCGAGCTCGCCGAGGCCGCGGAGGAGATCGGGCTCGACGGCGCCTACGTGCGCGTGCACCACTTCGCGACGCAGCTCGCCTCGCCCTTCCCGCTGCTGGCAGCGATCGCCGCTCGCACCCGCCGCATCGAGATCGGCACGGGCGTGATCGACATGCGCTACGAGAACCCCCTCTACATGGCCGAGGAGGCGGCGGCGACCGACCTCATCTCGGGCGGCAGGCTCGAGCTCGGCGTGAGCCGGGGATCGCCCGAGACCGCTCTGCGCGGCTCCGAGGCGTTCGGCTTCGTGCCCCCGGAAGGAATGACCGACGCCGACCTCGCCCGGCACAAGGTGCAGCTCTTCCGCGAGGCGCTCTCCGGTGCTCCCGTGGCGCAGTCCGACCCGGCGATGACGCGTCAGTCGCTCCCGCTCCCGATCGAACCGCGCTCGCCCGGACTCGAGGACCGCATCTGGTGGGGCGCCGGCAGCTTCGCCACGGCGCGCTGGGCCGCCGAGCAGGGCATGAACCTGCAGTCCTCGACCCTCCTGCTCGAGGAGGAGGGCATCCCCTTCGACGAGCTCCAGGCCCGGCAGATCCGCGAGTACCGCTCGGCCTGGGCCGAGGCCGGCTGGCAGCGGGAGCCGCGCGTCTCGGTCTCGCGCAGCGTCCTCCCGATCACGAGCGAGCTCGACCGCCTCTACTTCGGCGGCCGCGGGGGAGCGGACCAGGTCGCGTCCCTCGAGGGCGTGCCGGCGCGCTTCGGCCGCAGCTACACCGGTGAGCCCGACCTCATCGCCTCGGAGCTCGCCGCCGACGCCGCCGTGCAGGAGGCGGACACCCTCCTGCTCACCGTGCCGAACCAGTTGGGCGTCGAGTACAACGCGCGGCTCCTGCAGACCGTCGCCGAGTCGATCGCGCCCGCCCTGGGCTGGACGTCCGCGCGCGCGGCCGCCGTCTGAGCCCGGTGCCGGGGGAGCGCGCCGCCGCGACCGTCGTCGTCGCGGCAGGGGCGGTCGGAGCCGTGGTCGCCGCGGTCGGGGTGCTGCTCGCCCGCCGTGTCGTGCTCGGCGGTCGGCCGAGGTTCGTGCGTCTCCGTTCGGCGTCGGCCGAGTCCGTCGTCCTCGACGCCGACGACGCGACGACCCGTCCCGGGTCCTTCGGGATCTGGTCCCCGTCGCGCGACGGGCACGTGCGCGTCGGCGCCGTCCTCGGCACCCGCGACTCGGGACGCCTGGTCGAGCGCGAAGTCCTCGGCTCCTGGGGCGCCGCGATCAGCCCGGGTCCCGTCCGGTGGACCGGTCACGTGTTCGCCGCGCCGCAGCAGCTCGGGGTCGAGGTCGGCTCCGTCGACCTCGTCGTCCCCGGAGGAACGGCCCCCGCCTGGGTCTTCCCGGGCGCGGGTCCCGAGGCTGATGTGTGGACCGTGCACATCCACGGCATCCGCACCACGCGCATCACGTCGCTGCGCTCCGTCCCCGTCGCTCGGCAGCTCGGCTTCACCTCGATCGTCCCCTCCTTCCGCGGCGACGGCGACGGCCCCGGCACTCCGCGGGGCGCGTCGATGCTCGGACAGGCCGAGTGGGCCGACGTGGAGGCTGCCCTGGATCACGCCGTCGCGCAGGGCGCCCGGTCGATCGTCCTCGTCGGCTGGTCGCTCGGCGCGCAGATCGCGCTCCTGCTCCACGAGCGTTCGGCGCATCGCGCCCTCATCGCCGGCCTCGTCCTCGTCTGCCCCGCGACCACCTGGCGCGGAGCCATCCGTCACGGTGCGGCTCGCGCCGGTCTTCCCAGCGGGGCGGGGCGGCTCGCGGAGTGGGCCCTCGGCGATCCGGTCCTCAGCAGGATCGTCGGGCTCCCCGCTCCGATCGACCTCGACGCCCTCGACTGGGGCGCCGGTCCGCTGGTGTCCGTGCCGACCCTCGTCGTGCACTCCGTCGGCGATCCGGAGGTCCCCTTCGCGCTGACGGAGCGCTTCGCCGCGGCGAACGCGCGGTTCGTCGAGGTGGCCGCGTTCCCCGACACGGTGCACGGAGGGGAGTACAACCTGGACCCGGAGCGGTTCGACCGCGTGATCCGCGAGTGGGCTGCCCGCACGATACCCCCGGCGTGATTCGAGCCCGCCCGCCGGCCCGATCCCGACAAAGCCGAGCGTCCGAACCGAGCGGAGCACCTCCGGAAACACGAGAACCCCCGCTCCTCCGAAGAGGAACAGGGGTTCCGATGCGTCGTTCTCGATCTGTGTCCGAGGGGGGACTTGAACCCCCACGCCCTATACGGGCACTAGCACCTCAAGCTAGCGCGTCTGCCATTTCCGCCACCCGGACGAGTGTTGTTTCCGGCCTGCGTTTCCGCGGCCGAAGAAGACATTAGCACGGTTTCGGAGCGGTCCATGACCGCGGCCCGCCGGTAGCGTGGGGGCATGACCAGCGCCTCCTCCTCCTCCGTTCCCGACCAGGAGCTCGACGAGACCGCGCTGATCGCGCGCGACCTCATCCGCTTCGACACGAGCAACTACGGCGAGGGCAGGGCGGAGCCCGAGCGGGAGGCCGCCGAGTACGTCGCGTCGTACCTGCGCGACCTCGGCCTCGAGCCGGAACTCGTCGACTCCGACCCGGGCCGCACGAGCGTCGTCGCCCGGGTCGCGGGGGAGGACCGCGAGCGCGGCGCCCTCGTCGTGCACGGGCACCTCGACGTGGTCCCGGCGATCGCCGAGGACTGGAGCGTGGACCCCTTCGGCGGAGTCATCAAGGACGGCATGCTCTGGGGCCGCGGCGCCGTCGACATGAAGAACATGGACGCGATGATCCTGGCGTCGCTCGGCGACGTCCTCCGCTCCGGCCGTCGACCCTCCCGTGATCTCGTCGTCGCGTTCTTCGCCGACGAGGAGGCGGGCGGCGTGCGCGGCTCCGGGCACCTCGTGAAGACCCGTCCCGAGCTGTTCGACGGGGCGACCGAGGCGATCAGCGAGGTCGGCGGCTACTCCATCGACCTCGACGGCACGCGCGCCTACCTCGTGCAGACCGGCGAGAAGGCGCTGCTCTGGTTGAAGCTCCGCGCTCGCGGCACCGCCGGCCACGGGTCGCAGATCAACCGCGAGAACGCGGTCACGCGCCTCGCCGAGGCGATCGCGCGCATCGGCAGCGAGGAGTGGCCCACCCGCCTCACCGACACCACGCGCGAGCTCCTCGGCGAGGTCGCCCGCATCCTCGGCCGCGACCCCCAGCGCAGCACTCCGGAGGAGCTCGCCATCGCCACGGGCACCGCCTCGCGCTTCATCGCGGCCACGCTGCGCACCACAGCGAACCCCTCGATGCTCTCCGCCGGCTACAAGGCCAACGTCATCCCCGAGTTCGCCGAGGCCGTCGTCGACGTCCGCGTGCTCCCCGGCGAGGAGGACGCGGTGCTCGAGCGCATCCGCGAGCTCGCCGGCGAGCACATCGAGATCGAGGTCCAGCACCGCGACATCGGCCTCGAGGTCCCGTTCGCAGGCCCCCTGGTCGACAGCATGGCGGCGTCGCTCCGGCGGTTCGACCCCGAGGTCGAGGTGCTGCCCTACCTGCTCTCCGGAGGGACCGACAACAAGGCCCTCTCGACCCTCGGCATCACGGGCTACGGCTTCGCGCCGCTGCAGCTGCCGGGGTCCCTCGACTTCCCCGCGCTGTTCCACGGGGTCGATGAGCGGGTTCCGCTCGACGCACTAGTGTTTGGCAGGAAGGTCCTGACCGATCTGCTCCTGCGATCCTGAGGCCGGCCTTCCGACCGCCACCGACCGCCTGCTGGCCGACGACGCCCCAGCCCTCCTCGAAAGTGACGCATGGGCCTGCTCGAAGCGCTGATCCTGGGACTCGTCCAGGGTCTGACCGAATTCCTCCCCATCTCCTCCAGCGCCCACCTCCGCATCGTCAGCGAGCTGCTGCCGGGCCTGGGCGGCCGCGACACGGGTGCGGCGTTCACCGCGATCACGCAGCTGGGCACCGAGACCGCGGTGATCATCTACTTCTGGCGCGACATCGTGAAGATCGTCGGCAACTGGTGCCGGTCGCTCGTGGGCCGCGTGCCCCGCTCCGACCCGAACGCCCGGATGGGCTGGCTGATCATCATCGGCAGCCTTCCGATCATCGTCCTCGGCCTGATCTTCCAGGACGCTATCGAGACGACGCTCCGCTCGCTCTGGGTGGTCGCCACGACGCTCATCCTCTTCGGCATCCTGCTCGGCATCGCCGACCATGTCGGAGCGAAGAAGCGCCGTCTGCGCGATCTGAACGGCCGCGACGGACTCATCTACGGCGGCGCGCAGGCGCTGGCCCTCATCCCGGGCGTCTCGCGCTCGGGCGGCACCATCACCGCCGGTCTCTTCATGGGCTACGAGCGCGCCGCGGCGGCCCGCTACTCGTTCCTCCTGGCCATCCCCGCCGTGTTCGGCAGCGGGCTCTACCAGCTCTACAAGAGCCTCACCGATCCCGAGGTCCTGCCGAACCAGATCCAGGTCGGCGGAGTCGAGACGCTCGTGGCGACGGTGGTCGCGTTCGTCGTCGGCTTCGTCGTGATCGCGTTCTTCATGGGCTACATCTCGCGCCGCAGCTTCCTCCCGTTCGTGATCTACCGGATCCTGCTCGGCGGTGTCCTGATGGTCGCGCTCAGCACCGGGCTCATCGCCGCCTAGATGCGCGCCTGGACCTCCCCGGACCTCCCCGCTCTGCCGGGAGCCGGACCCGTGCCCCGGATCCACGACACCTCGACCGGCGGGCTCGTCGAGCTCGCGGCTCCGGAGGGGACCGCCCGCCTCTACGTCTGCGGCATCACGCCGTACGACGCCACCCATCTCGGTCACGCGTCGACCTATCTCGCTTTCGACACCGTGCAGCGGCTCTGGCGCGACGCGGGTCTCGAGGTCGACTACGCGCAGAACATCACCGACGTCGACGACCCGCTGCTCGAGCGCGCGACGGCGACCGGCGTCGACTGGCGGGACCTCGCCGAGGAGCAGGTGGAGCTGTTCCGCGGGGACATGGCCGCGCTGCGCATCCTGCCGCCGGCGCACTACATCGGCGTCACCGAGAGCGTCGAGCCGATCGCCGACGCGGTCGCCCGTCTCGAGCGCGACGGAGTGGCCTACCGCGTCCCCGCGCCCGACGCTGAGACCGAGGGCGCCGCGGACCTCTACTACGACGTCGCCGCGGCGGAGAGCGCCGTCTGGCACCTCGGCAGCGAGAGCCGACTCGACTCCGCCGCCATGGCCGAGCTGTTCGCACTCCGCGGCGGCGATCCGGAGCGGGCCGGCAAGCGGCACCCGCTCGACCCGCTGCTCTGGCGCGCCGAGCGCCCGGGGGAGCCCGCCTGGGACTCCGCCGTCGGTCGAGGCCGCCCCGGCTGGCACATCGAGTGCTCGGTCATCGCGCTCGATCGGCTCGGCCCCGACTTCACGCTGCAGGGCGGCGGGAGCGACCTCGTCTTCCCGCACCACGAGTTCAGCGCCGGTCACGCCGCCTCGCTGTCCGGCCGTCCGCTCGCCCGCGCCTACGCGCACGCCGGCATGGTCGGCTACGAGGGCGAGAAGATGAGCAAGTCGCTCGGCAACCTCGTCCTGGTGTCGCGACTGCGCGCCCAGGGAGCGGATCCGCGGGCGATCCGCCTCGCGCTCCTCGCGCACCACTACCGCTCCGACTGGGAGTGGCTGCCGGAGGATCTGCCCGCCGCCGTCGAGCGCCTCGGCCGCTGGGAGGCGTCGCTCGCGGCGACCGGCACCGCCTCGGCTCTCGAGGTGCTCGAGCGGCTCCGTGTCGTCCTCCGCGAGGACATGGACACTCCGGGCGCGATCGCACTGGTGGACGCCGTCGCGACGACCGGGGTCGACGACCCCGCGCTGCTGCGCGACACCGTCGACGCCCTGCTCGGGATCCGCCTGGGCTGATCCTCGGCAGGAGCCGCGGCGACGCGCGGCTCAGCAGGTCACGCCCGCCACGGCTCCTCGCCCGAGCGGCCGTCGCCACGGCGACGGAGGTAGCGCTCGAACTCCTGCGCGATGGCCTCGCCGCTCGCCTCGGGCGAGTCGACCGTGTCGCGCGCCTGCTCGAGCTGGGCGATGTAGGCGGCCATCTCCTCGTCGTCGGCCGCGAGCGCGTCGATCCCGCGCTCCCACTCCTCGGCCTCCTCGACGAGGTCGCCGCGGGGGATGCCCAGGCCGACGACCTCCTCGAGCTTCTCGAGCAGCGCCAGCATCGCCTTGGGCGAGGGCGCGTTGTGCACGTAGTGGGGGACCGAGGCCCAGATCGAGACGGCGGGGATCCCGACCTTCTGCGCCGCGTCGCCGATCACGCTGAGGATGCCGACGGGGCCCTCGTAGCTCGAGCGCTCGAGCTCGAGCTCGGAGCGCAGCTCGGCGTTCTCGCTCGAGGCGAAGATCGAGATCGGCCGGGTGTGCGGGACGTCGGCGAGCATCGCGCCGAGGAACACGACGGCCGAGATGTCGATGGCGAGCATCGCGTCGACGACCTCCGCGGCGAAGCTCTTCCAGCTGCGCGACGGCTCGGTGCCGATCATCACGTAGAGCGCGCTCTCGGCGTGGACGGAGGTGTCGGCCGGTCCGAAGATCTGGGTGCCGGGCCACGCGAGCGTGCGCCGGCCGTCCTCGCCGATCGAGAGCATCGGACGGGTGTACTGGAAGTCGTAGTACTGCTCGGCGTCGACCGCGAACAGGGGCACGTAGTCGCCGTCGTCCTTGACGAGGCGGACCGCCCCGCTCGCGGCGTCCCCTGCGTCGTTCCAGCCTTCGAAGGCCACGACGAGGACGTTTCCCTTGATCACGTTCATAGGCACGATCTCCGCGTTCGGCTCGAGGTCCGGGCCTGCGCGGTCCGCGGGCACCCGTTGCACAAGGATAGGACCCGCCCCGCCCGCGCCCGCGCGACGCCGGTGCTTTCCGCTGTCCGCGTACGGACGGCTCCTGCAGGGCTGCCGGTACGATGGTCGCTCGTGACTTCCGACTCCTCCGCCGCGCGCCCGACCCTCGACGCCCCGGCCGCGGTCCTCTGGGACATGGACGGCACGCTCGTCGACACCGAGCCTTACTGGATGGCCTCCGAGCACGCGCTCGTCGCGTCCTACGGCGGTGTCTGGACCCACGAGGACGCGATGAGCCTCGTCGGATCGGGGCTGCCGGCCTCCGCCCGCATCCTGCAGGGCAAGGGCGTCGACCTCAGCGTCGAGCAGATCATCGACCGGATGACCGACGAGGTCGTCGCGCAGCTGGCCGTCGAGATCCCCTGGCGGCCCGGGGCGCTCGAGCTCCTCGCCGCGGTGCGAGACGCGGGCGTGCCCCAGGCCCTGGTGACGATGTCCATCGGACGGATGGCGCACGCCGTCGTCGACCGCCTGCCCTTCCCGGCGTTCGACGCCGTCGTCAGCGGCGACATGGTGGAGCGGAGCAAGCCCGACCCCGAGGCGTACCTGCTCGCCGCGCGGACCCTCGGCGTGCCCGTCGGCGCGTGCGTGGCGATCGAGGACTCGCACGCGGGCCTCGCCGCCGCAGTCGCCTCCGGCGCCGCCGCGATCGGCGTGCCCCACCAGCTCGAGCTCGACTCCGACGCCCCCTACTCCCTCTGGCCCACCCTCGCGGGCCGCACCCTCGCGGACCTCGCGCTGGTGTCCTCCGAGCACCGCGGCGACCGACCGCTCACGACCGAGACGGAGGCCCTCCGATGACCGGTGAGGCACTGCAGCATTCCGGACCCTTCCGCGCGGGCGACCGCGTCCAGCTGACCGGGCCGAAGGGGCGGATGAACACCATCACGCTCATCCCGGGCAAGGTCTTCCACACGCACCGCGGAGGGATCGAGCACGACACGATCATCGGCCTGCCCGACGGCTCCGTGGTCGTCAACACCGTCGGAGTGGAGCACCTGGCCCTCCGACCGCTCCTGGCCGACTTCGTGATGTCGATGCCGCGCGGAGCGGCGATCGTCTACCCCAAGGACGCCGCCCAGATCCTCGCGCTCGCGGACGTGTTCCCCGGCGCGCGCGTCGTCGAGGCGGGCGTGGGCTCCGGCGCCCTCTCGCTGTGGCTCCTGCGCGCGGTCGGCCCGACCGGCCGACTGGCGTCCTTCGAGCGCCGCGACGAGTTCGCCGACGTCGCCCGCGCCAACGTCGAGACGTTCCTCGGGTACACGCCCGACAACTGGAGCGTCACGGTCGGCGACCTCGTCGACGAGCTGCCCGGAGCCGTGCCCTCCGGCGAGGCCGACCGCGTCGTCCTCGACATGCTCGCGCCGTGGGAGTGCCTCGACGTCGCCGCCGAGGCCCTCACCCCCGGCGGAGTGCTGCTCTGCTACGTCGCGACCGTGACGCAGCTCTCGCGGACGGCCGAGGCGATCCGCGCGTCCGGCCTGTTCACCAACCCGTCCTCCAACGAGACGATGGTGCGCGGCTGGCACGTGGAGGGCCTGGCCGTGCGCCCGGACCACCGCATGATCGGGCACACCGGCTTCCTGATCACCGCGCGCCGGCTCGCTCCGGACACCGTGCTCCCCGAGCTCAAGCGCCGCCCGTCCAAGACCGACTTCAGCGACGAGGACGTCGAGGCCTGGACACCCGGCGCACTCGGCGAGCGGGCGGTCAGCCCCAAGAGCCTCCGCAAGCGGGTCCGCGAATCGGCGACCAGCGCCGAGCTGTCGCGGGCGCGCGGCTTCGGCGCCGAGGAGCCCTCGGACGGCTCCGAGGGCGACGAGGGCATCGTCTAAGCTGATTCCGGCCTCCGGGCCGCCGTCCCGATGGCCCCGCACCCGGGCCCCCGCTCCACCCGTCGAATAGAGGACCCGTGCGCCGCACCACCGCGCTCATCGCCAGCATCGGCATCGTCGCCGCTCTCGCGGGATGCTCCGCGTCCTCGCCGACGGCCGACTGCGACGCCCCCTTCTCCTCCGGCGACTCGTCGTCGGCGGTCGAGGCGAGCGGCGACTTCGGCTCGCAGCCCGACGTGACGGTGCCGAGCCCGCTGAAGGTCTCGACCTCGCAGGTCAGCACCCTGATCGAGGGCTCGGGCGACCCGCTCGAGAAGGGCCAGCTGGTCACGATCGACTACACGCTCGTCAACGGCGCCGACGGCAGCGTGCTCGAGGCCTCCCCGTACGACGGCGAGAGCACCGCGCGCTTCGCCGTGGGCGGCTCCGGCCTGGTGGGCCTGAACGACGGCCTGCTCTGCACGCAGGTCGGCTCTCGCGTCGCGATCGCGATCGCCCCGGAGGACGGCTTCGGCGAGTCCTCGGCCCAGCTCGGCATCTCGCCCGAGGACACCCTCGTCCTGGTCGCCGACGTGCAGAGCGCCTCGCTCGCCCGCGCGAACGGCGAGCAGCAGCCCGCTCCCAGCGGCTTCCCGACCGTGACTCTCGACGAGAACGGTCAGCCGGGGCTGGCGAAGCCCTCGGGCGACGCTCCGACCGAGCTCGAGATCGCGCAGCTGAAGAAGGGTGACGGCGAGGTCGTCGAGGAGGGCGACCAGGTCGTCGTCGCCTACACCGGCTGGCTCTGGAGCACGGGCGAGACCTTCGACTCCAGCTGGGAGAAGGGCGCGCCGGTCGTCTTCACCGCGGCCGACGGCTCCACGACCCAGGGCGGAGTGATCCCCGGCTTCGCCGAGGCCCTCATCGACCAGCCCGTCGGCTCGCAGGTCATCGCGATCATCCCGCCCGACCAGGGCTACGGCGACACCGAACAGGGAGCCATCCCCGCCGGATCTACGCTGATCTTCGTCGCGGACATCCTCGGCACCGTCTGAGTCCCCGGCGCCGCCCGGGCCGCGCCCTAGACTGGAAGGCGTGCCCGCCGACGCTTCTCCCTCGAGCCGCATCCCGGCCGAGGAGCGTCTGTTCAACCTCGTGCTTGCCCTCGTCGCCGCCGAGAACGGACTGACCAAGGCGGACGTCCTCTCGACCGTGCAGGGCTACCGCCAGCGGTCCGACCGCGGCGATCGCGCCTCGCTCGAGCGGCAGTTCGAGCGCGACAAGGACGATCTGCGCGAGCTCGGCATCCCGATCGAGACGGTCGACGCCCCGGGGGACCCGGGCAACACGCAGACCGTGCGCTACCGCATCGCGAAGCGCAGCTACGATCTCCCCGCCGACATCTCCTTCGATCCGGAGGAGGTCGCCCTGCTCCGCCTCGCCGGCGCGGTGTGGCGGGAGGGCACTCTCTCGGCCGAGTCCCGCCGGGCGCTGATCAAGCTCCGCTCGATCGGCGTGGAGTCGGTCGACCCCGTGATCGGGATCAGCCCGTCCATCCGGGTCCGCGAAGCCTCCTTCGAGCCGCTGAGCACCGCGCTCGACCGCGGTCAGGTCGTCCGCTTCCCCTACCTCAAGCCCGGCGCCGCCGAGCCGCGTGTCCGCGTCGTCCGGCCGCGGGCCCTCGTCAACCACCAGGGCCGCTGGCATCTGCACGCCTGGGACGAGGGTGCGGAGGGGACGCGCACCTTCCTCCTCTCCCGCATCGTCGGGCCGGTCGCGTCGACGGGCCGCACGTTCGCTCCGGAGGAGGGGGACCACGCGGTCGCGGCGCTCGCCCAGCTCGACGACGTGCTGCGCCGCAACACCGCTCTCCTGCGGGTGGCGCCCGACTCCGACGCGGCGCTGCGCCTCGGCCGCCGTGCCGAGACGGCGGGGGAGGGCGAGCACCTGCTCCGCCTCCACTTCACGGACGCCGACATCCTGGCCGACGAGCTCGCGGGCTACGGCCCCGAGGTCGTCGTCCTCGAGCCGCTCGAGTTGCGCGACGCGGTGGTCCGCCGCCTGCGCCGCTCCCTGTCCGACCACCGCCTGCAGTCCGACCCCGGAGGGAGTCACGATGGCTAGGCCCCGCACGCTCCAGGCCCGCGACCGCCTCGCGGTCCTGCTCTCCCTCGTCCCGTACCTGCTCGACCGCGGCCGGGTCAGCGTCGGCGAGGTCGCCGAGCACTTCGACATCGCCCCGGAGGAGGTGCGGCGCGCCGTCCGCCTCATCGCCGTGTCGGGCATCCCGGGAGAGACGGCCCAGTACCAGGCGAACGACCTGTTCGACATCAGCTGGGACGACTTCGAGGAGAACGACCACGTCGTCCTGACCCAGCAGGTCGCCATCGACGACTCGCCCCGCTTCTCGGCGCGGGAGGCGGCCGCGCTGATCGCCGGCATGCAGTACCTCGCCGCCCTGCCCGAGAACCAGGGCAACGACCGCATCGCCGCCCTGATGGGCAAGCTGTCGCGCGGAGCCTCCTCGGCGCCGAGCGCGGTGGCCGTCGCGCGCGGCACCGGGGCCGATGCCGGGCTCGAGGTGATCCGGACCGCTCTGGCCTCGGGGACCCAGCTCGCCTTCGACTACCGCAACGCCCGCGGCGAGACGGAGTCGCGACTGGTCGACCCCTTCCTCCTCGAGTCCGTCGACCGCGACTGGTACCTCCGCGGCTGGTGCCACCTCCGCGAGGGCGTCCGCACGTTCCGCGTCGATCGGATGCGCGGTCTCGCCGACACCGGATCGCCGATCGTTCGGCGCCGCAACGAGGTCACGCTGCCGGATCGCCTCTTCGAGGCGTCCGACTCCGATCTGCTCGTCGATCTCCGCGTCGCGCCGAGCTCCGTCCCGCTCCTCGGCGACTACGCCGTGGACGCCGAGTTCCCGCCGGTTCCCGCCGATGAGGCGGAGCAGGGAGTGCTCGTCCGGATCCGCGTCGCGCACCTGGAGGGCCTCACCCGCCTGGTCGCCTCCCTGCCCGGCCTCGTGACCGTCGTCGCTCCGCCCGCCGCTCGCGACGCCGTGGCCCAGTGGACTCTCGCCGCTCTGCGGGCCAACGGGGAGGAGGAGTCGTGACCTGGTGGTCGTGGATCCTGATCTGGGCGGTGCTCGCGATCGCCGCGCTGGCGGTGCTCGCGCTCTTCCTGGTGTCGTACTGGCGCAAGGGTCGCGCTCTGCTCGGGCAGCTCGACGAGCTCACCGCGAAGCTCGACGCGATCCAGCCCGAGGGCGGCGATCCGGTCGTCGCCCGGCCCCCGTCGTCGCTCTTCGCCGATCGCGACGCGGTGCGACGGGCCCACGAGTCGCGTCGCGACTCCCGCCGTGACAGGACCGAGGATCGCCGGTCGGCGCGAGTCGAACGGGGTAAGCTCCTGGTACACCGCAACCGACAAGCAAAGTGAGTCTGCAATGTTCGCTGGCCTCCAGGGGTGGCACCTCCTCATCATCCTCGCCGTGATCCTCCTGCTCTTCGGTGCGCCCAAGCTCCCGCAGCTCGCGCGCAGCGTCGGCCAGTCGATGCGCATCTTCAAGAGCGAGGTCAAGACCATGAAGGAGGAGGACGGCTCCGAGCGCTCCACCGAGGGTCCCGCGTCGTCCACCGGTACCACCACCGGCTCGACCACCGGCACCGGCACGACCACGCCGCCCGAGTCACCGCTCAAGTAATGACGTCCGTGGCAGCGAAGAAGCCACGGACGAAGCGATCGGGGAAGGATCCCGAGGGGCGCATGTCCCTCGGCGCTCACCTGATCGAACTCCGCAACCGGCTCTTCAAGTCGGCGATCGCGATCGTTCTCGGTTGCATCGCCGGATGGTTCGTCTCGGAGTGGGTCTTCGAGTCGCTCAAGGCGCCCATCCTCGAGGTGGCGTCGACCCAGGGCAAAGAGGCGATCCTCAACTTCCCGACGATCGCGGGCGCCTTCGATCTGCGCCTCCAGATCGCCATGACGGTCGGCATCGTGATCGCGAGCCCGGTGTGGCTCTACCAGATCTGGGCGTTCCTCGTCCCCGGTCTCACCAAGAAGGAGATGCGGTACGGGCTCGGGTTCATCCTGACGGCCATCCCGCTGTTCTTCGCGGGCTGCGCGGCGGGCTGGTTCGTCTTCCCGCACATCGTCGAGCTGCTCACCGGCTTCACCGGGGACAACGCGGCGAGCTTCATCGATGCGAAGTACTACTACGACTTCGTGCTCAAGCTCGTCCTGATGGTCGGCATCGCGTTCGTGCTGCCGGTGTTCCTGGTGCTGCTGAACTTCCTCGGGATCCTGCCCGGCATGCTGATCCTGAAGTCGTGGCGCATCGCGATCATGGTGATCGTCTTCTTCACCGCGATCGCGACTCCCGCGGCGGACCCGATCTCGATGTTCCTGCTCGCGATCCCGATCATCGTCCTGTTCTTCCTCGCTTGCGGCATCGCGATCCTCCACGACCGTCGCGTCGCGAAGCGCCAGCCGGTGTTCGACGGCACCGCCTCCGACCTGCCCGCGTGAGCGATCAGTCCCCGTCGGAGCGGTTCGCCGCGTTCCGCACCCGCCAGGGCCACGCGAGGGTCGAGTCGTTCCGCTCGACCCTCGCGTTCGACCTCGATCCGTTCCAGTACGAGGCGTGCAGCGCTCTCGACGACGGTCGGAGCGTCCTGGTCGCGGCCCCCACGGGTGCGGGGAAGACCGCCGTCGCCGAGTTCGCGATCCACCTCGCCATGCAGGACCCGACCGCCAAGGTCTTCTACACGACGCCGATGAAGGCGCTCAGCAACCAGAAGTTCCAGGAGTTCGTCGAGGACTACGGCGCGTCCGAGGTGGGTCTCCTCACCGGCGACTCGAACGTCAACGCCCGGGCCCGCATCGTCGTCATGACGACCGAGGTCCTGCGGAACATGCTCTACGCCGACTCCGATCTGCTGCGCGATCTCGCGTACGTGGTCATGGACGAGGTGCACTACCTCGCCGATCGATTCCGCGGGGCGGTGTGGGAGGAGGTCATCATCCACCTGCCGCAGCGTGTCCGCCTCGTCTCGCTCAGCGCGACGGTGTCCAACGCCGAGGAGTTCGGCGACTGGCTGCAGACCGTCCGGGGCGAGACCGAGGTCATCGTGTCGGAGGAGCGCCCGGTGCCGCTGGATCAGCACGTGCTCGTCGGCGGCAAGCTGCTCGACCTGTTCGACTCCTCGGGCCGGGCCGCGACGAACCGGGTCAACCCCGAGCTGGCGCGTCTCGCTCAGGGCGGGACGCGCGTCGAGCGCGGCGGCAGGGGAGGCCCGCGCGGCCGGGGCCGTGGTCGGTTCCAGGACACCCGTCCGGCCGATGACCTCGTCCAGCGCTCGGAGGTCGTGGAGATCCTCGAGGGCAAGAACCTCCTCCCCGCGATCTTCTTCGTCTTCAGTCGAGCAGGCTGCGACCAGGCGGTGCGCCAGGTGCTGCGCTCGGGGGTCCGGCTCACCGAGCGGCACGAGCGCGACGAGATCCGCGCCATCGTGGAGGAGCGCTGCCGCACCATCCGCGACGAGGACCTCGCCGTCCTGGGCTACTGGGAGTGGCTCGACGGACTGCAGCGCGGGGTCGCCGCCCACCACGCGGGCATGCTCCCCGCCTTCAAGGAGGTCGTCGAGGAGCTGTTCCTGCGCAAGCTCGTGCGCGTCGTCTTCGCCACCGAGACCCTCGCGCTCGGCATCAACATGCCCGCCCGCACGGTCGTGCTCGAGAAGCTCGAGAAGTTCAACGGCGAGGCCCGCGTCCCCATCACTCCGGGGGAGTACACCCAGCTGACCGGTCGCGCGGGCCGGCGCGGCATCGACGTCGAGGGCCACTCCGTCATCCAGTGGCGCGGCGGGATGAACCCGCAGGCGGTGGCATCGCTCGCCTCGCGCCGCACGTACCCCCTGAACTCGAGCTTCCGGCCGAGCTACAACATGGCCTGCAACCTCATCGAGCAGTTCGGCCGGATGCGCACGCGCGAGATCCTCGAGTCCTCGTTCGCCCAGTTCCAGGCCGACCGCTCCGTCGTCGACCTCGCACGACGGGTTCGCCAGCAGGAGGAGTCGCTCGACGGCTACGTCGCGGCGATGCAGTGCCACCTGGGCGACTTCGAGCAGTACGCCGCCATCCGGCGCGAGATCAGCGAGCTCGAGCGCCGCGGCGCCGTCCGGGGGGAGTCCGCCTCGCACGCCGAGCGCGAGAAGAGGCAGGGGCAGCTGACCTCGCTCCGTCGCCGGATGAAGGCGCACCCCTGCCACGCCTGCACCGATCGGGAGCAGCACGCGCGCTGGGCCGAGCGGTGGTGGAAGCTCCGCCGGGAGACCGACGAGATCGAGCGCCAGATCCGCTCGCGCACCGGAGCGGTGGCCAAGGTCTTCGACCGCATCACCGAGGTCCTCCTCGAGCTGGGCTACTTCCGGCGCGACGACGCGGGCGAGCTCTCGCTCACGCCGAACGGGCGGACCCTGCGCCGCATCTACGGGGAGCGCGATCTGCTCGTCGCGGAGTGCCTCCGCAAGCAGGCCTGGACGGAGCTCGATCCCGCCGGCCTCGCGGCGATGGCGTGCTGCCTCGTCTTCGAGCCGCGGCGCGAGGAGGGGACCCTGAACGAGAAGTTCCTCCCGCGCGGCGGATTCCCCGAAGCGCTCGAGAAGACGCAGCTGCTCTGGGCGCGACTCGACGACGTCGAGCGCGACCACCGGCTGCCGGGCAGCAACCCGATCTCGACGAGCCTCGCGCTCGCGATGAACATGTGGGCCCGCGGGATGCCCTTGGACGCCGTCCTGCGCGAGGCCGACATGGCGGCCGGAGACTTCGTCCGGTGGGCGAAGCAGACCATCGACCTCCTCGATCAGCTCTCGGTGGTCGCCGACGGCAAGGTCGGCCGCGCCGCCCGCACGGCACTCGACCTCGTGCGCCGGGGCATCGTCGCCTACTCCGCGGTCGCATGACCGGAGCGACTCCCGCGCCTCCGGGGCGCACGGCACCGCTGTGGCTCGCGCTGATCCTCGCCGCGCTCGGGGGAGCGGTCCTGGACCGCGGGTTCCCGGACACCGACGTCTGGCCGCTCGCGATCGTCGGCGCCGCGGCGATCCTGTTCGCGCTCGCCGGTCGCGGCTTCTGGAGCGGTGCGCTGGTGGGCCTCGTCGGCGGCGGCGTGTTCTGGGGCGTCCACATCGAGTGGCTGACGCTGTACCTCGGGCCCGTCCCGTGGGCGGCCCTGGCGGGACTCCAGGCGATCTTCTTCGCCCTCTCCGCCGGTCTGATGGCGCTCGTGTCCACCCGCGGCCACCTCGTCTGGACCGGACCGCTCGGGCGCATGGTCGGCATCCCGGCCCTGCTCGCCGCACTCTGGGCGGGCCGCGAGACGATCACGAGCGTCTGGCCGTACGGCGGCTTCGCCTGGGGGAGGCTCGCGCTCTCGCAGTCGACGGGCCCGCTGGCCGATCTCGCCGCCTGGATCGGATTCACCGGACTGAGCTTCGTGGTGGCGTTCCTCGCGGCGCTCCTGGCGCAGGCCGTCCGCGAGGTCTCGGTCCCCGGCACCGCCCGAGTCGCGACGGTCGCCGGCTTCGCGATCGTCGCCCTGGTGTTCCCCGCGTGGCCGGCGCCGACCGACGGGACGACCCGTATCGCGGCGATCCAGGGCGACTCCGACGCGGGCCTCTTCTCGGAGAGCTACCGCGGGCAGATCCTCGAGGACCACACTTCCGCGACTCTTCCCGTGCTCGACGAGGACGTCGACATGGTCGTCTGGCCCGAGAACGGCGTCGACATCGATCCGACGCGCAACGCCCAGTCGGCCGCGGTGCTCGACTACCTCAGCCGCACCATGGACGCTCCGTTCATCGTCGGCACGATCACGAACCCCGAGGAGGACGTCTTCTACAACAGCTCGCTGCTGTGGAAGGCGGGGGAGGGCGCGACGCAGATCTACGACAAGGTGCATCCGGTGCCGTTCGCCGAATACATGCCGGATCGGGCGTTCTGGCGGATGTTCGCGCCCGACCTCGTCGATCTGGTGAGCCGGGACTACTCGATCGGCACCCGGCCGAACGTGTTCGACATCGACGGCGTGCTGGCGGGCATCGCGATCTGCTTCGACATCTCGGACGACGCCCTGACGAACGCGATGATCGACGGCGACGCCGAGATCATCCTCGCCCAGACGAACAACGCCGACTTCGGTCGCACGGACGAGAGCGTCCAGCAGCTCGCGATCGCGCGGTTGAGGGCGATCGAGACCGGCCGGAGCGTGGTGAACATCTCGACGGTCGGCACGAGCGCGATCATCGCGCCCGACGGCTCGACGCTCGACTCCCTGACATGGTTCGAGCCGGGTGCCATGGTGGACGAGGTCCCCCTCGCCTCCACCACGACCCCGGCTCTGGTGTGGTCCCGGAACCTCGGCTGGTACGTCCTCGCCGCAGGTCTCACGGGCCTGGTCTCGTTCGTCCTGCGGACGCGCGCTCCCCGGCCCCGGGACGCAGACCGGCGCTAAGCGCCGATCTTGTGCTCGCCTCGACGGGCGCGCAGGTAGGCGAGCCGCTCCTCAAGCAGCTCCTCCAGCTCCGCGCGGGTGCGGCGCTCGAGCAGCATGTCCCAGTGGGTACGGGGCGCCTTCTGCTCACCGCGGTCGACGACGACGGGCTTCGAGTCCACCAGGAGGGTGGCCTCGTGACCGCACGCGCGGCACTCCCAGGTCTCCGGCGCCTCGGCGTCGGCCGAGAACACCATGTCGGTGTCGTGGCCGCAGTTCGTGCAGTGGTAGGTGTGCGTCGAACGCGGTGAGAAGACGACACCCTCCTCGCTCTGCAGGCTCTGAGAACCCAGTCTCATTCCTCGCAAGCTTCGATCTGCCATTGTGTGGTCTCCTCTCGCTGTGCTCCGACAAGTGTCGACCGCGTACCTGGAGGTGGTCTTGCGGTCGTCTCCTTTGCCAGAGAACCCTCAGGTGAGAGGGGATTTCCGATCATCGACGGCGCGGCGCGCGAGGTCCGTCCGGTCGGTGACGAGTCCGTCGACGTCCAGGGCGAGCAGCCGGGTCATCCGCTGCGCGTCGTTGATGGTCCACAGATGGATCTCGGCCCCGGTGACCCGCAGGCGCGCAAGGATCGGGGGAGTGGTGACGCGCAGGCCGAGCGCCGACTCCGGGACCTGGAGCGCGTCCATCCCGTGCAGCGCGAGGCGCACCAGTGCGGGAAGCCGGAGGTGCGCTCCGAGCAATGCCGCTAGGAAGCGGGGGGCGGACGCGGATGTGGCCACTCCGGGGAGCAGTCGCACGGTCGAGGCGCGGCGGGACTCCGAGAAGGAGGTGATCAGCACGCGGTCGCCCGCACCCTGCCGGTCGACGGCACGTGCAGTGGGGACCACCGCGGCGCGGGCCTTCACGTCGATGTTCAGGAGGGCGTCGGGCAGCAGCCGCAGTGCGTCCTCGAGGCTCAGCAGCGCCTCTCCGCCGGGGAGGACGAGACGCGCGAGATCCTCCCAGCGCTCGGCGCCGATCCGGTGGGGCCGACCGCCGGCATCGCGGACGACCTCGTCGTGGACGAGGACGGCGACTCCGTCGAGAGAGGCTCGGACGTCGGTCTCGAGCAGGTCCGCGCCGGCTTCCAGTGCCCGCTCGAACGCACCCAGGGTGTTGCCGATCCGGCCCGGCCCGAAGCCGCGGTGGGCGATGACGCGCGGCCGCCGTCCCCGGAGGAACGGCGGCCGCCTGTCGCTCACGGTGCGCGGACCCTAGAAGCGCGGTGCCGGGGGAGTGACTGCGGTGTCCTGCGGACGCTCGGGGTCCTGGCCCTTCGGGCCGAACGCGGCACCGATGCCCTTCAGCGCCTCGGTCAGCTCGCTCGGCACGATCCAGAGCTTGTTGGCGCTGCCGTCGGCGAGCTTGGGAAGCGTCTGCAGGTACTGGTACGCGAGCAGCTCCTTGTCCGGACGGCCCTGGTGGATCGCCTCGAACACCGTCGTGATGGCCTTCGCCTCGCCTTCGGCGCGCAGGATAGCGGCCTTCGCGTCTCCCTCCGCAGCGAGGATGGCCGCCTGGCGGTGCCCCTCCGCGTTCAGGATCTGCGACTGCTTGGTGCCCTCGGCAGTGAGGATGACGGCGCGGCGGTCTCGCTCGGCGCGCATCTGCTTCTCCATCGAGTCCTGGATGGAGGCGGGTGGGTCGATCGCCTTGAGCTCGACGCGGCCGACACGGATGCCCCACTTGGTGGTGGCTTCGTCGAGGACGATGCGCAGCTGTCCGTTGATGTTGTCGCGGGAGGTGAGCGCCTCCTCGAGGTTCAGGCCACCGACCACGTTGCGGAGTGTGGTCGTCGTGAGCTGCTCGACGGCGCCGAGGTAGTTGGCGATCTCGTAGGTGGCCGCGCGGGCGTCGGTGACCTGGAAGTAGACGACCGTGTCGATCGAGACGACGAGGTTGTCCTCGGTGATCACCGGCTGGGGCGGGAACGAGACGACCTGCTCGCGCAGATCGACCGAGGGGCGCACCCGGTCGATGAAGGGGATGACGAGATTGAGGCCCGGCAGCAGCGTGCGGTGGTACTTGCCGAGCCGCTCGACGACCCCCGCGGTGGCCTGCGGGACGATCCTGATGGATTTGAACAGGACGACCAGGGCGAAGACGACGATCACCGCGACGACGATGGTCGTCACGAGTGCGGAGGTGGTCACGAGGAGCTCCTTTCGGCGGGGACGACGACAGCGGTCGCGCCGTCGATGGCGGTGACGACGACACGTTCGCCGAGACCGAGTGGACGTGATTCGACGAGCGGCGACAGGCGTGCCGTCCAGGTCTCGCCGTTGGCCAGCTTGACCTGACCGGGGCCGTCGCCCGCGATCACGACGCTGCCCGCGAGTCCGAGCAGGGCGTCGGCGCCGATCGGAGCCGGATCACCGCCGCGTCGGAGCAGGCGGAGCAGGGGCGGACGGACGGTCAGCAGCAGCAGCACCGCGAGGACCGCGGCGACCGGGACCTGCACCCAGAAGGGCGCTCCGACGAAACCGGTCAGGAGTCCGCCGATGCTGCCGACGGCGAGCATCAGGAACGTGAACTCGAGAGTGATCATCTCGACGATCACGAAGATCAGGATCAGCGCGAGCCAGAGGATCCACGCGTACTGGAGGACAGCGTCCATGCTGGTTGCTCCTTCCCCGGATGAGCGGTTCCACCGTAACAAGGCCCCCCGGAAGCGGGCTGGGAGGGTCGGCGGCCGGGTCGAGGGGCGCGGGGCGGACGGTTTCGGTAGGATCGCCTGTCGGGGCCCCGGCCCGTCATCGTGCCCGCCCCGGTCTTCGCATCGGCGTCCTGGAGGATCTCCTCGTGTCCAACCCCCTCGCTCCCGGCTCGCTCGACGGCAAGCGCGTCCTCGTCACCGGCTCCTCCCGCGGCATCGGCGCCGACACGATCCGCTACTTCGCCGAGGCGGGCGCCCGTGTGGTCGTCAATTACCGCTCCAAGGCGCCGCGGGCGAACAAGCTCGTCGACCAGATCGTCGCCGCGGGCGGCTCGGCCTTCGCGGTCGGAGCGGACCTCACCGACGCGCAGTCGCGCACCGACCTCTTCGCCCGCATCCAGGACGAGCTCGGGGGACTGGACGTGCTGGTCCTGAACGCGTCCGGCGGCATGGAGAGCAACATGGGCGAGGACTATGCGATGGTCCTCAACCGCGACTCGCAGGTGGCGACCCTCGAGGCGGCGCTGCCGCTGCTCGGCGAGGGCTCGCGCATCGTCTTCGTGACGAGCCACCAGGCCCACTTCATCCGCTCGACGCCGACGATGCCCGAGTACGAGCCCGTCGCGCTGTCCAAGCGCGCGGGTGAGGACGCCCTGCGCGACCGCATCCCCGAGCTCGCCGAGCGCGGCATCGAGTTCGTCGTGGTGTCGGGCGACATGATCGAGGGCACCATCACGGCGACGCTGCTCGAGCGCTCGAACCCCGGAGCGATCAGCTCGCGCCGCGAGTCGGCCGGCAAGCTCTACAACGTCGGAGAGTTCGCCGCCGAGGTCGCTCTGGCGGCCGTCGAGCCGATCCCGGCGGAGAACACGCGCCTGGTGGGCGACATCACGGACTTCGTCGGCGCGTAGCCGCCGCCGGCGCTGGGTCGGCGACGATCCGTCGGCACGGGAAACCGGCGCCGGGCGCCTTTCGTGCAATATCCGATAATGCACATTATGTCATTCCGACTCGGGACCGCTCGTCTCCTCGACCGGCGCCTCCTGAGCTCTTCCAGCAGTGACGTCATGGGAGACCACCCCGTCAGAACCACCGTGGGCAGGAGAACCCCTGTTCGCCTCCGCTTTCCACTGAAACCGACACCGCCGCGAAACATTGGGATTAGCTGAATGCTTTAGTGTCTGAGCATCCGGCGTCGCCTCGTGGCGCCGCCGGTCGCCTTGCCCCACGCCGATGACGTCGGCCGCCCTGCTCCACACCGAGGACACGGGGTCGGGCTCGCGGTCCGATGCCCACGTCCCGAAGGAAGACCATCTGATGAGTGCGAACGCCTCTGCTCCCGCCGTCACGCGAACGCGGGTGACCGCGTTCGACGTCGCCCGCGGCTTCGCGATCATCGGCATGGTGTGCGGCCATTCGATCGTCGGGCTGGAGGCCACCGGGCGCGATCTGCCCGAGGCCTACCAGGTCGCGAACGACGTCTTCCACACGTTCCGCATGCCGTTGTTCTTCCTCCTCGCGGGCGTCTTCCTGATCCACACGATGAAGCGCTTCTCGTACGGCGGCTGGGTCGCCGACAAGGCGCAGTTCCTGCTCTACCCCTATGCGGTGTGGGCGTTGCTGCGCGGAGCTGTCGAACTGGGCGCGCTCCAAGTGGGAGTCGGCGAAGACCTGAGCCCCACGGACGTGCTCGTCGGTCTGGTGTGGGATCCGCGGGCCTGGTATCTGCCGGCACTCTTCCTCGCATTCGCCGTGGTCGGCGGCGCCTACGCGCTGCTCCACCGCTTCGCCTGGTGGGGTGCGGTGGCGGCGGCGCTCGTCGGTGGCCTCGTCCTGCTCTCCGACATCGACGGATGGCCGCCGCTCCTCGAAGTGCACCCGTTCACTCTCTACATGCTGCTCGGCGTCCTGGCGTCCCGACAGCTGGTTCGTGCCACGTCTCTCTCCCGGCGCATCGCGGCCGTCGTCGCTGCGGGTGCGGCTGCCGTGTTCACCGTGGTCGTCTTCCTCCTCTACCCCACGGGCGTGCTGGCGGACGACTTGTCCGTGCCGTTCGTCCTGGCGTCCGTGCCGGGGGTCGTCATGCTCATCGCGCTCGGCCGCGCAGTCGACACCACCCGAGCCGGCCGAGTGCTGCAGAAGTTCGGTTCATGGAGCCTCACCATCTACGTCGCCCACGGGATCCCGCTCAGCCTGACGCGGGCGCTTCTCGACCGGGCCGGCGTCGATTCCCTCCCCGTCCACATCATCGCCGGCACTGCGGCGGGGGTCCTGCTGCCCGCGGCGCTGGCGTACCTGATGGAGCGGTACGGCTTCGCGCGATGGCTGATCACCATGCCGGGCTACCGGCGGAGCCGGACGCAGCGGCTTCCCTGAAGTCGAACGCAGCGAGAGGCGAGCACTCGGTCCGCTGCCCGCTGACGTCAGACGTCGGGTGGACGCCGTCCGCGCGGTTCCGGTCGACGGACAGCTGCCCCGACCGTTCGCGATCCGTCGGGCACTTGTGGCCCGGAAACCTTCGTCGTAAAGTAACTTTACGATAAAGATAGTCGTTCGGAGGGACGTGGTCCTTCCGCTGAGGGTTCGGCGCACCGTTCTCCGCCGCAGCCGACGCCTCCAGGAGCAGCCCATCCATGACGACCGCCACCGTGACGACCCGAGATCCGCTGGAGCCGTCCGGGGTGGAGGCGACCCTGCGGTCCCTCGACGGGCCCGTCTTCGGGTTCGCCGCCCAGCCGCACCTCTCCGAGCTCGCGGCGGCGACCCTCAGCGATCGAGCCAGGGTCGACGGCGTCTCCCTCTCGTACACGTACTACCGGCATCCGTTGAACCGGTCGCATCCGTCGAACTTCGTCGACCTCACTCCGCAGCAGGTCGCCGCCATCGAGAGGGCCGAGTCGTCGAGCCTGCCGCTCTGGATGGTCGAGCAGATCCGGCAGATCCGCTATCCGACCCTGTGGGACGCGGTCCGCACGGCGAAGGCCGGGCCGGGCGACCGCAAGGACGCACTCGAGACGCGCCTCGCCGCCCATGCGAACGACGTCCTCCGCGCCCGCGATCCCCGGCACGTCCCGGTCCGCTCCCCCAGGAAGACGTCGGCCGGCCGACTGCACCACTCCGACCTCCTCGAGACGACCTGCGTGACGGTCGATCGGGAGCCCCACCGCGGCCGGCTCCTCGAGGCGGCGCCGTTCCTCACGGCCTTCGGGGCCCGCATCGGGAAGCGCTACCTGACCGTCGTCTACGACACCCGCACCGCGCCGAAGCTCGCGCTCGAGTTCACGGTCCGCCGACCGGTCCCGGAGAGCGGCACCCTCTGATCCGACGTCGCCCGGGACTCCCTCCGAGCCCCGCGTCGGACTGCGCACCGATCATGTCGCTCACAGTCGGCGTACATGTCGCTGAGTATCGTTCGGAGAAACGGAGGTCATCATGAACAGCTCTTCCTCGACCGGTGCGTTCGGCGCCGGCAACCCGATCGACAGCATCTGGCAGGCGATGGAGCAGGCGCGCGCCGGCTTCGAGAAGCGGGTCGGCACCCGGGTCGGACGCGGCGACGTCCGCGCCGCCGTCCTGGCGCTCCTCGCGGAGCAGCCCATGCACGGCTACCAGATCATCCACGAGATCGAGGAGCGCAGCGGAGGCAGCTGGAAGCCGAGCCCCGGCTCCGTCTACCCCACCCTCCAGCTCCTCGCCGACGAGGGACTGATCTCGGCCGACGAGTCGAACGGCCGCAAGACCTACTCCCTCACGGAGGCGGGCCACGCCCAGGTCGCCGCGTCCGGAACCTCCTCCCCCTTCGCCGAGACCGACGGCGTCGAGGCCGGCGCCCTGCCCAAGGCGGGCATCGCGCTGGCGCAGGCCGCCGCGCAGGTGCAGCGCTCGGGCACCCCCGCCCAGATCCGCCAGGCCGTCACCGAACTCGAGGACGTGCGCCGCCGCCTGTACGCGATCCTCGCGCAGGACTGACCCGGGTGCCGTCGGACAGCCCGGGTCCTGGGGACCCGGGCCGCCGAGCGAGCAGTGAGCGGCGGCGCTACCGCCGCATCCTGCGCTTCGCCGCCTGGCACCTCGCGGTGACCTGGTGGTTCGATCTGGTCCTCCCCCGGCTGGGGCTGAACGTGATCGCCCTGCGCACGCGACCGCACCGGATGCGGCGGTTCGCTCGCAGCTTCCACGTGCTCGCGGTCGAGCTGGGCGGTCTGATGATCAAGGTCGGGCAGTTCATGTCGTCGCGCCTGGACGTCCTGCCGCCCGAGATCACGCGGGAGCTCGAGGGACTGCAGGACGAGGTCCCGCCCGTCCCCTTCCCCCGCATCCGCGCCCTCGCCGAGGCCGAGCTCGGCATGTCACTGGAGCGCGCGTATGCCGGAGTCGACGAGTCGCCCGTGGCGGCGGCGTCGCTCGGCCAGGCCCATCGGGCGCTCCTGTCGCCGCTCGACTCGGCCGACACCGGTCACACCACCGCGATCCTGAAGGTGCAGCGACCCGGGATCGACGCGATCGTCGACGTCGACCTCGCCGCGCTCCGCCGGGTCGGGCGCTGGCTCACCCACGTCCGCCTCGTCTCCGACCGCGTCGACGCCCCCGCGCTCGTCGAGGAGTTCGCCGCGACCAGCCTCGAGGAGATCGACTACCTGCAGGAGGCCGCCAACTCCGTCCGCTTCGCCGCGGACTTCGCCGGCGACCCGCGGATCGGCGTGCCGGACGTCGTCTGGGAGCGCTCGACCCGCAAGGTCCTCACCCTGCAGGACGTCACCGCGATCAAGATCACCGACGCCGACGGGCTGCGCGCCGCCGGCATCGACCCGCGCGACGTCGCTCCGGTGTTCGCCGCGGTGATGTTCGACCAGTTGTTCACGACCGGCTGGTTCCATGCGGATCCGCACCCGGGGAACGTGTTCGTCACTCCGACCCCCGGCGCCGAGCTGCCCTGGCGGCTCACCTTCATCGACTTCGGGATGATGGGCGAGGTCCCGCCGACGACTCGGGCGGGGCTGCGCACGATGCTCATCGCGGCCGCCTCGCGCGACGGCAAGGGCCTCGTCGATGCGGCGCGCGACCTCGGCGTTCTGCTGCCCTCCGCCGACTCCCGCGAGCTCGAGAAGGCGATGACGCAGCTGTTCGCGCGCTTCGGCGGGATGGGCTTCGCCGAGCTGCGCGAGGTCGACCCGCGCGAGTTCCGCCAGTTCGCCGAGCAGTTCGGCGACGTCGTCCGCTCGCTGCCGTTCCAGCTGCCCGAGAACTTCCTGCTGATCATCCGGGCCATGTCGCTCACCTCCGGCGTCTGCAGTGCGCTCGATCCGTCCTTCAACCTGTGGGACTCGGTCGAGCCGTACGCGCAGCGGCTGATCCGGGAGGAGCGCGGCAACGTGGCGCAGGATCTGGGCAGGCAGGCGGTCGAGAACCTCGGTCTGCTCTGGCGGCTCCCCCGCCGGTTGGAGTCGCTCGCCTCGACCCTCGAGGACGGCACTCTCGCGGTGACGGTGCCGAGCGTCGAGCGTCGGCTGAACCGGCTCGACGCGACCGTGCGCCGGGTGGTGTCGGCCGTCCTGTTCGCAGGGCTGCTCATCGCGGGCGCGGTGGTGCGGAGCGACGACGGCGGTCTCGGATCCGCGCTCATGATCGTGTCGATCGTGCCGCTGCTCCACGCGCTCCTGTCCGGGCGCCGCGGCGGCTGACTCCGCACCGCGAGCCGCATCACATCGGTGGCCTAGCGTGGAGGCATGGCCAGGACGATCTCCACGAACACCGCCGTCGACCGTGCCGGGATGCTCGCCTTCGTGCGGCCCCGGCACCGGATGATCGTCGCGACCACCCGGGGCGACGGCAGGCCGCAGATGTCGCCGGTCTCCGGCGGGGTCGACGAGGAGGGCCGGATCGTCGTCTCCACGTATCCGGGCCGCGCGAAGACCCGGAACGTCGAACGCCGGTCCGCCGTGTCGGTGCTGGTGCTGTCCGACGAGTGGGACGGTGCCTGGATCCAGGTCGACGGCGACGGCGAGGTCCTCCGCATGCCCGAGGCCGCGGACGGACTGGTCGACTACTACCGCTGCATCGCGGGCGAGCACCCCGACTGGGACGAGTACCGCGCGGCGATGGCACTGCAGGACAAGTCCCTCCTGCGCGTCACTCCGACGCGCTGGAGCCCCGTCTCGACGGGCGGGTTCCCGGCCGACGTGGCGCAGCGGCTCGACGCGCGCTGACGATCCCCGAGGCCTCGGATCGGAGGCCCCGTGCTCAGCCGGACGGGACTGCGCAGGTCTCCTCCGCGGCCGTCTGGCCCGGAGCGGCGACCGCCGCGGGCTCCTGCGGCGGAGCAGGCTCCTGTGCGCCGGCCGTGGGCTCGACGGCGGGCGGCGCGGGCTCGACCGGGTCTCCCGGCGCGGGGGCGAGCACGACGGGCTCGTCCGCCAGGACCCGTGCCATCAGCTCGGCGCCGAGCACCGGATCCGGGACGACCTTCCCCGGGTAGTCCGGGTCGTCGAGCGCGGGGTACTGCACGAACACCATCCGCTCGAGGTCGATGTCCTTGAGGGCGAGCGCGAGGGAGATCATCGTGCTCGGGTTCGTCATCGTCGTCGAGAGGTGCAGGTTCGACGAGGCCGCCTGGGCGAGCCCGTAGAGCACGGGCGGGTTCGAGAGCGTGTCGGCCGAGCGGACGGTGCGCATCAGCGAGGCGAGGTACTGCTGCTGGGAGGAGATGCGCCCCAGATCGCTGCCGTCGCCGACGCCCTTGCGGGTGCGCAGGAACGCGAGCGCCGTCTCTCCGGAGACGGTCGACACGCCGGCGGGCAGGTCGAGCCCGGAGTCGGTGTCCCGGATCGGACCGGCGAGGCAGATCGGCACTCCCCCGACCGCGTTGCTCATCTCGATGACCCCGTTGAACGAGACCCAGCCGGCATAGGGCACGGAGAGGCCGGTGAAGGCCTGCAGGGTGTCGTTGACGCAGGCCAGTCCCCCGGCGCCGAACGCACGGTTGAGCGAGGCGGCGGTCTCGGCCGGTGAGACGACTCCCGTCTCGGGGTCGGTGCACTCGGGGCGGTCGAGGATCAGGTCGCGCGGGAAGCTGATCACCGTCGCGCTGTCGTGGTCCTCCGAGACGTGCAGGAGGATGTTGACGTCGTTGAGCGTGGCGTCGCGGACGCCGAACTGCTCGCCCTGCGCGGCGTCGTTGTCGGTGCCGACGATCAGGACGCTGAAGCCGCCCTCGATCGCGCCGAGCTGCAGGCCTCCGGTGCCGTCGGCCTCGACGCCGAGGTCGACGGCGTTGCCGGTGACGTTGCGACTGATGCTCGCGGCCGCGATGGCCACCAGCGAGGTCGCGCTGACGCCGAGGACGGCCAGTCCCGCCGCCACCGCGACCACCGCGGTCCGCCGTCCCGACCGTCGCCGGAGCCGCCCGTGGCGGATGCTGCGCTCTGCTGCCATTCCGACAGTCTCCCCGACGCGCGGCCCCCGGGTGCTCACCGGCGTGTCCTCACGCGGCGGGCACGCCATCGGCGGGGTCGCGGCGGGCGGCCGGGGCCGTGGTTCTGCTCCGATCCGTCGGGCGTCCCTGCCACGACGTGAAAACCATACATCGGTCGGATTTTCTGCGTCCGATCTCTTGCGGCGTCGATCCGCCCCGTGCATACTCAGTTCCCAAACGACGTTCGGTTTTCGGCAGAGGCTGTGGAGACCCGTCGACTCAACGGTGAGAGGACTCAGAGATGACAACTGCGAGTGGATCCGCGGCGGGTATGCCGTCCGGAATGACGACGGCGACCGCGACGGTCAGGCGCGACCAGGGCTTCCCGGAGCCGACCGAGCCCGCCAAGGGGAGCTACATCTTCTGGCTGCTCGCGGCGCAGCTGGTGTTCTTCATCGCCCTGCTGGGGCCGGCGATCGTCGGCATCGGGATCAAGATCCAGTCGTTCGTCGACGCGGGCGTCATCGACGCGAACGGTGCGACCGGAGCCGCAGCGGTGCTGGGCGGATTCGGTGCCCTGTTCGCCACGATCGCGAACGTCGTCTTCGGTCGTCTCTCGGACCGCACGACGAGCCGCTTCGGCCGCCGACGCGTCTGGATCGTCGCCGGCACGGTCATCATGACCGTCGCCTTCGTGATCATGGCGCTGGCGCCCAGCCTCCTCCTCGCCACGGTCGGCTGGTCGCTCGCCCAGCTCGGCGCCAACATGACGCTCGCCCCCTTCATCGCGACGATCGCCGACCAGGTGCCCAAGTTCCAGCGCGGCAAGATCACCGCGGCCCTCGGCATCGCGCAGAACGTCGGCGTCCTCGGCGGCACCTACGTCGCACAGGCGTTCCAGGACCAGCTCCTCATCCTCTTCGTCGGCCCCTCGGTCCTCGCCATCATCGTCATGGTCGTCTTCGCCGTCGTCCTCCCCGACCGCCGCCTGCCCGCCGCTCCGCCGCGTGCGACCCTCCGCGACTGGGCCGAGACCTTCTGGGTCAGCCCGCGCAAGAACCCCGACTACGCGCTCGCCTGGTGGTCCCGCTTCCTCATCACCTTCGCGAGCTTCGGCTTCACGACGTTCCGCTTCTTCTACCTCCTCAACCACATCGGCGTCGACGCCGAGGACATCCCCGGCGTCATCACGACGAGCGTGCTCATCTACACCGCCACCCTGGTCGGAGCCAGCTACTTCGCCGGCTGGCTGTCGGACCGGATCGGGCGGCGCAAGGTCTTCGTCTGGAGCTCCACCGCGCTGTTCGCGATCGGGACCTTCGCGCTGATCTTCGTGCAGGACGTCCCCACCTTCTACATCCTCGAGGCGCTGCTCGGCATCGCCTACGGCATCTACGTCGGCGTCGACCTCGCCCTCGTCGTGGACGTCCTCCCCGACCCCGAGAACTCGGGCAAGGACCTCGGCGTCTTCAACATCGCCAACGCCCTCCCCCAGACGATCGCGCCGCTCATCGGCGGCATCCTCGTCTACGTCAGCGACCCGTCGGGCAACAACTACGCACTCTGGTTCTCCGTCTGCGCGGTCGCCGCGATCATCGGAGCGCTGGTCATCTTCCCGATCAAGAAGGTCAGGTAGGGCGGGCCGCGCCACCCTTCCTGCGAAGGCCCGCCGGTCACCGATCGGCGGGCCTTCGTGCGCTCCGGGCGAGTCGCGCCTCCTGCGCCCACGCGATCTGATCGGATCGGGACATGTCGCGACCGCTGATCCTCCTGACCGGCATCGGTCTCGTGCTCCTGGCGACCCTCGTCCTCGCGCCGCTCTCGACCGTCTCCACCTGCTACGACGCCGTCGAGCCGTCGGCGTCGCGGTGCGAGACGGCGCACCGGTCTCTTCTCGGAGCTCCGGCGAACCTCTGGGTCTGGCTCGTGATCGTCGCGGTGATCGTCGTCCGGACCGCCCTGCGCCTCCGCCGACCTCGCGCGCAGGACGCGAGCCGTTGATCACCCACGTCGCTCCTGCCGCCGTTCGGATCCGGAGAGGGAGCCGTCCGTGGCGGCGCTGAGCGCGCTCGTCCTGCTCGTGGTCGCCGTCGGCGCGGTGTGCCAGGTGCTGTCGGGAGTCGGATTCGCGCTGGTCACCTCTCCCCTGCTCGTGCTCGCGCTCGGCCACGACCGCGGCGTCCGCACTGTGCTGGCACTGTCGATCGTCCTCAACGCGGTCGTCCTCGTCCGGTCGTTCCGGCACGTGCGTCCGGCGGAGGCACTGCGCCTCCTCGTGCCCGCGGCACTGCTGGTCGTGCCGGCGGCACTCCTGCTGGACGCCGTCCGGCCCGCGGCCCTCGCCGTCGTCGCGGGAGTGGTGATCCTGCTCGCGACGGCGCTCGTGGTAGGCGGACGTGCACTCCCGTTCCTCGACGGCGCGCGGGGCGCGGTCCTCGCCGGGGCGCTCAGCGGAGTCTTCACCGTGCTGGCGGGCGCCGGCGGTCCGCCCGTCGCCCTCTTCGCCGCCCAGCGCCGCTGGACACCCGTCGTCGCGAGCGCGACCCTCCAGGCGTTCGCGCTCCCCCTCAACCTGCTGACGCTGCTGGTGCTCGGCCCGTCCCCGGCTGATCTGTCGGGACTGGGCTGGGCGCTGGCCGGACTCGCCCTCGGGACGATCCTGGCGATGCTCGTCGCGCCCCGGGTGTCGGCCGCAGCGGTGCGACGGGTCACCCTCGTCGTCGCGGCGCTCGGTGGTGCGGGCCTGGTGGTCGGGGGCATCGCCGGCGCGGCGTGACCTGACGCCGCAGCAGGCGCCCCGGGCGAGGAGTCACTCCTCCGCTCTTTTGACACGGCTTCGGCCGCGACGTACTTTATCGATACATGGCCGGACCTGTATCGATACAGGAACGCGAGCACGAAGGAGTGCGATGCACGACACCGACACGAGGGCACCCTCCCCCTCGCCTCTGGAGCGCTTCCTCGCCGATCCGTCGCTCGTCGTCTCCGGCGGCAGATGGCACCTCTTCCCGACGACCGACGGCATCCACGACTGGGGCAGCCGGGCCTTCCGGTGCTACTCCTCCCCCGACCTGGTCGACTGGACGGACGAGGGCGAGATCCTGCGCCTCGGTCGCGACGTCGCCTGGGCCGACTCCTTCGCCTGGGCGCCCGCCGCTCTCGAGCGGGACGGCACCCACTACCTCTACTTCACGGCGGGCAACAGCATCGGAGTGGCCCGCGCCTCCGATGCCGCGGGCCCCTACGCCGACCTCGGCACCCCCCTCGTGCCCGCAGGCCGCTTCCCCGGCACCGCCATCGATCCGTCGGTGTTCGTCGACGACGACGGGGCGGTCTACCTGCTCTGGGGCAACTCCGTCGCCCACCTGGTGCGCCTCGGCGACGACCTGATGTCGTTCCACGAGGACGCGGTGCACTCCTGGGTGCCGACCGGGTTCCGGGAGGCGGCGCACCTGCACCGGCGCGGCGACTCCTACTTCCTGACCTGGTCCGAGAACGACACCAGGGAGGAGGACTACCGCGTGCGCTGGGCGGTCGGCAGCAGTCTGTTCGGCCCGTGGACCGACGGCGGCGTCCTGCTCGAGAAGAACACCGCCGAGGGCATCCTCGCGACCGGTCACCACTCGATCTGCCGCGTCCCCGGCACGGACGACTGGGTCATCGCCTACCACCGCTTCGCCGTGCCGGGCGGAGACGGGGTGCACCGCGAGATCGTCTTCGACCTGCTCCACCACGACGGCGACCGGCTCGTGCCCGTGGTCCCCCGGCACGCCCACCTCCGACTCCCCCTCTCCTGATCCCACCCACCCTTCACAGAACGAGGAATGCAATGTCGCATCGCCCCCACACCGTCGCCCTCCGCACGGCCGCCCTCGCCGTCGCCGCGGCGAGCGCCTTCTCCCTGACCGCCTGCGGCTCCGCCGGCGCCGACTCCGGGAAGACCGAGCTCAGCTTCTTCTCCTGGGACAACGAGGCGACGATGACGCCGGTCATCGAGGCCTTCGAAGCAGCGAACCCGGACATCTCGGTCGAGTTCTCGAACGCGCCTCCGGTCGCCGAGTACGTCTCGACCCTGCAGACCCGCCTCGCGGGGAACAACGCGGCGGACGTGTTCCTGATCGCCGCCGAGAACAAGACGAACCTCATCGACGGCGGCTTCGTGAAAGACCTGACCGACGAGCCGTTCATGGCCGAGATGTCGCCGTACAACACCGAGACGTACAGCAGTGACGGCAAGGCGTACGGCATGTCGACCTCCTCCTGGGCCGGCGGGATCCTCTACAACCGGGCACTTCTGGAGGCGGCGGGCGTCACGGAGGTGCCGACCGACTGGGACGGCTTCCTCGACGCACTGTCGAGCGTCAAGGACACCGGAGTCGTGCCGTACTACGACGCCGCCACGCAGATCCCGATGGGCCTGTCGGCGATGGTCGGCTCGGTCGACGCCGAGCAGGGCGGCGAGGTCGACGAGGCGATCTTCGACGGGAGCGCCGAGTTCGGCGACCTTTGGGACGAGCCGCTCGCCGCCTGGAGCGAGCTGCTCACCAGCGGGCTGATGAGCCAGGACGTCGTCAGCCTGACCGGCGACCAGATCGTGGACGAGTTCGCGAACGGACGCGTCGCGATGATCGCTGCCGGACCGTGGAACCTGCCCGCTGTCCGCGAGAAGGCCCCGGATCTCGACGTCGAGTTCGCTCCCTTCCCCACTCTCGACGGAGCCGGGTTCTGGGCCGGAGCCGCATCCCCGGGCTTCGCGATCAACGCGAAGACCGACCACGAGGCCGAGGCCGAGGCGTTCCTGAGCTTCCTCGGCAGCGAGGAGGGCGTCCGGATCTATCAGGAGGGCACCTCCGCGCTGACGACGACCGCCAACTACACGCCGGTCGTCGACCCGGCGCTCGAGCCGAACCTCGCCGGACTGCAGGAGGGGCGCTTCTACCTCCCCTCGATCGCCTGGCCGCGCGAGCAGGACGCTCTGAGCACCGAGGCGGTCGCTCAGATCCAGCTGCTCGTGCAGGGGCAGGCCTCCCCCGAGGACGTCTCGGCGGCGCTGCAGGCGCGACTCGAGTCGCAGGGCTGAGGGCTCGGCCCGGCTCCGGCCGGGCCGGCCCTCCGGGAACGGAGAACCATGTCTGCCCTCACCGCACCGCACCGCGGAGCCGCCCTTGTCCGGCGCGCCCGCATCGATCCGCTCCGGCGTCGCGAGACCATCAGCACGAGCCTGTTCCTCGTGCCGATCGTGCTCGTCTTCGTCCTGCTCTTCGCCGTGCCGCTCGCCCAGTCGTTCTACTTCAGCCTGACCGACTTCGACGGCTACTCCGTCGACTCCGAGTTCGTCGGACTCGCGAACTACGCCAGCATCGTCCGCGACCCGGCGATGCTGGCCGGGCTCCTCTTCACGCTGACCTACAGCCTCGGGACCACGGTCCTCGTCACTGCGCTGGCGATCCCTCTGGCCCTCGTCCTCAACCGCCCCTTCGTCGGTCGCGGAGCGGTCCGGGCCGTCCTCTTCTTCCCGGCCATCCCCAGCATCGCGATCCTCGGCCTCGTCTGGGGCCTGATCCTGTCGCCGCTGGGCTCCGGAGCCATCAACCGGGTGCTCGAGACCGTCGCTGGGCTCGGTCCGGTGCCGTGGCTCTCGAACGGCACCCTCGCCCAGCTCTCGGTCATCGTCGTGGGCGTCTGGTCGAGCACCGGCTGGCACGCGATCCTCTATCTCGCCTATCTGCAGTCGATCCCCGAGGACTACTACGAGGTCGCCCGCATCGACGGAGCGTCGGCCGTGCGGCGCTTCTTCTCGATCACCCTCCCCCTGCTCGCCCCCGCGGTGACGGTCAGCACGCTGCTCCTCATGACGGGCGGGCTGAAGGTCTACGACCTGCCCTTCACCCTGACCAAGGGCGGTCCTGGGTTCTCGACCTACACGATCACGCAGTCGATCATCCAGAACGGAGTCGGCCAGGCGCAGTTCGGCAAGGCCTCGGCCCTCGCCGTCGTGTTCCTGCTCGTCGTCGGCTCGATCGTCGCCGTGCAGCTGCTCATCTCGCGCCGATTCGAGGAGAGGACCTCATGACCACCACCGCGGTCTCCCTGCCCCCGGCACCGCCGGTCGCCGATCCCCCCGTCCTTCGCCGACGCCCGCGACGGACGCGCGCTCAGCGCCGTCGCGGAGTGGCGGGCGCCCTGACCAGCATCGGCATGATCGCGCTGGCCGCGCTGGTCGGCGCACCCTTCTACTACATCGTCGTCAGCACGCTGAAGACGCAGCAGGAGGTGTCGAACGCTCCGTTCGCCCTGCCGACCCGCCTCGACTTCCGCAACTACGCCGACGTGTTCGCCTCCGTCCCGATCGTCGGAGCCTTCGCGAACACGTTCTACGTCACGGTCGTGTCGGTGGCGCTCATGCTCCTCGTGGGCTCGATGGCGGCCTACGCGATGCTGCTGCGCACCACGCTCCTCACCCGGATCGTGTCGGTCGTGCTGATCATCGCGTTCCTGGTGCCCGGTCAGGCGACGCTGATCCCGCTCTACCGCCTCCTGGCGAGCGCCGGTCTGGTCGACAGCCTGGAGGGGCTGATCCTGCTCTACGCCGCGGGGTCGATCTTCTGCTACTTCCTGATCCAGGGGTACATGAAGTCGCTCCCGCTCGAGATCTTCGAGGCCGCGCGGATCGACGGGGCGGGTCCGTGGCAGATCTACTGGCGCATCGTGCTCCCCCTGATCCGGCCGATCCTCATCACCGTGGGCGTCTTCCAGACGATGTGGGTCTGGAACGACTTCATCACCCCGAACGTCTTCATCAGCTCGTCCGAGAAGCAGACGCTCGTGCTGCAGGTGTACAAGGCGGTCGGGCAGTTCGGAGTGAATTGGCCCGCGTTCCTCACGCTGAGCGTCGTCGTGCTGCTGCCGATGGTGGTCTTCTTCGTCCTGATGCAGAAGCACATCGTGGGCGGTCTGGTGTCCGGCAGCGTGAAGGGGTGACCGGGTACCTCCTCGCCTACTTCCTCCCGGGGCCCGGTGGGGAGGCCGTGCGGTTCGCCGTGAGCGCGGACGCGACTCCGCTCGTCTTCCACGCACTGCCGGGCGGGCCGCTGTGCTCGAACGTGGGCGAGCGCGGCGCCCGGGACCCGTTCCTCGTGCGGGACACCGCCTCGGGACGGGTCGTGCTGCTCGCCACGGACCTGCGCACGGAGGACGACGACTGGCACCGGGCGGTGCGGCACGGCAGCCGGTCGATCCTGGTGTGGGAGTCGTCGGATCTCGTCGACTGGGGCGATCCCCAACTGCGAGCCGTCGCTCCGGAGGAGGCGGGCAACGCGTGGGCGCCGAAGGCGTACCGGAACGAGGAGCACGGCTGCTGGCAGGTCTTCTTCTCGAGCGCGCTCTTCCCGCCCGGGCAGGATCGCGGCACCGCCGTCCACCAGAGGATCCTCGTCGTCGAGACGGAGGACTTCGTGCGCTTCTCCCCCGCGAGGGCCGCCCTGGACACCGGTCGCGACGTCATCGACGCGACGTTCCTCCCCGACGGCGACGAGTGGCTCCGCTTCACTGTCGAGACGCCGGTGGGAGCCGACGCGACCTCGATCACGCTCGCGCGCGGAGCGTCCCTCGACGGCCGCTTCGAGACCGTGCGGACGGGGATCGGCCGCCCCGAGCTCGCCCGCGGAGAAGGTCCCGCGGTCATCCGCTCCGCCGACGGGGCCGCGACCTGGCTGCTGATCGACGAGTTCGGCCTGCGCGGGTACCGCGTCTTCTCCTCCGCCCGACCCGGGAAGGGAGGGTTCGAACCGGTCCGTGGCGCGTGTCTACCCGACGACGCGCGCCACGGGTCGCTCCTCGCGCTCACCGACGACGAAGCGGCACGACTCCGCTCCCGTGCCGGGATCGGGCCTGCACCCGTGGGAAGCTCGAGGGGAGGAGGTGCGTCATGGTGACGATCCACGACGTGGCGAAAGAGGCCGGGGTCTCGGCGATGACCGTGTCGCACGTGCTGAACGACCACCCGCACGTCCGCGAGACCACGCGCGAGAAGGTGCTCGACGTGATCACGCGGCTCGACTACCGGGTCAACGTCGCCGCGCGGAACCTGCGGACGGGACGCACCGGCACCATCGGACTCGCGGTGCCCGAGATCGACCGGCCGTACTACGGGCGCCTCGCCGCCGAGATCATCGCCGCCGCCGAGAAGCACGACCTCCGCGTCGTGATCGAGCAGACCGGCGCCCAGCGCGAGAACGAGCTCGGAGCGCTCGCGTCCTCCCGGAAGCGGCTGTACGACGGCATCATCCTGAGCACAGTCGGGCTCGGCGCGGCCGACACCGAGCTGCTGCGCGTCGATCATCCACTCGTGATCCTCGGCGAGCGGATCTTCGAGGGGCCGGTCGATCACGTGGCCATGGCGAACGTGGACGGAGCCCGGATGGCCGTCGCCCACCTGATAGAGAAGGGCTGCCGCCGGATCGTGATGGTCGACGATCCCGCACCCGACGAGGTCGACGTGTCGAGTCTGCGTCTCGAGGGCTACCGTCGCGCGCACGGGGAGGCCGGACTCGCGGTCGATCCTGCCCTGCACATCGAGGTCGGCGAGTTCACGATGGCGGGCGGATCCCGCGGCATCCGCGACTTCGTCGACCGCGGCGTCCCCTTCGACGGGGTGTTCTGCATCACCGACACAGTCGGGATCGGGGTCCTCCGTGGTCTCGCCGATCGGGGTATCCCGGTGCCGGGACAGGTCAGGGTCGCCGCCTTCGACGCGATCCTCGAGGGCGAGTACACGGTGCCGAGGCTGACCACGGTCGATCCCGACCACGCGTTCATGGCGCGCACCGCGGTCGAGCGGCTCGTCTACCGCATCGCGGGCGGGACCACGGCGGCCGAGGAGCACATGGCCGCGCCGCGCCTGATCGTGCGGGAGAGCTCGGCCTGAGCCCTCGGGGCCGCGCACAGCGCTCCCCCCGCTAGGGTGGGCGGACCGCAGCGCGAAGGGGGCCTCGATGGCGCGGAGCAGGACGAGGGACGGACGACGGATCGCCGCGCTCGCGGTCGTGCTCGCGGCGCTGCCGCTGCTCTCGGGATGCGCGGGACCGATCGCGTTCTCGGACTTCGGTCGCGAGCGCACCGACGCCGATGTACTGCCGGATCTCGGAGTCGTCACCGACGGGATCGATCCGGAGTCGGCGCGCTACGCGGGCTCGGTCGAGGGCCTGGAGGTGTACCTCGGCTCCTCCGTCGAACGCGGCGATCAGTGCGTGATCGTCGACGCCGGCGCTCAGTCGAGCAGCGCCTGCACGACGGGCGGAGGGACCGTGTCGTCGGGTCCGGGCGCCTGGACGGTGCAGCTCCATCCCGACGGCGGCGGGCCGGAGGACTCCTCCTTCGAGGACTGGACGCCGCTCGGCGAGAACGTCTCGGTGCGGGCCGACTGAGCCCGTCCCGGCACGGGCCGGTGTGGAATCAGGGTTCTCCCCGATCCGCTCGGCCGCGCGCCCCGACAGGATCGGAGCGTGCCCTCCGCCTCGCGATCCTCCCTGCTGTCCGCCCTCGCCCTCGCCCTCGTCGGCGGACTGCTGCTGGGAGGGGCGACGAGCCTCCTGCAGACCGTCCTCCCGCCCGCGCTGAACTCGTTCGCCAACTCGTCCGGTGGCTGGTCGATGCTGGTGTTCGCCCTCGTGCGGCTCACGCGGGTGCGTCCCGTGCCCGGCGCGGTCGTCGGCCTCGTCTCGTTCCTCGCGATGCTCGAGGGCTACGACCTGGTCACCGGCTGGCGCGGCTTCGGCTGGTCGCCGCCGTTCTCCGATCCGTTCTGGCTGCTCGCCGTCCCCGCCGGCCCGATCCTCGGAGCCGCCGCGGCGCTCACTCTGCACGGCACGACCGCCTGGCGGGTGCCGGCCGTCGCTCCGCTCTCGGGGGTGCTGATCGGCGAGGGGATCTGGGCGCTGGGCGCCGTCGCCGACACCACGAGCCCGGTCTACTGGTGGCTCGAGATCGTGCTCGGCGTCGGGTTCCTCCTGCTCGCCGTCCTGCGTCGCAGGCCCGGCCCGCTGGTCGTGCTCGCGTCACTCGCGGTCACGGCGGCCGCGGCGGTCTGCTTCGACGTGGTGTACTCGCTGTTCTGACCTCGGGAATGCGCGGCCCTCCTCCGTTGCTGCACGAGGGGGCTGAGGAGGATCACGTGGAGCTCGTGCACTGGCTGTTCGATGCGCAGATCGTCCTGGGCGACCAGAGGCTGCTCTGGCGCGAGGTCATCGGCAACGTCTTCGGGCTCGCGAGCGCTCTGGGCGGCATGCGGCGGAAGGTCTGGGCCTGGCCGGTCGGGCTCGTCGGCAACGCCCTGCTTTTCACGGTCTTCATGGGCGCCCTCTTCGGCACTCCCAACCCCGTGAACCTGCTCGGACAGGCCGGACGGCAGGTCATGTTCATGATCGTGAGCGTCTACGGCTGGTACCGGTGGACCCACCGCCCGGAGTCGTCGCCGACCGTGATCGAGCCGCGGTGGGCGTCCTGGCGGACCCGCGCGCTCCTGGTGCTCGGGATGGTCGGCGGCACCGCGGTGCTCACTCCGCTGTTCCGCGCCCTCGGCTCCTACGAGCCGGTGTGGAGCGACGCGTGGATCTTCACCGGATCGCTGCTCGCGACCTATGGCATGGCGAAGGGATGGGTCGAGTTCTGGCTGATCTGGGTCGCCGTCGATGTCGTGGGCGTGCCCCTGCTCTTCTCGGCCGGGTACTACGCCTCCGGCCTCATGTACGTCGTCTACGGAGCGTTCACGCTGGTCGGGTTCTTCGTCTGGATGCGGCACGGGCGCAAGCCTTCCAGCGCGGCGGTCACGGTCGGCTGATCGACGGGAGCGGCCCGTAGGCTGGGACGATGACGTCCCGGGTGCGCCTCCTCCTGGCCTCGTCGCACCCCGGGCCCACCGTCACCGTCACGGTCCTCGCCACGGTGCTCGCCGCCGCGGCGGGCCGTCCCCTCCCCGTCGTGGTGCTCGTCGCGCTGGCCGTGCTCGCGGGGCAGCTCTCGATCGGGCTCGCCAACGACTGGATCGACGTCGACCGCGACCGCGCGGTCGGGCGCACCGACAAGCCGGTGGCCGTCGGAGCGATCAGCGTCCGCGCCGTGCGGACCGCCGCGATCGTCACCGCCGCCGTCTCGGTCGTGCTCTCGCTCCTGCTCGGTCCGGTCTCGGCGGTCGCCCACATCGTGCTGGTCGCGGCCGGCTGGGCGTACGACGCCGGACTCAAGCGCACCGCCGTCTCGGTGCTCCCCTTCGTCGTCGCGTTCGGCCTCCTCCCCGTCGTCGCCGTCGCGGCCGGCGGCGGTCCCCTCCCGGCCGTCTGGGCGATCGCGACCGGAGCCGTGTTCGGCGTCGCGATCCACTGCACCAACGTGCTGCCGGACCTGGTCGACGACGAGGCCACCGGCGTCCGCGGGTTCCCGCACCGACTGGGACTCCGGTTCTCGGGCGTCGTCGCCTTCGGCTCCCTCGTCGTCGCCGCGCTCCTGGTGCTCCTCGGTCAGATCGGGGGTGCGGAGGCGGTGCGCGTGCCGGGCATCGCGCTGGCCGTCGCCGGGGCCCTCGCCGTGATCGCGCTCGCCGCCGTCGGGATCCGCCTCGTGCTGACCGGACCCCCGACGCGCCTGCTCTTCCGCCTGGTGATCGCGGCGTCGCTCGTGCTCGTCGTCGAGCTGGGGCTCTCGGGCGCCCGTCTCGTGGCCTGACCCGGATCAGGACCAGCGCATCGCGTAGACGCGCGCCAGGAGGTCGGACGTCGGCAGCGCGAGCAGCGTGCGCAGGAGGGCCGTGCGACCTCGATGGGCGACGGCTCCCAGCGGCCGGCCCAGCGCCATGTTCAGCTCGGCCTGTCGGGCGGCCCGGCGCGCCACGCGCATCCGTCGACGGGCGAAGGCGGACCACGGGCCGGCCGTTCCCGAGCGGACGCCGTGCACCAGGAGCGGAGCGAGTTCCGCCGCATCGAGCCAGCCCAGGTTCATCCCCTGGCCGCCGATCGGGCTGATCTCGTGCGCAGCGTCGCCGACGAGCACCACGCGCCCCATCCCGACGAGGCCCGCCTCGCGCCGGCGGACCCGGAAGCCGCTGACCATCGTGCAGGTAGCCGCGTCGACGGGTGCTCCCGTGCGCGCGCGGACGACCGCGGCGAGCGCGGCCGCCGCCGCCGTGTCCGGAGCCGCGTCGGGGCGCCAGGCGGGGGCGCCGAGCGAGGCCTCCGGTCCGCTGAGCGCGACGTAGCGCCGCCGACCGCCGGGCAGGGGGAAGGACTCCACGACGCCCTCCGGACCGACGTCGACGAGAGCGGAGGAGGCCAGCGAGGCCACCTCGGGGTCGGCGAAGTCGCCCATCACGTAGCGATCGGAGTAGTCGCGGCCGGAGACGCCGATGCCGAGCAGCTCCCGCACAGCGCTCCGGGCGCCGTCCGCCCCGACGACGAAGGAGGCATGCAGCTCGATCGCCTCGCCGTGCCAGCCGGTGCCCGTCACCTCGACCTGCGTCCCGCGACGGTGCAGGCCGGTCACCTCGATCCCCGTCCGCAGGGCCGTCGGGTCGAGGGCCTCCAGCCGGCCGCGGAGGATCGTCTCCGTCCGGTGCTGATCGAGGGTCGCGACGTAGGGATGCGTCCGCGACGCGCGAGCGAACGACAGCACGCCCAGATCGCGGCCCCGGCTGCGCGCGACGCCGTGCGTCACGAGCGCCGCCTCCGCGAGGACGGGCCCCGCCGCTCCGATCACCTCGAATGCGTCGAGGGACGGCGGATGGATGCCGATCGCGCGGGATCCCGCGGGCACCGACGCCCGCTTCTCCCACACCTGCACGCCGACGCCCGCCTGCGCGAGCAGCGCGCCGAGGAACACCCCGACGGGCCCGCCGCCGACCACGAGCACGTCCGTCCGCTCCACCGTCACGCTCCGAGCCTACGGAGCGGTGCCCCCTCGCGCGGGCACTCGTGCCGCGGGCGGGCGCTGGCTAGGGTGTCGCCATGACCGACCGCGTTCTCGCTCCGGAACCGCCCGCCGACGGCTCGAAGCCGAAGGGCCCCGCCTCCTACTTCCCGAGCATCGAGAAGACCTACGGTCGACCGGTGCAGGAGTGGCTCGATCTCGTCGACGAGCGCCTCGACTCCGAGCCCCACATGCAGGTCGTGGCGTGGCTGAAGTCGGAGCACGGCCTCGGTCACGGGCACGCGAACGCGCTCGTCGCCTACGTGAAGGCCGCCAGAGCCTGATCCGGGCTCGGCGGCGACCGAACGTGCGCGGCCGGATCAGCCCTTCGCGGCCGCCCGGGCGGCCTTGGCAGCCTCCCGCTTCGCGACCTTCGCGGCCGCGCGCTCGGCGACCTTCCGCCGGTTGAGCGCCACGGCTTCGCGGACGAGCTCGGCGAGCGCCTCCGCGTCGACCGTGTCGCCCTCGCCGAACTCGACCGAGCGGCGCTGGTTGCCGCCCAGCTCGCCGTTGAAGATCCCGTGCGGATCGGGCAGCGAGGCCCCGTAGAGGAAGCCGAGCTTGACCTTGGCCTTAAAGACGTCGCCGACGCAGAGGATCCCGTCGAGCTCCCACACGGGCGATCCCATCCACTTCCACTCCTCGACGATGCCGGGCTCGGCGGCGAGGACGACTCGGCGCAGCTCCGCGAGCACCTCCCCGCGCCAGTCGGGGGTGCGGGCGATCAGCGCGTCGATCTCGTCGCTCGGGGTCATGGCGGTCCTCTCGTCGGCGGGAACGGGCCGATGCTACTCCGGTGCCGCAGGATCGGAGGAGCCGTGCTGAGGACGACGGAGGGGATCGACCAGCGTCACCGACGTGCCCCGCGCCGAAGGGAAGCTCAGCGGCGTCCCTGACGGCGTCAGGCGAGGAGGCGCCGCACCGCCTCCGCCACCAGGGCGTCGTCCGCCGGTTCGTCGTCGAGCGCCCGGTGGATCGTCAGCCCCTCCATCAGCGCGTCGAGCATCCGCGCGGTCGCGGGATCGAAGTGCTGCTCGAGCGCCGCGCGGGTCCGTGCCATCCAGCGGTGGGTCAGAGCGCGGAACTCGGGCTGCCGGGAGGCGAGCGTGTACAGCTCGTGCGTCAGCACGAGTTCGCGCTGGCTGCCGAAGACGTCGTGCACGACCAGGTCGACCAGTGCCTGCCGCGCCTCGTCCCGCGTCGAGGCGCCGTCCATCCGGCGCTGCGCCTGCGCCGCCACCGAGTCGGAGAAGCGCGCGAACGCGGCGTGCAGCAGCTCGTCCATCCCGGCGAAGTGGTAGGTCATCGAGCCGAGCGGGACATCGGCGGCCGCGGCCACGCGCCGGTGGGACGTCCCGGAGACGCCGACCTCCGCGATCACGTCGAGGCAGGCGTCGATGATCCGATCGCGCCGGTGCGGGTCGGTGCGCCGGACCGCGCGCACCCGGTCCTCCCCGGTCACCGGTCGGCCTCCGGGTCGCCGACCGCACGCGGAGAGCCGGCAGGCGTTCGCCGGTCCGTCCGATCGTCTTCTGCGAAGCACTCCATGTGCACGATCGTACACATGACGTGTACGTTCGTACGCATGCCTGCTCCCGACTCCGCTCCTCCGACCAGGGAGGCCCGCCGCGCCCGCGGTGCCGTCGCCGCCCTGTTCCTCACCAACGGCGCGCTGTTCGCCAACCTCGTGCCGCGCCTCCCCGAGATCAAGTCCGACCTCCTGCTCGACAACGCGGCGTACGGAGTCGCGATCGCCGCCTTCCCGACCGGTGCGGTCCTCGCCGGCCTCGCCTCCGCCTCCGTGATCCGGCGCTTCGGGAGCGGCCGCGCGGCCGTGGCCGGCACCGTCCTGACCGCGATCGGCACGATGGTCGCCGGCTTCTCACCGACCCTGCTCGCCTTCGCCGCAGCGCTCCTCCTGGCCGGTGCGACCGATGCGATCACCGACGTGGCGCAGAACACCCATGGACTGCGGGTCCAGCGCCGCTACGGCCGCTCCATCATCAACTCCTTCCACGCGGTGTGGTCGATCGGAGCGGTGCTCGGCGGTTCGATGGCGGCCGGCGCCCTCGCGCTCGGCGTGCCCCGCTCCCTCCACCTCGTGCTCTCCGGGACCTTCTTCGCGATCGTGGCGCTGGCCGCGCTGCGGTTCTGCCTGCCGGGCCGCGACGACGAGGCCCGACCGGATCCCGTGGCCGGCGACCGCACTCCGCGGGCCCGCGTCGGCGCGCGGGTCGCCCTCGTCCTCGCCGCGCTGGTCGGCGTGGCGATAGCGGGCACGCTCGTCGAGGACGCGGGATCGACCTGGGCGGCCCTCTACCTGTCCGCCGATCTCGGAGCGAGCGCCCCGGTCGCCGCGTACGGCTTCGTGGCCCTCGTCGGCGCCCAGTTCGTCGGCCGGATCCAGGGAGACCGCCTGGTCGACCGCTTCGGTCAGCGGGCCGTGGTGCGCACCGGAGGAGCGATCGCCGGGATCGGGATGGGTCTCGCTCTCCTGCTCCCCTCGGTCCCCGGCACGATCCTCGGCTTCGCCGCCGCCGGCTTCGGTCTCGCGACGACCGTCCCCGCCGCGATGCACGAGGCCGATGAGATCCCGGGGCTGCGCGCCGGCACCGGAGTGACTCTCGTCTCGTGGCTCATGCGGCTCGGCTTCCTCCTGTCGCCGCCGCTCGTCGGATTGATCGCCGACAGCGCGGGCCTGCGCGCCGGCCTGGCCGTCGTCCCGCTCGCGGCGGTCCTGGCGGTCGTCCTCTCCCCCGTGCTGAGTACGCGCCGCTCCCGCGGGGAGGCCGCGCAGTGAGTCGGGAGCTCGCCGCCGTCCTCTGGGACATGGACGGCACCCTCGTCGACTCCGAGCCCGCCTGGATCGCCGCCCAGTACGCCCTGGTCGAGCGCTCCGGCGGAGTCTGGAGCGACGCCGACGCGCTCGCGCTCGTCGGATCGACCCTGGAGCAGACCGCCGTCGCCCTCCGCGCGGCGGGGGTGGCCCTCGACGACGCCGCGATCGAGGACGCGCTCGAGGGCGACGTCGCGGCCGCCCTACGCGCGGGCATCGCGTGGCGACCCGGAGCGCGCGAACTCCTCCGCTCCGTCACGGCCGCGGGGATCCCGCAGGCGATCGTGACCACCTCGTCGTGGCGACTCGCCTCGATCGTCGCCGAGGCGCTGGCCGAGGTGGTCTCCTTCGCCGAGATCGTCACGGGCGACGACGTCGTCCATGGGAAGCCGGATCCCGAGCCCTACCTGCTCGCCGCCCGCCGCCTCGCAGTCGCGATCGAGGACTGCGCGGCCGTCGAGGACTCCCCGACGGGTCTCGCCGCCGCCGTCGCCTCGGGTGCAGCGGCCGTCGGGGTTCCGCACCAGGTGGCGCTCGCCGAGGGCGCCGATCGTGTGCTCTGGCCGACCCTCGAGGGCCGGACGGTGGAGGACCTGCGCGCACTCCTGGGCTGATCCGCCCGGCGTGGGACTACTGCCGGTACGACGACAGGAAGTTGCCGAGCCGCTCGATCGCCTCCGAGATCACCCGCTCCTCGGGGAGGGTGACGATGCGGAGGTGGTCGGGCGTCGGCCAGTTGAACCCCGTCCCCGGCACCAGCAGGATGTGCTCCGCGATCAGCAGGTCGTAGACGAGCCTCCCGTCGTCGCGGATGTCGTGCACTTCGGGGTCCAGCCGTGGGAACGCGTAGAGCGCACCGCGCGGCAGCTCGCACGAGACGCCCGGGATCCGCTCGAGCCCCGACCACGCGGCGTCCCGCTGGCGGTGCAGCCGCCCCTCCGGTGCGACCAGCGCCTCGATCGACTGCACGCCCGACAGCGCCGCCTGGATCGCGTACTGCCCGGGCACGTTCGGGCACAGCCGCGTCGACGCGAGCAGAGTGATGCCCTCGAGGAACCCCTCCGCGTGCGCCCGCGGCCCCGTGACCGCCATCCATCCGGAGCGGTAGCCGGCCACCCGGTACGTCTTCGACAGCCCGTTGAACGTCAAGCAGAGCAGGTCGGGAGCGAGCGAGGCGAGCGGGATGTGCACCGCGTCGTCGTAGAGGATGCGGTCGTAGATCTCGTCGGCGAGCAGCAGCAGCGAGTGCTCGCGGGCGACGGCGACGATCCCCTCCAGCACCGCGCGGCTGTAGACCGCTCCGGTCGGGTTGTTGGGGTTGATCACGACGATCGCCTTGGTCTTCGGCGTGATCTTCGAGCGGATGTCCTCGAGGTCCGGCTGCCAGGCGTCCTCCTCCGCGCAGCGGTAGTGCACCGCCGTGCCGCCGGCGAGGCTCGTCATCGCCGTCCAGAGCGGGTAGTCGGGCGCCGGGATCAGCACCTCGTCGCCGTCGTCGAGCAGGGCCTGCAGCGTCATCGTGATGAGCTCCGACACGCCGTTGCCCAGGAAAACCCACTCGGGATCGACCGGCGGGAAGCCCGGGATCTCCTCGTAGCGGTAGGTGACGGCCTGGCGTGCCGAGAGGATCCCGCGGCTGTCGCTGTAGCCGTGGGCGTTCGGAACCGCGGCGATCATGTCGCGCACGATCTGGTGCGGCGCCTCGAAGTCGAAGCCGGCCGGGTTGCCGGTGTTGAGCTTGAGGATGCGGTGCCCCTCGCTCTCGAGCCGCGACGCCTCGACGAGGGCCTTCCCGCGGATCTCGTAGAGGACGTTCCGGAGTTTCGCGGACTGCTCGAGGGGGCGCGGAGTGCTCATCCGGCCAGGGTATCCACCCGGTGACCACCGATCGCCCTCAGGCGCTGCGTCGAGGTGCGCGTGTCACGCTGGTCGGATGAGCTCACCCGCCGATCCCCGCACCTACGACCTCGACGCGCTGCGCCGCCGGGTCCTCGCCGACGACGGGGACGAGGTCGGCGCCGTCGACGACAGCATCCCCGAGCTCGCCGCCGCCGACCCGCACCTGCTCGCCCTCGCCCTCGTGCTGCCCGACGGCTCCGTGCGTTCCAGCGAGGAGGCGGACGTGCCCTTCAGCATCCAGTCGGCCGTGAAGCCGTTCCTGTTCGCCCTGGCGCTGCTCGACACCGGCGGTGACGCACTCGAGCGGGTCGGCATCGAGCCGACCGGCGAGGCGTTCGACGCGGTCAAGCTCGAGAGCGGGACCGGCCGTCCGCCGAACCCTATGGTGAACGCGGGCGCGCTGCTCACCGCCTCCCTCGTCGACGGCGACGGCGCCGACGAGCGGAGCGAGCGCATCCTCCGCGGTCTGTCGGCGTTCGCCGGCCGCCCCCTCGAGATCGACGACTCCGTCGCCCGCAACGAGCACCTGCTCGGCGATCGCAACCACGCCCTCGCGCACCTCATGCGCGCCGAGGGCACGCTGCACGTCGGAGCCGACGACGCGGTCTCGGCCTACGCGCGCGCCTGCGCCGTTCTCGTCGACACCCGCGCGCTCGCGGTCATGGGCGCCACTCTCGCCCTCGGCGGAGTGAACCCCGTCACGGGCGAGCGCGTCGTCCCTCCCTCGGGCGCGCGCGATGTGCTCTCGGTGATGGCCACCTGCGGGGTCTACGACGGCTCCGGCCGCTGGATGCGCGCGGTCGGGATCCCCGCGAAGTCGAGCGTGTCGGGCGCACTGGTCCTCTCGGTCCCCGGTCGGCTGGGCGCGGCCGTCGTGAGCCCGCCCCTGGACCGCGACGGCACCAGCGTCCGCGGCCGCCGGGTCAGCGATCGGCTGAGCGCCGACCTCGACCTCCACGTCTTCGGCCGCGGCATCTGAGTGCCGGGCCGCTTCCCGAGGGCGGGCACGGCGCTCTAGGGTGGCCCGCATGACTGCGCCGCTGCCCTACCTCGCTTTCCCCGGCACAGCCCGGTCCGCCCTCGGCTTCTATCGCGACGTCTTCGGCGGCGAGCTCGCCCTGCACACCTTCGCGCAGTTCGGCCGGACCGACGGCCCCGGCGAGGCGATCGCCCACGGCGTGCTCACCGGCCCGGTGGCGCTCGGCGCGTCCGACGCGGCGACCGGCGAGGAGTCGCTCCACCTCGAGGGCGTCCTCTTCGCGCTCCTCGGAGCCGCGGAACCGGAGGTGCTCGAGCGGTGGTTCGAGGGGCTCGCCGAGGGCGGCGCCGTCGTCGATCCGCTCGGGGCGAAGCCGTGGGGAGCGACCGACGGTCAGGTCCGCGACCGGTACGGCATCACCTGGCTCCTCGGCTGGGAGGGCTGACGGTCCATCCCCGAGGTCGGGCTCCGTCCCGCCCGCTACCGTGGGACGATGCAGTGCCGGGGAGTACACCGATGACCGCCGTCCGCTACGTCGCGATCGGCGACTCCTTCACCGAGGGCGTCGGCGACGAGCTGCCCGACGGGACCACCCGCGGCTGGGCCGACCTGGCCGCGCAGGGCTGGGCCGAGGCGACCGGCGAGCGGATCGGCTACGCCAACCTCGCGATCCGGGGCCGGCTCATCGCGCCCATCGTCGAGGAGCAGCTCGAGCCCGCCCTCGCCCTGAAGCCGACTCACCTGTCCTTCAACGGCGGCGGCAACGACATGCTCCGCCCCCGCGCCGACATCGACAGGATCGCCGATTCGTACGCGCACGTGCTCCGCCGCTGCGACGAGGAGGGCGTGGTGCTGATCGCCCTGGCCGGCGCCGACCCCTCCGCCCGACTGCCGCTGGGGCGCATGATCAAGCGCCGTGGCGACGCTCTCACCACCGCGGTCCTGGACCGCATCGGCGGACGCGACGACATCGTCGTCGCCGACAACTGGAACGACTCCGCCTTCCAGCGTCCCGAGATGTGGTCGGAGGACCGGCTGCACATGGGACCGCGCGGGCACCACCGCGTCGCGTCCAAGGTCCTCTCGGCGCTCGGGCTGACCCCGCCCGCCGCCTGGCGGGACATCCCGTCGGAGCCGGCCGCCCGGCAGGGATCCGCGCAGTACTACCGCGAGCACGTGGCCCCGTGGGTGCGCAGGCGCCTGACCGGCACCTCCTCCGGCGACGGCCGCACGGCGAAGTTCCCGGACTTCGTGCCGATCGATCCTCTGGCCTGAGCCGCCGTGGCCCCGTCCGGAACGGGCGGGCGCCGTCAGCGCCAGCCGTAGCGCGCCGAGACGGCCTTCGCGATCGGGTCGAACCGCGAGCGCTCGAGCACCGCGCCCTCGCGGCGCATGCCGGCGGGGTGGATGCGGAACACCCGCTCCGGGTCGACCCAGCTCGGCCGCCCCTCGGCGTCCCAGTCCCCCGTGCCGACCGGCAGGTAGCCGTCGTGCTGCTTCGAGCTCAGGCGCACCGCGAGGACGGTCCCGGCCTTCTCGACCGCGAGGACGAGCACCGGGCGGTCCTTGCCGCGCCCGTCGTCCTCCTCGTAGGGGACCCAGGTCCAGACGATCTCCCCCGGGTCGGGGTCGCCGTCGGCGGTCGGCGCGTAGCCGGCGTGCACTCCGCGCAGGCGGGCCGGGTCGATCTCGACCGTCCGGCCGACTCCGCTCGCTCCCGGAGTCGACGCCGTCGGCGTCAGGAACGGACGCTGCGCCGGCGGCTGCGCGTCGGCCCGCGGCGCGACGGTGCGGCCGAGGAGTCGGAGGAGCAGGGACACGACCGAGCGCGAGGAGGGCACCCGGGAACCCTAGCCCGGATCCCCGGCGCGGCGCGGGAACAGCGACGGGGTGCCGCTCTCGGAAGAGCGGCACCCCGTGCGGTGCGGTGCGGGTGGGAGGGGTCAGTCCGCGAGGACGTAGCCCGCCTCGCCGTGGATCGCGGTGTCGATGCCGGCGACCTCGTCCTCGTTCTTGACGCGGAACCCGATGGTCTTCTGGATCACGAAGCCGATCAGGAGGGTCATCAGGAAGGAGTAGGCGAGGACCGTGAAGGCCGCGAGAGCCTGCGCGCCGAGCTGAGCGGCTCCGCCGCCGAGGAACAGTCCGACGTCGGTGCCGAAGAAGCCGATGTAGAGCGTTCCGATCAGACCGCCGACCAGGTGGACACCGACCACGTCGAGCGAGTCGTCGTAGCCGAGGCGGTACTTCAGGTCGATCGCCAGGGCGCAGACGGCTCCGGTGATGATGCCCAGGACGATCGCCCAGAACGGCGACAGGCTGGCGCACGCGGGGGTGATCGCGACGAGACCCGCGACGGCACCGGAGGCTGCGCCGATCGAGGTGGGCTTGCCGTCCTTGATCTTCTCGACGACGAGCCAGCCGAGGATCGCGGCGGCGGGAGCGGCGATGGTGTTCAGGAAGGCGATCGCAGCGATGCCGTCGGCCGCCAGCTCGGAGCCCGCGTTGAAGCCGAACCAGCCGAACCAGAGGAGACCCGCGCCGAGCAGCACGAACGGCGGGTTGTGCGGCTGGTGCGCGCCCTTGGTGAAGTTGACGCGCTTGCCCAGGACCAGGGCGAGGGCCAGGGCCGCCGCACCGGCGTTGATGTGCACCGCGGTGCCACCGGCGAAGTCGATCGCTCCGACGTTGTAGGCGATCCAGCCTCCGTCCACGACGCCCTCGTCACCGAGGGTGAAGTTGAAGACCCAGGAGGCGACCGGGAAGTACACGAGGGTCGCCCAGACGCCGGCGAAGACCATCCAGGCGCCGAACTTCGCGCGGTCGGCGATCGCACCCGAGATGAGCGCGACCGTGATGATGGCGAACGTGGCCTGGAACGCCGCGAACGCGATCGTCGGGTAGGCCGCGGTCTGCTCGCCGAGCGCGTCGTTGTAGAGGCCCTGCAGGCCGATCTGCGCGACGTCGATGCCGAGGAAGCCGTCGATCCCGAAGAAGGTGTCGGTGCCGGCGGGGCCCGCGGGGCCGTTGCCGAACGCGATGGCGTAGCCGTAGAGGACCCAGAGGACTCCGATCAGCCCCATCGCTCCGAAGCTGAGCATCATCATGCTGATGACGCTCTTCGCCCGGACGAGACCGCCGTAGAAGAACGCCAGTCCCGGCGTCATCAGCAGCACGAGTGCCGCGGCGATGAGAAGGAAGGCGGTGTTGCCTTGATCCATTCTGAAACCTTTCTTCGGGTGCGCAGGAGCGACCCGGAGAACGCCTGGGCGTCAGCGGAGTCGAGTCGCTTGAGTACGCGGACAGTCTGGCCGTGCGACGTTTCGTTCCGAGGGGCGCCGCGTTTCGGGCGCGTTACAGGGAAGCGATTCGTGTGAACAACGCGTTACACGGACCTGCCGGAGCGCTCTGCGGAACGACTCGGACCCTCCGATGGGGCTCGGATCCTACGAAGACGGCGCCGCGAACGCCGCCATGCTCGTCAGCGCGATGAGCCGGGACATCGAGCGGAGGTACTTCTTGCGGTAGCCGCCGCTGAGCATGTCGCCCCCGAAGACCTCGTCGAGCGGCACGCCCGAGGCGAGCACCGGGATCTGCGCGTCGTAGACGCGGTCGATGAAGGCGACGAGGCGCAGCGCGTCGGTCTGGTCGGTCAACGCCACGACGTCGCGCAGCACGATCGCATCCACTCCGTCGATCACCTTGATGTAGCGCGAGGGGTGCACGGAGCCGAGGTGGTCCACGGCCGCGCGGAAGGAGTCGTCGGTGACGACGGCATCGGTCGGCGCCTGCGCGAGGGCCTCGGCGATCTCGGCATCGGTCCGGGTGACGGCGTGGCCCTCGATGTCGCGACGGCGGTAGTCCGTGCCGTCGATCCGCATCGTCTGGAAGTGCTCCGCCATCGCGTGGATCTCGCGGAGGAAGTCGGCGGCCGCGAACCGGCCCTCGCCGAGTGCGTTCGGCGGGGTGTTCGAGGTCGCCGCGATCCGGGTGCCGGAGGCGACGAGCTCGCCCAGCAGGCGGGTCATCAGCATCGTGTCACCCGGGTCGTCGAGCTCGAACTCGTCGATGCAGAGGAGGGCGGAGCCCTTCAGGAGCGACACCGTCGCCGCGTACCCGAGCGCGCCGACGAGGGCGGTGTACTCGATGAACGTGCCGAAGTAGGTGCGGCCCGGCACCGCGTGCCAGATCGCGGCGAGGAGGTGCGTCTTGCCGACGCCGAACCCTCCGTCGAGGTACACGCCCGGCTTCACCTCCGGGGCCTTCTTCCGGCCGAAGCCGAAGAACCCGCCGCCGCCCCCGCGGGAGCCGCCGCCGGCGGCGAATACACGCAGCGCCTCGACCGCCTCCGCCTGGGACGGGTACTCCGGGTCGGGGCGGTAGCTCTCGAAGGTCGCGCCCTCGAACTGGCGCGGCGGCACGAGGGTCGACGCGATCTCGTGCCCGCTGATCTGGGGCGAGCGAGTCGTGAGGCTGCTCGTCGAACGGACGTCGTCGGGGATCACGCGCACCTCGCATCGTGCGTCCGGAGGGTTCCGGCCGCTCTGTCTGACTCTGCATCGAACCGTGCGGCACGGGCCGCGGGACTCCGTGGAGGACCCGGACGGCTCTGTGTCGAACTCTTACGGCCCCTTCCGTGCACCCGCGCTCGGGGGCGCGTACTGTCGCTGAAGGGCGGGCTCCAGCGTAGCCCGCTCCTGGATTCACGCCCGCGCTCCGCGCACCACCCTGGAGGTCCTCCTTGTCCGTTGAACTCGATCCGTCGCCGAAGTTCGCCGCCTACGCGCACCCCGAACGACTCGTCAGCGGTGAGTGGCTGGAGCAACGGCTGGGCACCCCCGGCCTCGTCGTCGTCGAGTCCGACGAGGACGTCCTCCTCTACGAGACCGGGCACATCCCCGGCTCCGTGAAGGTCGACTGGCACACCGATCTCAACGACCCGGTCGAGCGCGACTACATCGACGGAGCGGCCTTCGCGGCCCTGGTCGGCGCGAAGGGCATCACCCGCGACACCACGGTCGTCATCTACGGCGACAAGAACAACTGGTGGGCGGCCTACGCCCTGTGGGTCTTCACGCTCTTCGGTCACGAGGACGTCCGCCTGCTCGACGGCGGCCGCGACAAGTGGATCGCCGACGGCCGCCCCCTGACCACCGACGCCTCGACGCCGGAGGCGGTCGAGTACCCCGTCGTCGAGCGCCGCGACGGTGACATCCGCGCCTTCAAGGAGGACGTGCTCGCGCACTTCGGCAACCCGCTGATCGACGTCCGCTCGGCCGAGGAGTTCTCGGGCGAGCGCACCACGGCTCCCGCCTACCCGGAGGAGGGGACGCTGCGCGCCGGCCACATCCCGAGCGCGAAGAACGTGCCGTGGGGCAAGGCGGCCGCCGAGGACGGCACCTTCCGTCCGCTGGAGGAGCTGAACGGCATCTACCGCGACGGTGCGGGCCTCGCCGAGGGCGACACCGTCATCGCCTACTGCCGCATCGGCGAGCGCTCCTCGCACACGTGGTTCGTCCTCACCCACCTCCTCGGCTTCGAGGGCGTGCGCAACTACGACGGCTCGTGGACCGAGTGGGGCAGCGCAGTGCGCGTCCCGATCGTCAAGGGCTCCGAGCCCGGCGAGGCCCCGGCCGCCCGCTGACCGTCCGTGAGGCCCCGACCGTTCCGCGGTCGGGGCCTCACGCGGTGAGAGAATCGACACGATGACTTCCGACACGGTGCCGACCGACGACCTGCTGCCCGACGCCCTCCGCGAGATCCGCGACGAGTTCCTCGCCCTCGAGAAGCCGGAGCGGCTCCAGCTCCTCCTCGAGTTCTCGAACGAGCTGCCCGAGCTGCCCGAGCGCTACCGCGACCACCCCGACCTGTTCGAGCGGGTCGAGGAGTGCCAGTCCCCCGTCTTCATCGTCGTCGAGTTCGCGGGCGACGTGATCCACCTGCACGCGACCGCGCCGCGCGAGGCGCCGACGACCCGAGGCTTCGCCTCGATCCTCGCGCAGGGCCTCGACGGGCTGACCCCGGAGCAGGTCCTCGCCGTGCCCGACGACTTCCCGCAGACGATCGGACTCTCGGAGGCGGTCTCGCCGCTACGTCTGCGGGGGATGAGCGCGCTGCTCGGCCGTACGAAGCGCCAGATCCGCGCGCATGCGGCCGCGTGATCCTGCAGCCGCTCGTCCCCGGCGGACCCGCGGTGCGGCTGGAGGACGACGGCGCGAGGGCAGCGATCGAGGACGCCTACCGGCCGTCGGACGCGGTCCGCGTCCGCCTCAACATGATCGCGAGCGTCAACGGGTCGAGCATCGGCTCGGACGGCACGAGCGAGACCCTCACCAACCGCGTCGACCGCACGATCCTCGGTGTGATCCGGGCGCAGGCGCAGGTGGTCCTCGTGGGCGCCGCGAGCGTGCGGGCCGAGGGCTACCGGGTCCCCCGGCGCGTCCCGCTTGCCGTCGTCTCGTCGCGCGGCGACCTCGCCGGCCACCGGCTGCGTCTGCAGGACGGCGCCCGCGTGCTGCTGCTCGTCCCGGAGTCGCTCGCCGCCACCGGGCCCCTGCCGCCCGGGGTCGAGGTGGTGCGCGTCCCCGCCGTCGACGGTCGGATGAGCCCGGCGGAGATGCTCGCCGCCCTCGCCGCCCTCGGGCTCGAGCGCGTCGTCTGCGAAGGAGGAGCCTCCCTGTCGGGTCAGTTCCTGGCGGCCGGGCTCGTCGACGAGATCTGCCTGACGACCGCCCCGCGCGTCGTCCTCCCCGGGCTTCCCGTCGCGACGACGGATGCGGCGGTCGACGAGAGCTACGCGCTCGAGCGGCTCGCGGTCGACGACGCCGGATTCACGTACGCGCGCTGGACGCGGATCCGCTGATCCCCCGCCGGTCGAGCCACTGCGCGACGGCCTGCTCCCAGCGCACGGGATCGTCGTTCCAGATCCGGGTGTGCCGGGCGCCGTGCACCAGCACGAGCTCGACGAGGTCGGGCCGGGCGGCGGCGAGTGCCTCGGAGGGTGCGCTCGGCACGAAGTCGTCGTCGACGCTGTGCAGCAGCAGCACCGGAGTCGTGAGCTCGGCGGCACGCGCCACGAGGTCCAGGTTCTGGAGCGGTATCAGCTCGCTCTGCCCCGTGACGGCCGTCGACCACGGGAGCTGCATCGCAGTCAGCGCCAGAGCGGCGATCACGGGAGGGAGTCGCCGGAGCCGCGCCTGACCGCGCAGCGTCTCACGCCAGTCGATCACGGGCGAGTCCAGGACCACCCCGGCGATCAGGTGGCGCAGGGAGGAGCGCAGCGCGGTCTGCAGCGAGATCGCCCCGCCCATCGACCAGCCGACCAGCACGACGGAGCGGGCACCGCGCCGGTGCGCGAAGCGGATCGCCGCGTCGACGTCCCGCCACTCCGTGTCGCCCAGCCCGTAGCGGCCGTCCGGACTCGACGGAGCGTCGCCGTCGTTGCGGTACGAGACGACCAGCGAGCTCAGCCCGGCCCGATGGAACACGGCCACACCGCGCAGGGTCTCCTCGCGGTGCGTCGCCCGGCCGTGCACGTGGATCGCCCACGTGCCGCCGTCACCCGCCGGGAAGAGCCAGGCGGGTGCGGGCCCGTACTGCGTCGGCACCTGCTCGGAGCTGAAGGGCAGCCCCGTCTCCCGGGGGGAGAGGAGCAGCCAGCCGTTGATGCGGCCCCGAGCCCCCGGCCGCAGGGTCCCCCGGTCCACGGTGCCGAGCTCCCGCACCACGCGCCCCTGCCCCGTCGCGAGCACGCGACCGATGCGCGCATGACCGCGGCCGCCGTCGAACCAGAGGCTGAAGCCGCCGTGCACGGTCGTGTCGGCGTCGGCGGCGAGGACGATCTCGCGGGCGGCGGGACGCACGTCGAGCACGCGGGCGTCCTCGCTCCGTCGCGAGGGCGGGATGACCACTCCGCGCACGAAGGCGGTGACGAGGGCGGAGGTGCCGAGCGCGACGGCGGAGGCGAGAGCGGGGAGGGCGACGAGGGCGAGCAGGAGGGCGCCGGTGCGCCGACCGCCCTCCGCGGCGTGCCTGCGGGCATCGGGCATGCCGGAACTCTAGTCTTCGGAACGTGCCCGACTTCCCAGCGCCGTCTCAGCCTCCGGAGGAGTTCCGGGCCGCGACGGAGGCGATCCGCGCGGTCTCGACCCGTTCCGAGCTCACCGTGTCCGAGATCCCGTCCCCCACCGGGCTCGCGCCGTACGCACTGGCGCTCTCGGGCGACGTGTCGCCGCACGCGCACGGACGCGACTCCGAGCTGGGAACGGGCCGCTTCATCCTGCTGCACGACCCCGAGGAGCCCGAGCAGTGGGGCGGCGCCTTCCGCGTCGTCTGCTTCGCCCAGGCGCCGCTCGAGGTCGAGATCGGCACCGACCCCTTCCTGGCCGAGGTCGCGTGGTCGTGGCTCATCGACGCCCTCGACGCCCGCGGAGCCGCCTACCACGCCGCCTCGGGCACGGCGACGAAGGTCCTCTCCACCGGATTCGGCGAGCTCGCCGCCCAGGGAGACGGAGCGCAGATCGAGATCCGCGCCTCCTGGAGCCCCGATGATGCGCAGCTCGCCGCACACGTGGAAGGCTGGGGGGAGCTGTTGTGCATGCTCGCGGGTCTCCCGCCCGTATCGAGCGACGGTGTGACCTCACTCGCCTTCCGACGGAACAACCGTGACTGATTACCGTGTCCTCTCCACTCCCGACGAGTTCCTCACCGCCGTCGACGCCCTCGCCGCGGGCGAGGGGCCGGTCGCGGTCGACGCGGAGCGCGCGTCCGGCTTCACCTACTCCCAGCGCGCGTACCTGATCCAGGTCTACCGACGCGGTGCGGGAGCGTTCCTCTTCGATCCTCCGGCGATCGGGCGGATGGACGCCCTGCAGGACGTCATCGGCGACGAGGAGTGGGTGCTGCACGCGGCCAGCCAGGATCTCGCCTGCCTGCGCGAGGTCGGACTCGACCCGACGCGCATCTTCGACACCGAGCTCGCCGCGCGCCTGCTCGGGCTCCCGAAGGTGGGCCTCGGCGCGGTGGTGGAGGATCTCCTCGGCATCCACCTGGCCAAGGAGCACTCCGCGGCCGACTGGTCGACCCGCCCCCTTCCCCAGAGCTGGCTCGTCTACGCCGCGAAGGACGTCGAGCTCCTCGTCGACCTTCGCGACCGGATGGAGGAGATGCTCATCGAGGCGCGGAAGACCAGGATCGCGCGCGAGGAGTTCGAGGCGACACTCGCTCGGCAGCCCAAGGCGGCGCTCCCGGATCCGTGGCGCAGGCTCTCGGGCATGCACTCCCTCCGCGGCCTGCGCGCCCTCGCCGTCGCGCGCGAGCTCTGGCTGGCCCGCGACGCGTTCGCGCGCGAGCGCGACATCGCCCCGGGCCGACTCATCCCCGACTCCTCGATCGTCGCCGTGTCCCGCAACATCCCCACCAGCCTCGGCCAGCTCTCGGGCCGCCGCGACTTCACCGGGCGCGCGAGCCGCGGCGAGGTCGAGCGCTGGTGGGCGGCCATCCAGCGCGGCATGACGACCGAGGACCTCCCCTCGGCGACGCGGCCCGCCGTCGAGACGCTCCCTCCGCCGCGGGCCTGGGGCGACCGCAATCCGCCCGCGGATCTGCGGCTCAAGTCGGCGCGCGCGGTGGTCATCGAGATCGCGGAGCTGCTCTCGCTCCCCGTCGAGAACCTGCTCACCCCGGAGCTGCTGCGCCGCCTCGCCTGGAACCCGCCGGAGCCGCTCACTCCCGAGACCGTCGCCGCCGAGCTCCGCCGCGGTGGAGCGCGCGCCTGGCAGGTCGACGCGACTTCCGGTCCGCTGGTGACCGCGTTTGTGGAAGCCGCCCAAGCGGCCGAGGACAGCACGGAAAACGCTTCGTAGGAAGCGGCAAAGGATTCCGGCGGCGACCGTGCTCTTCCTACGATCGGGGCGACCGTGAGTTCCAGGGAGGCATTGTGGCCGAGAGATCCGAAGTCGTGTTCGTCGATGGAGTGCGTACTCCGTTCGGACGTGCGGGCGAGAAGGGCGTGTACTGGCAGACGCGGGCAGACGACCTGGTCGTGAAGGCCATGATCGGCCTGCTGGAGCGGAACCCGTCGCTGCCGAAGGACCGCGTCGACGAGGTCGCGATCGCGGCGACGACGCAGCAGGGCGATCAGGGCCTCACCCTGGGGCGAACCACTGCCCTCCTCGCGGGGCTCCCCCGCACCGTCCCCGGCTTCGCGATCGACCGGATGTGCGCAGGTGCGATGACCTCCGTGACGACGACGGCCGGGGGCATCGCCTTCGGTGCCTACGACGTCGTGCTCGCCGGAGGCGTCGAGCACATGGGGCGCCACCCCATGGGCTTCAACGCCGATCCGAACCCGCGCTTCCTCTCGGAGCGGCTCGTGGGCGACGAGGCGCTGAACATGGGCAAGACGGCCGAGCGGATCCACGACCGCTTCCCCCAGCTCACCAAGGAGCGCTCCGACCGCTACGCGCTGCGCAGTCAGCAGAAGCTCGCCGCGGCCTACGCCGCCGGTGACATCCAGCCCGACCTGATCCCCGTCGCGACCCGCAGCGCCGCGGGATGGGGACTCGCCACCGCCGACGAGGCTCCGCGCCCCGAGACCACGCTCGAGGGGCTCGCCGGACTGCGGACGCCGTTCCGCCCGCACGGGCGGGTGACCGCCGGCAACTCCTCCGGGCTCAACGACGGCGCGACCGTCTCCCTCCTCGCGAGCGCCGACGCCGCGAAGGAGCTCGGCCTGTCGACGAAGATGCGTCTCGTCAGCTTCGCCTTCGCCGGAGTCGAGCCCGAGATCATGGGGATCGGACCGGTCCCGAGCACCGAGAAGGCGCTGCGCAAGGCGGGCCTGACCATCGAGGACATCGGCCTCTTCGAGCTGAACGAGGCCTTCGCCGTGCAGGTGCTGTCCTTCCTCGACCACTTCGGCATCGACGACGACGATCCGCGCGTGAACGAGTACGGCGGAGCCATCGCCGTCGGTCATCCGCTGGCCTCCTCGGGGGTGCGGCTGATGATCCAGCTCGCCCGGCAGTTCGAGGCGCACCCGGAGGTGCGCTACGGCCTCACCGCCATGTGCGTGGGCCTGGGGCAGGGCGGGAGCGTCGTGTGGGAGAACCCGCACTTCGACGGCAAGCGCGCACGACGGAAGGGACGCTGATCATGCTCGACGGTTTCGAGGACCTCGCCGAACTCTCCGACGGAGAGGTCGTCACCCACTCCTACGTCCGCGACGTGACGCTGGCAGGCGGCCGCGTGCTCGCGCTCATCACCCTCGACAACGACCGCGATCACACGCGGCCGAACACGTTCGGTCCGGCATCGCTCTTCGAGCTCGCCGACGTGCTGATCGCGCAGAAGGAGCGGGCGGCCGCCGGCGCGATCCAGGGCGTCGCGGTGACGGGCAAGCCGTTCATCCTCGCCGCGGGCGCCGACCTGAGCAAGGTCGGGAGCATCCCGAGCCGCGAGATCGGCCGCCAGCTGGCGCGGCTCGGCCATCGCACGCTCGGAATGCTCTCGGAGCTCGGCGTCCCGTCCTTCGTGTTCATCAACGGACTGGCGCTCGGCGGCGGCACCGAGATCGCGCTCAACGCCGACTACCGCACCGTCGACGCCTCCATCCCGGCTCTCGGGCTGCCCGAGGTGTTCCTCGGCATCATCCCGGGCTGGGGCGGCAGCTGGCTGCTGCCGAACCTGATCGGCATCGAGAACGCGCTCAAGGTCGTGGTCGAGAACCCGCTCAAGAACAACCGGACCCTCAAGGCCCGCGAGGTCCTCGACCTGGGCATCGCGGATGCGCTCTTCCCCTCCGCCTCGTTCCTCGAGGACTCGCTGCGCTGGGCCGACGGCGTGCTCGGCGGCACGGTCGTCGTCTCGCGCCCGAACGCTCCCGGGCGTCTCGAGCGGATGGTGAAGTGGGACGTCGCCGTCGGCATCGCCCGGAAGCAGCTCGAGTCGCGCATCGGGACCGTCGCGGCCTCGCCGTACCGAGCCCTCGACCTCCTCAAGGGCGCGAAGAGCGCGACGCGCGAGGAGGGGTTCGCCGCCGAGGACGAGGCCCTCGCCGATCTGATCTCGGGAGACCAGTTCCGCGCGAGCATCTACGCCTTCGACCTCGTGCAGAAGCGCGCCAAGCGTCCTGCCGGTGCTCCCGACAAGGCGCTCGCGAAGCCGGTCACGAAGGTCGGCGTCGTCGGCGCGGGGCTGATGGCCACGCAGTTCGCCCTCCTCTTCGTCCGACGGCTGCAGGTGCCCGTCGTCATCACCGACCTCGACCAGGAGCGGGTCGACCGCGGAGTGGCGGGCATCGTCGGCGAGATCGACGCTCTGCTCGCGAAGGGCCGGGTCTCCCCCGACGAGGCGAACCGGCTCCGGAGTCTCATCACCGGCACGACCGATCGCGCCGATTTCGCCGACGCCGACTGGGTGATCGAGGCCGTCTTCGAGGAGCTGTCGGTGAAGCAGGACGTCTTCGCCGACATCGAGCGGTACGTCTCCCCCACCGCCGTCCTGGCGACCAACACCTCGTCGTTGTCGGTCGAGCGGATCGGCGAGCGTCTCGAGCACCCCGAGCGGCTCGTCGGCTTCCACTTCTTCAACCCGGTCGCGGTCATGCCGCTCGTCGAGGTCGTCCGGACTCCTCTCACCGACGAGGAGACGCTGTCGACCGCGATGGTGACGGCGGCGAAGCTCAAGAAGAACGCCGTCATCACGCGCGACACCCCGGGCTTCGTCGTGAACCGCGTCCTCGCGAAGGTCCTCGGAGAGGCGATGCACGCCGTCGACACCGGCACGCCGTTCGAGGTGGTCGAGCAGTCGCTCGCTCCGTTCGGGCTGCCGATGACTCCGTTCGAGCTGCTCGAGCTCGTCGGGCTGAAGGTCGGGGCGCACGTGCTCGACACGCACCACGCCGCGTTCCCCGACCGCTTCTTCGACAGCGAGAACCTGCACCGCCTGGCCGAGCTCGGCCACGTCTTCGAGCGCGACTCGAAGGGCCGCGTGAAGGGCGTCGACAAGCGCGCGGTGGCGATCGTCGCGGGGGGAACGGATCCGATGACCGCCGAGGAGCTGCGTCTGCGCGTCGAGACGGGCCTCGCCGACGAGGTGAAGCGGATGCTCAACGACGACGTCGTCCACGCCGCCGAGGACATCGACCTGTGCCTGATCCTGGGCGCCGGCTACCCGTTCCAGATGGGCGGACTGACGCCCTACCTCGATCGGGTGGGCGCGAGCGAGCGGGCCTTCGGCGACACCTTCCACCACCCGGTGATCCGCGGAGTCGACTGACGGTCGCGTCCGCGGTCGGCAGGACGACCTCCGGTTCGCGGGAACCGGTCCGGCTCACCGGAGCCGCCGGTTCCCGTGTGCCGGCGTCGTCCCCGGTCGCCGGCGATCCTGCCGCGAACGACGGAGTCGGATCTTCGGCCCGTGTCGGACGTCCGGTCTAGCCTCCCCGCATGACCCGCATCGTCTACTCCGTCGCCTCCTCCCTCGACGGCTTCATCGCCGACTCCGACGACGGCCTCGAGTGGCTCCTCCAGTTCGGCTTCGAGGCCTTCCAGGAGCACTACGACCGGTTCCTCGAGACGGTCGGCGCGGTGGTGATGGGCTCCACGACCTACGAGTTCGTCCGTCGCGAGGGCGCCTGGCCGTACGAGCTCCCCGCCTGGGTGCTGACCTCCGCCGACCGACCGCAGCCCGAGGGCGGCGAGGTGCGCTTCGCCTCCGGCGGCCTCGCCGAGCTGCTCCCCGCGATCCGCGGATCCGCCGGCGGTCGCGACGTCTGGGTCGTCGGCGGAGGCGGCGTCGCAGCCGGCCTCGCCGAGATCGGAGCGCTGGACGAGATGCGGGTCACGATCATGCCCGTCGTGCTCGGGAGCGGTCGGCCGCTGCTGCCGATGCGCCGCACCGAGCCGTTCGAGCTCGTCGGCACGACACCGTTCTCGGGCGGAGCGATCGAGCTCGTCTACCGGCTCTGATCGGTCCTGCGACAGGCCTCGTCAGTCGGTGCGGGCCTCGTCGTGCGCCTCGGCCTCTTCGGGCAGCGGGCGCGCCACGGGGATCTTGCTGCCGAGGACCTGGGCCACGACGTCGCGCGCGATGTGTTGCGGGGTGAGCCCCACGTCCTCCAGGATCTCTTCGCGCTTCGCATGGTCGAGGAACTGATCCGGCAGGCCGAGCTCGGTCACCGCGGTGTCGACACCGGCCTCCCGCAGGTCCTGGCGGATGCGGGTGCCGATGCCGCCCACGCGGACGCCGTCCTCGATCGAGATGACGAGTCGGTGGTCGCGGGCGAGCTCGATGATGCTGGCGGGCACGGGGACGACCCAGCGCGGGTCGACGACCGTGGCGCCGATGCCCTGCGCCGCGAGGCGGCGCGCGACGTCCAGACCCATCGTCGCCATGGGGCCGACGGTGACGATCAGCACGTCCTGACGCTCGGCGCGCGAGAGCACGTCGACGCCGTCGGACAGCCGCTCGAGGGCCTCGATCTCCTCGCCGACGTTGCCCTTCGAGAAGCGCACGACGGTCGGGGCATCGGTGACGCCGACGGCCTCGCGCAGCTCCTCGCAGAGGCGGACGGAATCGCGCGGCGCCGACAGCCGGATGTTCGGCACGACCTGCAGGATCGCGAGATCCCACATGCCGTGATGGCTCGGACCGTCCGGCCCCGTCACCCCGGCACGGTCGAGCACGAATGTCACTCCGGCGCGGTGCAGCGCCACATCCATCAGCACCTGGTCGAAGGCGCGGTTGACGAAGGTCGCGTAGAGGGCGACGACGGGGTGGAGACCGCCGAAGGCGAGCCCCGCCGCGGAGGTGACCGCGTGCTGCTCCGCGATGCCGACGTCGAAGACGCGGTCCGGGTGCTTCTCGGCCATCTTGTGCAGCCCGACGGGTCGGAGCATCGCGGCGGTGATGCCGACGATCGTCGCGTCCTCGTCGGCGAGGGCGACGATCTCGTCGGCGAACACCGAGGTCCACGACTGGGCTCCCGGAGCCGCGAGAGGCTCGCCGGTCTCGGGGTCGATCTGGCCGACCGCGTGGAACTGGTCGGCGAGGTCCTTGACCGCCGGGCCGAACCCCTTGCCCTTCTGGGTGATCGCGTGGACGATGACGGGCTGGCCGTAGTCCTTGGCCTGCTGCAGCGCCTCCTCCATCGCGGTCACGTCGTGCCCGTCGATCGGGCCGAGGTACTTGATGTCGAGGTTGGAGTACAGCGCCTCGTTGTTGATGAAGCGGCTGAGGAAGCCGTGGAGGCCCCCGCGCACGCCGCGGTACACGGCGGCGGCCGGGCTGCCCAGGCGCTCCGACACGGCACGCGAGCCCCGGTGCAGGGTGCGGTAGCTGCGCTTCGTGCGCACGCCGTTGAGGAACCGCGCCATGCCGCCGATCGTGGGCGCGTAGGAGCGGCCGTTGTCGTTGACGACGATGACGAGACCGCGCGCGTTGTCGTCGCTGATGTTGTTCAGCGCCTCCCAGGTCATGCCGCCCGTGAGGGCGCCGTCGCCGACGACCGCGACGACGTGGCGATCGGTCTGACCGGTCATGGTGAAGGCGCGCGAGATGCCGTCGGCCCACGAGAGCGAGCTCGAGGCGTGCGAGCTCTCGACGATGTCGTGCGGCGACTCCGAGCGCTGCGGGTAGCCGGCGAGGCCGCCGCGCTGGCGCAGGCCCGAGAAGTCCTGCCGTCCGGTCAGCAGCTTGTGGACGTACGACTGGTGCCCCGTGTCGAAGATGATCGCGTCGCGCGGCGAATCGAAGACCCGGTGGATCGCGATCGTGGTCTCGACGACCCCGAGGTTCGGACCGAGGTGCCCGCCGGTCTTCGAGACCTCGCGCACCAGGAAGTCCCGGATCTCCTGCGCCAGGGCCTCGAGCTCGGTGCGGGTCAGGCGATCGAGGTCGCGCGGTCCGCCGATGGTCTCGAGAACAGCCATTCGCGCCGCCTTCCGGGGTCGATGAGAGGGAGTGGACGTCTCCCGAGTCTACGCACGCGGCCCCCGGGAACGGCTGTGCGCCTCCCCCTTGCGGGGAGGCGCACAACCGTGTCGGCGCTAGACGAGCGAGCGGAGGACGTACTGCAGGATCCCGCCGTTGCGGTAGTAGTCGGCCTCGCCGGGGGTGTCGATGCGGACGACCGCGTCGAACTCGATCGTCTGCTTGCCCTCGGACGAGTGGGCGGTCGGCTCGGCGACGACGTGCACCGTCTTGGGCGTGACGCCCTCGTTCAGCGCCTCGATGCCCGAGATGCTGATCGACTCGGTGCCGTCCAGCCCGAGCGAGGCCCAGGTCTCGCCGGCCGGGAACTGCAGCGGGATGACGCCCATGCCGATGAGATTCGAGCGGTGGATCCGCTCGAAGCTCTCGACGATGACCGCCTTGACGCCCAGGAGGCTCGTGCCCTTCGCCGCCCAGTCGCGCGAGGATCCGGAGCCGTACTCCTTGCCGCCCAGGATGACGAGCGGCGTGCCCTCGGCCTGGTAGTTCTGCGACGCGTCGTAGATGAACGACTGCGGAGCGTCGGCCTGGGTGAAGTCGCGGGTGTAGCCGCCCTCCACGCCGTCCAGCAGCTGGTTCTTCAGGCGGATGTTCGCGAACGTGCCGCGGATCATGACCTCGTGGTTGCCGCGACGCGATCCGTAGGAGTTGTAGTCCTTCCGGTCGACGTTGTGCTCGGCCAGGTACTGGCCGGCGGGGCTGTCGGCCTTGATCGAGCCCGCGGGGCTGATGTGGTCCGTCGTGACGGAGTCGCCGAGCTTCGCGAGCACGCGGGCCGAGGCGATGTCGGTGACAGGAGTCGTCTCCATCGTCATGCCGTCGAAGTACGGGGGCTTCCGCACGTAGGTCGACTCCTGGTCCCACTCGAAGGTCGCGCCCTCGGGGGTCTGGAGCGAGCGCCAGCGCTCGTCGCCGTCGAACACGCCGCTGTACTGCGTGTCGAACATCGACTTGTCGATCGACGAGTCGATCGTCGCCTGCACCTCGGCGGCGTCGGGCCAGATGTCCTTGAGGAACACGTCGTTGCCGTCGGCGTCGGTGCCCAGCGCGTCGACCTCGAAGTCGAAGTTCATCGACCCGGCGAGGGCGTACGCGATGACCAGCGGCGGGCTCGCCAGGTAGTTCATCTTGACGTCGGGGTTGATGCGGCCCTCGAAGTTGCGGTTGCCCGAGAGCACCGCGGTCACGGCGAGGTCGTTGTCCTGGACCGCGGCCGAGATCTCCTCGAGCAGCGGACCGGAGTTGCCGATGCAGGTCGTGCAGCCGTAGCCGACGGTGTAGAAGCCGAGCGCCTCGAGCGACTCGGTCAGGCCGGCCTTCTCGTAGTAGTCGGTGACGACCTTCGAGCCGGGCGCGAGGGTCGTCTTGACCCACGGCTTGGCCTTGAGGCCCTTCTGCGCGGCGTTCCGGGCGAGCAGGCCCGCGGCCAGCATCACGGAGGGGTTCGACGTGTTGGTGCACGACGTGATCGCGGCGATCGCGACGGCACCGTGGTCGATCGTGAAGGTCTCTCCGCGGTCGCCGAGCTCAACCGTGGTGGGCTTGGACGCCGTGCTCGGAGCGTGCGAGCGGTGCACGTGCTCGTGCGTGCTGTGCGCGTCCTGCGGCTGGAGCTCGCCCGGATCCGAGGCGGGGAACGACTCCGCGATCGTCAGGTCGACGATGTCGTGCGAGACGTCGGCGTAGTTGTTGAGGTCCGACTCGAACTGCGTCTTGGCCGAGGTCAGCTCGATGCGGTCCTGCGGGCGCTTCGGGCCGGCGATCGACGGGACGACGGTGCTGAGGTCGAGCTCGAGGTACTCGCTGAAGACGGGCTCCACGTCGGCGTCGTGCCAGAGCTTCTGCAGCTTCGAGTACTGCTCCACGAGGGCGATCTGCTCGTCGCTGCGGCCGGTGAGACGCAGGTAGTCGAGGGTCACGTCGTCGATCGGGAACATGGCGGCGGTCGAGCCGAACTCGGGGCTCATGTTGCCGATGGTCGCGCGGTTCGCGAGGGGGACCTCGGCGACGCCGGCTCCGTAGAACTCGACGAACTTGCCGACGACGCCGTGCTTGCGCAGCATCTCGGTGATCGTGAGCACGACGTCGGTCGCGGTGACGCCCGTGGGGATCGCGCCCGACAGCTTGAAGCCGACGACCTTCGGGATGAGCATCGAGACGGGCTGGCCGAGCATGGCCGCCTCGGCCTCGATGCCGCCGACGCCCCAGCCCAGCACGCCGAGGCCGTTGACCATGGTGGTGTGCGAGTCGGTGCCGACGCAGGTGTCGGGGTAGGCGCGCAGGATTCCGCCGATCTCACGGGTCATGGTGACCCGGGCGAGGTACTCGATGTTGACCTGGTGGACGATGCCCGTTCCGGGCGGGACGACCTTGAAGTCGTCGAAGGCGGTCTGGCCCCAGCGGAGGAACTGGTACCGCTCGCCGTTGCGCTCGTACTCGAGCTCGACGTTGCGCTCGAGGGCGTCCTCGGTGCCGAACAGGTCGGCGATGACGGAGTGGTCGATGACCATCTCGGCCGGAGCGAGCGGGTTGATCTTGTCCGGGTCGCCGCCGAGGGCCGCGACGGCCTCGCGCATGGTGGCGAGGTCGACGATGCAGGGCACGCCGGTGAAGTCCTGCATGACCACCCGCGCCGGCGTGAACTGGATCTCGGTGTCGGGCTCCGACTCCGGGACCCACTCGCCGAGGGCTCGGATGTGGTCGGCGGTGATGTTCGCGCCGTCCTCCGTGCGGAGGAGGTTCTCGAGCAGCACCTTGAGGCTGAACGGGAGCTTCTCGTGACCGGGGACCCGGTCGATGCGGAACACCTCGTAGTCGGTCTGACCGACCTTCAGGGTGTCTTTCGATGCAAAGCTGTCTACCGCGGACACGTCGCCCTCTCCTTCGCTGACGTGGATCCCGCCGACGGGCGGACCCACATATCCGAGTCCATCTTGGCGACCGCGCAGAGCGGCCTCCACCAAGGAGGACCTAACACCGGTGCGTCGTCGCACCCGCTGCACGGCGCATCGGAGCGCGCGGCGAACGGGAGCTATTTATCTCGACGTCGAGACAATTCTACGTGTACGGAGCAGCCGTCACGCACGCGGCGCGGCGGTTCCCTCGTCCGCGCGCTCCCGAGCGCCGCGGTACTCGGCGCGCACGGCGAGCACGGTGAGCACCAGCAGCGGCGCGTAGAGCGGAAGGCCGAGCACGAGCTTCCACGTGCCGAGCGCAGTCGTGTCCTCGGCGAGGAACAGCGGGTACTGCACCGCGAGGCGGAGCAGGAACAGTCCGGCCCAGGCGAGCGTCAGCGCGGCGAAGAGGCGGCGCTTGCGCTTGTCGTCCCGCCACGCGGTGCCCTCGCCCATCAGGTAGCCGGCGGCCACTCCGATCAGCGGCCACCGCACGAGCACGGACACCAGGAAGACCGCGCCGTAGACCAGGTTGGTGATCAGCCCCGGCACGAAGTTGTCGACCGCGCGTCCGGTGACCAGCGCGAGCACCGCCGACACGACGACGCCGAGCAGTCCGCCCACGGCCTGGATCACGGGTGTCCGACCGAGGATCCTGGCGACGGTGAAGGCGACCGCCAGGCCGACCGACGCGACGAGCGAGAGCACGAGCTCGCCGGTGATCGTGAAGAGGAGGACGAAGGCGACTCCGGGCACGACGGCCTCGAGGATCCCGCGCACCCCGCCCATCGAGCGCAGCAGCGCGCGGCCGTCGAACGGCTCGCCGTCGGCGACGGCTCCGAGGGCCGAGCGCCGCGCGGCCTGCGCGATCGCCTCGCCCACCTCGGGTCGGGGAGCCTCGGGCTCCCCCGGCCGCTCCTCGGACGGGCTCTGCTCCATGCGGGTCAGCTCGCGCTCTGCTGGGTCTGCCCGCCGGTGGGGACCTTGAGCGGGATCAGGTCGCGGGGAGGCATGGGGCCGGAGCCGCGGACGACGACGATGCTGCGGAACAGGTCCTCCACCGCGGCGGCCGCCTCTTGGTTCACCGCACCCGCGCCGGCGATCACTCCGCGCAGGAACCAGCGGGGACCGTCGACGCCGACGAAGCGGGCGACGCGCGACTCCCCTCCCGCGATCGGGAGCTGCGCGACGAGCTCGGGTCCGAAGACGCCCTCCCGCTCGGCGGTGCGACCGCCCTGCTTGGCGACCTGGTCGGCGATCTGACCGCGGATCTCGTGCCACAGTCCGGACGAGCGCGGTGCGGCGAACGGCTGCACCTGCAGGGTCGAGCCGGCGTAGTCGAGGCCGACGGCGATGACCCGCTTCGTCCCCTCCTCGACTTCGAGGCGGATGTGCATGCCCTCGCGCGGGAGCACCTTCACTCCGCCGAGGTCGATGTAGGGACGGACCGGGTTGGCCTCGCGCTCGTCGAGGGGCCCCGCCTCCGCGCGATCCTCGGGAGCGGACTTCTCGAAGTCCTGCTCGACGGTCTCGGCGGGCGCGTCCGAGCCGGTCGCTGCCTGGATGTCGCTCATGCGTTCTCCTTCGGAGTGCTGGTCGTGGAGGCGTCGTAGCCGGTCGATCCGAAGCCGCCGAGTCCGCGGACGGAGTCGGGCAGCTCGTCGACCGGGGTGAAGCGCGCGCGGACGACGGGGACGATCACGAGCTGCGCGATCCGGTCGCCCGCCGAGACGCGGTAGGCCTGCTCCGCATCGGTGTTGAGGAGCGCGACGCGGATCTCGCCCCGGTAGCCGGCGTCGATGGTGCCGGGGGCGTTGACGATGGTGATGCCGTGCTTGAAGGCCAGCCCGCTGCGCGGGACGACGAAGCCGACGTGGCCGTCCGGGAGGGCGATGGACACTCCGGTGCCGACGCTGGCTCGCCGACCGGGGGCGACGACCACGTCCTCGCTCGCTCGCAGATCTGCTCCGGCGTCTCCGGGGTGCGCGTAGCCGGGGATGCTGTCCGCGCGGATCGGGACGTCGACGGATTCGTTCACGTGACGAGGGTAGACCAGTTGTCTGGTGCAATAGGGACATGCAGTCCTACCGGGAGAGGCTCTGGCCCGCGCCGTGGCTCTTCGTCTCCACAGCCCTCGTGATCCCCGCCAGCATCCTGGTCTTCGCGCCGATCGATCCGGTCGTCGGCGTCGTCGTCGCACTCGTGCTGTACGGAGGGACGATCGGCGCCCTGCTCGCGCTCTCGCCCGTGATCGAGGTCGTCGACGGGGAGCTCCGGGCCGGGCGGGCGCACATCCCGCTGGAGCTCGTGGGCGAGCCGACGACCCACACGGGGCAGCAGGCGTTCGCGGAGCGGGGGCCGCGGCTGGACGCGCGGGCGTACCTCGTGATCCGCGGGTGGGTGCGGGACGTGGTGCGGGTGCCGATCGAGGACCCTGAGGACCCGACGCCGTACTGGCTGCTGTCGAGTCGCCGCCCGAACGACATCGTCGCCGCGATCCGGGGATCACGGCGACGGAGAGGTCGTCCTTCGGAGCGTGGAGAGGCCTAAGCGGCGCACTCCAGGCAGATCGGTCCCAGCTTCTCCTCGTGGTCGATCTGAGAGCGGTGCTTCACGAGGAAGCAGCTCACGCACGTGAATTCGTCCGCCTGGGGCGGAAGGACCACGACGTCCAGATCGAGGTCGGAGAGATCGGCTCCGGGCAGTTCGAATCCGCCCGGGTTGTCGGCGTCATCGACGTCGACGACTCCGGACATCTTGTCGGGGACTCGCTCCTTCAGGGCCTCGATCGACTCGGAGTCGTCATCGGTCTTGCGGGGGGCGTCGTAGTCCGTAGCCATTCCCATCCACTTCTTATATTCAGCTGTTCAACAAATCGGCGGGGACAGTGTGCATCAAGACGTATCGATTCGCAAACCAAATGGATCCGTGGTTGACACCGCCTGTCAGCGCCCTCGTCCGGCCCAACTTTCGACCCGCCCGCGGTATTCCCGGGCATCGGGCGCAACCCGTGTCATCCTTGCCCCGTTCGCGTCCAGAAGGAGGTCCCGCACGATGATGGAACTGAAGGTGATCGGCGTCGAGAGCGGATCGCTCGTCCTCGTCTCCGACGGAGGCGAACGGTTCTCGGTGCGGATCGACGAGACGCTGCAGAGCCAGCTCCGCCCGCGCGTGCACTCCCTGCCGCCGCGCGAGACGCGCGTCTCGCCCCGCGAGATCCAGGCCCACATCCGCTCGGGGCTCTCCCCCGAAGAGGTCGCCGAGCTCACCGGCGCCTCGCTCGAGCACGTGCAGCGCTTCGAGGGCCCCGTGACCGCCGAGCGCGAGCACGTCGTCGCCTCCGCACTCTCCGTGCGCGTCTACACGAGCGCCGACCCGGATCCCCTCGAGGAGGGCACGCCGTTCGGCGACGTCATCCGGGAGCGCCTCGCCTCCCTGGGCGCCGAGGGCGAGCAGTGGTCGAGCTGGAAGGAGGAGGACGGCTGGGTCGTCAAGCTCCTGTTCCGCTCGGACGAGATCGACCACGACGCGCGCTGGCGCTTCGACCCGCGGAAGGCGCTGCTCTCTCCGCTGACGCCCGAGGCCACGACCCTCTCCCAGCAGGGCGAGATCCGGCCGACCCTCATCCCCCGCCTGCGCGCCGTCATCCCTGCCGCCGTGGACGAGCTCGCGACGCGCTTCGACACCGACGCCTTCTCCCGATCGGGCGACTCCTCGAGGAGCTCCCGCGGCGAGCACCCCGCGACCGGACGCCCGTCGGCCCTGCCGCATGCGCGGCCGACCGCTGTCCGCCCCTCCGACACGGAGCCGCAGCCGGCCCTCGCCGAGACGCCCCGCGTGGTGTCGACCCTCCCCCGCGTCTCGACCACGACCGAGCAGCGGGAGCGGAACCTCAACGACACCGCCGATCTGCTCGATGCGCTGCGGCGTCGTCGGGGCGAGCGCGATCACGCATCGTCGCTGCGCGTGCGCGAGGAGCCCGTGCAGGAGGCGCCGGTCGTCGAGAAGGCCCCCGAGCCCGAGCGCCCGGCACCGCCCGCCGCCGCCGCTCCCGCTCCGGCCAAGGAGCAGGCCCCGTCGAGCGCCCGCGGCGGCTTCCGCCGGGGTCGGGCGTCGATGCCGAGCTGGGACGAGATCGTCTTCGGAGCCCGCAGCGAGGACTGAGGCGCGGCTCGCCGGATCCCGTCAGACGCCCGCGAAGGCTCCGAAGCCGATCAGCGGCACCTGGGTCTCCTCGGGGGTGAGCGAGCCGTGCTGGCCGACCATGGAGCGGCCGGAGGCGTCCTCGGCGTCGTAGTAGGCGATCGCCTTCCGGGCTGCGACGAACACGTCGCCCATCCGGTCGGCGGCGGCGGGGCCGACCTCGCCGAACCAGCCGCTGGCGGCGACCTCGTCGCGCGAGGCGATCCACGCTCTGTCGCCCTCGGCAGCCCGCCAGCGCTCGAGCACGGCTCCGAGATCGGCGTCGGCCTCCAGGTGCAGCTGGAGGCAGCGGGGCTCGCCGGCGAGGTGGCGCACCCCCTCCAGAAGCGGTCCTCCGACGAGCACGTGGGAGGAGGCAGGGACGTCGAGGACGCCGTGATCGGCCGTGACCAGCGCGGCCTCGCGCGGCCCCAGGCCGCGGACGAACGACGAGACCTCGCCGTCGAGGAGCTCGAGGGCGGCGGTCCACTCCGGCGACTCCCAGCCGCGGGCGTGCGAAGTCATGTCGAGCTCGGGCACGTACAGGTAGACGAGGCGGCGCCCACCGCCGTCGAGCAGATCGCGCGCGGCCGCGAAGCGCTCGGCGATGCTGCCGGCCGACCGGTACTCGGCCCCGCGGAGGATCGCGCGGGTCAGGCCCGACCTGGCGTACCGCGACGGGCCGATGACGCTCGCGGCGACGTGCTCCGCGGTCGCCCGCTCGAAGACCGTCGGACGCGGCTGCCACAGCTCCGGGACCATGCCCGCGTCCCACCCCGAGAGCTGGTTGACGAGGCGGTCGGCCGAGCGGTCGAGCACCCGGTACCCCACCATGCCGTGCTCTCCGGGCCGCGTCCCCGTCGTGAGACTGGCGAGTGCTGCGGCGGTGGTCGTCGGGAACCCGGAGGGGATGGTCGTCGCGCGCGTCAGCGCGGGCGCGAGGGTGCGGGCGTGGCCGGCACGCTGCTTCAGGCTCGACGCCCCCAGCCCGTCCACCAGGACGACGACGACGCGGTCGACCCTCGGGGCGCCGAACACGCCCGGCACGCCGAGCACCGCGTCGAGGGCACCGGGGAGGACGTCGGCGAGGCTCCGCCGCCCGAGGGGGGCGGCGGGTAGCATGTGGGTCATCGCGCTCAGTTTCGCACAGTGCTCCTCGCGCGCGGCGAGCCCCGCGGGGCCGAGGCCCGTGCGGGTCGGCGTCACCGGGGTCCGCCCGACACCCCCGTGATTCCGGTCGTCGCCCCGTCCGCTCGTCCGCGGAGGTGGGCGCACCGCCCTCGGAGCGCGAGAGGTGCCGCTCCGGTGCCGCGCCCGCGTCCGCCGTCGAAGTGAGTCATGAACGCTGCAACCCCCTCCCAGCCCGCGCACTCCTCGCTGGTCGAGCGCATCGAGGACGTCGACGTCTCCACCGAGATGGAGGGCTCGTTCCTCGAGTACGCCTACTCGGTCATCTATTCGCGCGCCCTTCCCGATGCTCGCGACGGTCTGAAGCCCGTGCAGCGCCGGATCCTCTACATGATGAGCGAGATGGGTCTGCGTCCCGATCACGGCCACGTGAAGTCGGCCCGCGTGACCGGCGAAGTGATGGGCAAGCTGCACCCGCACGGCGACGCCTCGATCTACGACTCCCTCGTGCGCCTCGCGCAGCCGTTCACCCTCCGGGTCCCGCTGGTCGACGGGCACGGCAACTTCGGCTCCCTCGACGACGGTCCTGCGGCCGCCCGCTACACCGAGGCGCGTCTCGCCCCCGCCGCCCTGGCGATGACGGAGCACCTCGGCGAGGACGTCGTCGACTTCGTCCCCAACTACGACAACTCGCACCAGCAGCCGGAGGTGCTGCCGGCCGCGTTCCCGAACCTCCTGGTCAACGGCGCGAGCGGCATCGCGGTCGGCATGGCCACGAACATGGCCCCGCACAACCTCATCGAGGTCATCGGCGCGGCGCGGCACCTCATCGCGCACCCCGACGCCTCGCTCGAGGATCTGATGTCCTTCGTGCCCGGTCCCGACTTCCCGAGCGGGGGGACCATCGTCGGTCTCGCGGGTGTGCGGGACGCCTACGCCACCGGGCGGGGCAGCTTCAAGACCCGCGCCCGCGTCTCGGTCGAGAGCATCACCGCCCGCAAGTCCGGGCTCGTGGTGACGGAGCTCCCGTACCTCGTCGGCGCCGAGAAGGTCATCGACAAGATCAAGGACGGCGTCCAGAACAAGAAGCTGAGCGGCATCGCCGACGTCACCGACCTCACCGACCGCGACAACGGACTCCGACTCGTCATCGGGATCAAGACCGGCTTCAGCCCGGAGGCGGTGCTCGAGCAGCTCTACCGCTACACCCCGCTGGAGGACGCGTTCGCGATCAACAACGTCGCGCTCGTCGACGGCCAGCCCCGCACCCTCGGGCTCAAGGAGCTCCTGCAGGTCTACGTCGGCCACCGCGTGACGGTCGTGACGCGACGCTCGCGGTACCGCCTCCGCAAGCGTCAGGAGCGACTGCACCTCGTGGAGGGACTCCTCGTCGCGATCCTCGACATCGACGAGGTCATCCAGCTCATCCGCGGCAGCGACGACACCGCGGCCGCGCGCGCCCGCCTCATCGAGGTCTTCGACCTCAGCACGATCCAGGCCGACTACATCCTCGAGCTCCAGTTGCGCCGCCTGACGAAGTTCTCGCGCATCGAGCTCGAGACCGAGCGCGACACCCTTCTCGCCGAGATCGCCGAGCTCGAAGAGCTCCTGGGCAGTCGCGCCCGGATCGAGGCGCTCGTCTCGGACGAGCTCGACGACGTCGCCCAGCGCCTCGGCACCCCCCGCCGCACCCTGCTGACCGAGGCGCGGCCGTCCGTCGCGACGACCGGTCGCAAGACCGCGGCCGTGCTCGAGATCGCCGACGTCCCGTGCCGCATCCACCTCAGCACCACGGGCCGCATGGTCCGCGTCGACCGCGATCCGGAGGCGGCCGCGCAGCCCGTCCGCGCGACGCGCCGCAGCAAGCACGACGCCGTGCTGAGCACCCTCGACACGACCAGCCGGAGCGAGATCGGCGCCGTCACGTCCGCCGGACGCCTCCTGCGCTTCTCCCCCGTCGACGTCCCGTCCGTCCCGTCGTCGTCCGTGCAGCTCGGAGCGGGCGTCCGGATGGCCGACTACCTGACCGGCCTGGCCAAGAACGAGCGCGTCCTCGCCCTCGTCGCGCTCGACGACACCCGGCCGATCGCCCTCGGCACCCTCCAGGGAGTCGTCAAGCGCGTCTCGGTCTCCGAGCTGCAGAGCCGGCCCGACATCGAGCTCATCGCACTCCGTCCGAAGGACGCGGTGGTCGGAGCGGCACCCGCCGCCGACGACGACGAGCTCGTCTTCGTCACCGGCGAGGCCCAGCTGCTGCGCTTCTCCGCCTCCGCTGTGCGCCCCCAGGGCCGGACCGCGGCGGGCATGGCGGGCGTGAAGCTCGGCGAGACGGACGAGGTGGTGCACTTCTCGGTCGTCTCGGCGGACGATCGCGAGGACGCCGTCGTCGCGACCGTCGCCGTCGACAGCTGGGCGCTGACCGGCACCGACGCCGGCAGCGCGAAGGTCTCGCCGTTCTCGGAGTTCCCATCGAAGGGCCGCGCGACGGGCGGTGTCCGCGCGCAGCGCTTCCTCAAGGGCGAGACGGCGCTCGGAGTCGCCTGGGTCGGCCCGGGTCCCGCCCACGCCCTCGAGGCCGACGGCTCGGTCGCCGCGCTGCCCGAGTCCGGGATGAAGCGCGACGGTTCGGGTGTGCCCGTCGCGGCCCCGATCGCGACGATCGGCGCGGCACCCGAGCTGCTCTGACGCGCGAGCGCGCCGGAACCTGGGCGCTGCCCTCTCGAAGGGGGCCCCGCGCGGGTCAGACGTCGATTCGGTCGCGCGAGAGCGTCTCGGACCCGCGGACGATGAAGTCCTTCCGCGGCGCGACCTCGTTGCCCATCAGCAGCTCGAAGACGCGGCCCGCGTTCTCGGCGTCCGAGACGCGGACGCGTCGCAGCGTCCGGCGCGCCCGATCCATCGTGGTGGTCGCGAGCTGGTCCGCATCCATCTCCCCGAGGCCCTTGTAGCGCTGGATGGGGTCCTGGAACCGGCGTCCGGCCTTGGCGAGACCGGCCAGGACGCCCTGCAGCTCCTTCTCGGAGTAGGTGTAGATCGTCTCGTTCGGCTTCTTGCCCGCGTTCATGACGACCACCCGGTGCAGCGGGGGCACGGCGGCGAACACGCGCCCCGCCTCCACGAGCGGACGCATGTAGCGGAAGAAGAGCGTCAGCAGCAGGGTCCGGATGTGGGCGCCGTCGACATCGGCGTCGCTCATCAGGATGATCTTCCCGTAGCGCGCGACCGACAGGTCGAAGGAGCGGCCCGAGCCGGCTCCGATGACCTGGATCATGGACGCGCACTCCGTGTTCGAGAGCATGTCGGCGACGCTGGCCTTCTGCACGTTGAGGATCTTGCCGCGGATGGGCAGCAGCGCCTGGTACTCGCTGTTGCGGGCCAGTTTGGCCGTGCCGAGCGCCGAGTCGCCCTCGACGATGAACAGCTCGCTGTTCTCGACGTCGTTGCTGCGGCAGTCGACGAGCTTCGCGGGAAGCGAGGAGGACTCCAGCGCGTTCTTGCGGCGCTGCGTCTCCTTGTGCGCGCGGGCCGAGATGCGCGACTTCATCTCGGCGACGACCTTCTCGAGCAGCTGCGACATCTGCGTCTTGTCCTCGCGCTTGGACGACGAGAAGACCGCGCCCAGCGTCGATCCGACGGTCTGGGCCACGATGGCGCGCACCGCCGGCGTCCCGAGGATCTCCTTCGTCTGCCCCTCGAACTGCGGCTCGGGCAGGCGCACGGTCAGCACCGCGGTCAGGCCGGCCAGGACGTCGTCCTTCTCGACCTTGTCGGAGCCCGCCTTGAGTCGGCGGGCGTTCGCCTCGACCTGCGAGCGGAGCAGCTTCAGCAGTCCCTGCTCGAAGCCGGTCTGGTGCGTCCCGCCCTTGGGAGTGGCGATGATGTTGACGAAGCTGCGCATCACCGTCTCGTAGCCCGTTCCCCAGCGCAGCGCGATGTCGACCTCGCAGGTGCGCTCGACCTCGGTCGAGACCATCGCACCGCCGGGGGTGAGCACGGGCACGCTCTCGGTGAAGGTGCCGGTGCCCGTGAGCCGGAGCACGTCGGTCACCGCGGAATCGGGGGCGAGGAACTCGACGAACTCCGAGATGCCGCCGTCGTAGCGGAACATCTCGGCGCGCCGCTCCTCGGCGCGGTCGTCGACGATGTCGATCGTGAGCCCCGGCACCAGGAACGCCGTCTGCCGCGCCCGGGTCACCAGGTCCTCCGTCTGGAACGCGGCGCCCTTGGTGAAGATCTGCCGATCGGCCCAGTAGCGCACACGCGTGCCGGTGACGCCCTTCGCCACCTTGCCGACGACGGTCAGCTCCGAGCCGTTCTCGAAGGGCGTGAACGGGGCGTCCGGAGTCGGCTCCCCCGCATCGGCGAACCGCCCGGGCTCGCCGCGGTGGAAGGACATCCGGTAGGTGCGGCCGTTGCGGTCGACCTCGACGTCGAGTCGCTCGGACAGCGCGTTGACGACGGACGCGCCGACGCCGTGCAGGCCGCCGGACGCCGCGTAGGAGCCGGAGCCGAACTTGCCGCCCGCGTGGAGCTTCGTGAACACGACCTCGACGCCGGACAGCCCCGTCTTGGGCTCGATGTCGACCGGGATGCCCCGCGCGCGGTCGCGCACCTCGACGCTGTCGTCGGCGTGCAGCACGACGCTGATCTCGCTTCCGTGCCCGCCCAGGGCCTCGTCGACGGAGTTGTCGATGATCTCCCACAGGCAGTGCATGAGTCCGCGCGAATCGGTCGAGCCGATGTACATGCCCGGCCGCTTCCGGACCGCCTCGAGGCCCTCCAGCACGGAGAGGTGACGGGCGGAGTAGTCGGTGGAGGCCATTCCTCCAGTTTACTTTCGCGGGGTCGTCCCGCCCCGACGCGACGCGGCACTCCGAGGGGCCGAGCGCCAGTGCTCGGGCGCCCCTACGCGCAGAGCGAAATGCCCCTCGATCGTCTCTGCGCGGAAACAATCGCGTGCTTGGATGGGTTCCATCAAGCACAGATCGAAGACCGAGTGCAGGAGGCCAAGTCATGTCGACCACCGCAACCCCTAATGGCGTGGACGAGCTCGCGGGTGCCCACCAGCTCTCCGCCGCCGACCGCTGCGACAGCTGCGGCGCCCAGGCGTACATCCGCGTCGTCGTGAACAACGGAGAACTGCTGTTCTGCGCGCACCACGGCAAGAAGTACCAGGAGAAGCTCTCCAGCATCGCTCAGAGCTGGCACGACGAGTCCGCGCGGCTCTTCGAGGAGCAGCGCCCCTGATCGTCCGGGCATCCGCCCCCGATCGGCCGTCAGGGCGCTGAGTGCGTCCTACCGTCCGACACCGAGCCGCTTCGCGATGACCTCGCGGGCGGCTCGTGCTGTGTCGTCTGCCTGACGCAGCCGCGGGTCGTCAGCCTCGTAATCGAGGCCGTGCCGCTCCGCGACCCGCTGGAGGATCGTGTCCGCCAGGACCGGGTTCTTCGCGAGCAGGGGCCCGTGCAGATGGCTGCCGAGCAGCGATCCGGCGAGGTACCCCTCGACCCCGTTCCCGTCGCCCACTCCGTGCAGCACCCGCCCGAGCACCGAGCCCGGATCGATGCCCTCGAAGCGCCGGACGTGGTTCTCGAACCCGACGAGCACCCCGGAGGCGCTGTCGAGCACGAGGTCGTCGGTCACCCGCTCCGCAGCGGGAACGCTCCGGCCCGGGAAGACCCCGATCCCGCTCACGACACCTTCCAGCGTGCTGAAGGACTCGGCGAGGAGCTCCCAGCCCGCGCCGATCGCGACGAACTCGGTTCCGGAGTCGGCCCAGCCGCGGACGGTGGCGTCGACGTCGCGGAGAACGTCGAGCACTCCCGGGAGATCCTGATCCGCGCCGGTGCCGGCCACCAGGACGTCCGGCCGCTCGCGGAAGTCGTCGCGGTGGTGCAGGCCGACCAGCTCGGCCTCCAGCCCCGCCCAGCGTGCACGGGCGACGAGCACGCGCGCGTTCGCGGCGTCCCCGTTGCTGTCGAGGACGTCGGGGGCGAGCACGCCGATCCGCAGGACGGTCACGAGGTCTCCTCGCGGTTGGAGGTGAGCTGGAGGTGGGCCCGCGTGCGGCGCATCGAATCGGCTGAGAACACGATCGTCTTCCGGCCCACGGAGGGCGCGGGCAGCGCGAGGAAGCGGTCGAGCGCGCGTCCGAGATCGTCGTCGACGGAGTCGATCTCGACGCCGTCGTACTGCAGGTGCAGCGCCGCCTCGTGGGCCTTGGACCCCGAGACGGCGCTGACGCGGCCGAGTCCGGAGGTGTCCACCGGCCAGAAGTAGGACGGATCGCGCACGTCGGAGCCGATCGCGAGCATGATCTGCTCGGTCCCCGACGGGATCTCCGCGATGTTCAGTCGGTAGCTCGCCGGGTTCTGCACCAGGACGAACTCGACCTCCTGTCCGCGCACGACGACGACCTCCCCCCGTCCGAACACGGGGTCGATCGACGACAGTGCGGTGGACGCGGTGGTTGCGACGAAGCGCTCCCCGAGCACCGCGCGGGCGGCGGAGACGGCGGCCGCGGCGTCCACGGCGTAGTGCACTCCGCGCGCCGGGAGTCGGACGTCGAGTCGCTCGCCGTGGCTGTCGATCGAGGCGGCCGCTCCGCTCGTCGTCGAGACGACGGTCGTGGCGCGATCCGTGCCGGACTCGGCCTCGGCCGCGTATCCCAGCCCGCCGGGCGCCTCGCCGCGGACGTCCGCGGAGACCCCGTACCAGCGCACGCGCTCGTCCGGCAGGGCCGCGGCGAGGGCGGCGACATGCCGGTCGTCGGCGTTGAGGATCACGTGACCGGTGGCGCGCTCGGAGATGGTGGCGAGCATCCGGGCGACCATCGCGGGGTCGAAGAAGCGGTCGATCTGATCGACGACCACGTTGGTGAGGGCGACCACACGGGGGCGCATGCGCGGAGCGAGGCGGGCGCCGTGACCCTCGTCCATCTCGAGGACGGCGATGTCCGCGTCGATCCGGCCCCGCAGGTCCGTCCGCTCGAGCAGAGCGGAGGTGAGCCCCTGCGCGATGTTGGCAGTCGAGGGGTTCGTGAAGACGCGCAGCCCGTGGGCGCGCAGGACGGCGACCAGCATCTTCGTCGTCGTGGACTTGCCGGCGGAACCGCTGACCACGACGAGTCCCTCCGGGAACCCGTCGAGGACCGCGGGCAGGAATCCGGGCGCGACGCGGTTCACGACGAGTCCGGGCACGGCGGATCCCCCGCCGGGCTTCCGGGCGCGCGCCGCGAACCGGGCGGCCCTCCCGAGGAGGACCGCCGGCGCGTAGCGGATCACCGGTCTACTCGAGGTAGTCGCGGAGCGACTGCGACCGGGACGGGTGGCGCAGCTTCGCCATCGTCTTGGACTCGATCTGGCGGATGCGCTCGCGCGTCACGCCGAAGGTGTCGCCGATCTGGTCGAGGGTCTTGGGCATCCCGTCGCCGAGGCCGAAGCGCATGCGGATCACGCCCGCCTCGCGCTCGGAGAGGGAGTCCAGGAGCGACTCGAGCTGCTTCTGCAGCATCGTGAAGCCCACGGCGTCGGCGGGGACGACGGCCTCGGTGTCCTCGATGAGGTCGCCGAACTCGCTGTCGCCGTCCTCGCCCAGGGGCGTGTGCAGCGAGATCGGCTCGCGGCCGTACTTCTGCACCTCGATGACCTTCTCGGGGGTCATGTCGAGCTCGCGCGACAGCTCCTCGGGCGTGGGCTCGCGACCCAGGTCCTGGAGCATCTGACGCTGCACGCGGGCCAGCTTGTTGATGACCTCGACCATGTGCACCGGGATGCGGATGGTGCGGGCCTGGTCGGCCATCGCGCGGGTGATCGCCTGGCGGATCCACCACGTCGCGTAGGTCGAGAACTTGAAGCCCTTGGTGTAGTCGAACTTCTCGACGGCGCGGATCAGACCGAGGTTGCCCTCCTGGATCAGGTCCAGGAACTGCATGCCGCGGCCGGTGTAGCGCTTGGCGAGGCTGACCACCAGGCGGAGGTTCGCTCCGAGCAGGTGGCTCTTCGCGCGCTGTCCGTCCTTCGCGACCCAGCGCAGCTCGCGGACGAGCTCGGGGCTGAGGTCGGTCGAGTTCGCCAGCTTGTCCTCGGCGAAGAGACCCGCCTCGATGCGCATCGCGAGCTCGACCTCCTCGGCCGCGTTCAGGAGCGCGACCTTGCCAATCTGCTTCAGGTAGTCCTTGACCGGGTCGGCGGTCGCTCCGGTGATCGCCGTCGAGTAGACGGGGACCTCGTCGTCGTCGCCGCCGAACGAGAGCACCAGCGCACCGCTGGGCAGCGGTGCCTCCGGTGCGGCGACCGGCGCGACGGGAGCGTCGGGGGTCTCGGCGTCGTCCTTGGCCTCGGTCTCGGTGTCCTCGACGACGACCACCTCGGTGTCGTCGTCGTCGGCCTCCTCGGGCTCGACGGCCTCGGTCGGCTCCTCGTCCTCAGCGGGGGCGGCGGCCTTCGTCGCCGCAGTCTTGCGCGGGGCCTTCGACGCGGCAGGCTTGCGCGCCGCGGGCTTCTTGGTCGTCGTCACGTCGTCGTCGACGGCGTCGAGCGTTGCGGTCTTGGTAGCTCTGGTGGCCATGGCGGCACCTCTCCATCCGTTGCGTCCCGGTCGCGGGCGGCTCCGGAGAGCGCCGTCCGTCGGTGGGCATTACGAGGACCCATGTCAAGTCGAGGACGTCGCACGCCCGACGTGGGCCTGGTGCTCCTCGACCCGAACGGGTCCTATTGACAATTATTGCACGCCTGAGTAGTGCGGTCGCGCGCGGAGCCGTGGAAGGCCCGGATCGATCGGCCGCGAGCCGCCGGCGCCGATCCCGTCGACCCGCGGTCCCCGCCGGAGGACGGGCCGGAGCGCTTCGTCAGCGGCCGGATCGTCCTCGGCGCAGACGGTCACTCAGTGCAACCCAGAGAGGGGCCACCGTTATTCCCTCGTCCTCCGCCAGGCGACGGCGGGTGCGCCGACGGGCGCTGATCAGACCGAGCACGCCGAGCCCGACCACGACGTACTGCACGCACCACGCGAGACGGAAGCTCTCCAGGGAGTACAGCGAGGCGGAGTCCGCTCCGGGCCCGGCGAGCGCGTCCAGGATGAGCCCGATGGCGAACATCATCGTGAAGCTCGCGAGGAACCCGCCGACGTTCACGACTCCGTTCGCGGCACCGAGACTCCGCGACGGGTTGAAGGTGCGGGCGAAGTCGAAGCCGATCATCGATCCGGGCCCGCCCGCGCCGATCACGACCAGGAGAAACACGACGAGCCAGTACGGCGGCACTCCCGGCCAGAGCAGCACGACGGTCCAGGCGAGCGCCATGGTCGAGACGATCCCCAGCACCAGGTTGCTCCGGCGCATCGGATGCCGCGCCGTGAGCACGCCCAGGATCGGCCCCACCACGATGCCGGCGATCACCACGATGGTCAGCGTCGGGGCCGCGACCGCGGGCGGCAGGCCGATGGCGTACACGAGGAAGGGGTATCCCCAGAGGAGGGTGAAGACCGTCCCGGAGGACTGCGTCACGAAGTGCGACCAGAAGCCGAGCTGGGTCCCCGGCCTCCGCAGGCTCACCCCGAGCTGCGCGATCGTCGCCCGCAGCGTCGGCGGTGTCAGGACGATCGGCTCGGTCCGGGGCGGAAGATCGCTGACGAGGAGGAGCACGCCGAGGAAGGCGACCGCACCCAGGCCCGCCGCCGAGAGGAAGGCGGGCGTCCATCCCGCCGAGTGCAGGACCGCCGCGAACGGGAGGGCGGAGAGGATCTGGCCCACCTGGCCGATGTTCCCGATCCACTGCGACAACTGGGGCACGATCGGACCGCTGAACCAGGCGACGGTGAGGCGGATGACGGACGTGAAGATCGCGGCGTCGCCTGCGCCGACCAGGATCCGGCCGACGATCGCGACTCCGATCGACGGGGCGAGTGCCAGCACCACCTGGCCGACCATCATGAGCGCCGTGCCCGAGAGGATGAGCGTCCGAGGCCCGTACCGGTCGATCAGGATACCGACGGGGATCTGCATCCCCGCGTAGACGATCAGCTGGACCACGGCGAGCGAGGACAGCACCGCGGCGGTGATGTCGAAGCGCTCAGCCGCGTCGACCCCTGCGACGCCCAGCGTGGTGCGGTCGAGGACCGCCACCAGGTAGGCGAAGGCACCGGCTCCGAAGACGAACCACGCTCGACGAGATCGCACTCGCCCGAGCCTATCAAGGCCGCGCGCCCCCACCGGGGGGCAGGGCTAGGCGCCCGAGGCCTCGTCGCCCGGGCGGCGGATGGCCAGGAACTTCTCGAGCTCCGCGGCCAGCGCGTCCGCACTCGGAACCGCTCCGTCCTCGTCCGTCAGGGGCGAGCGGAGGCTCGTGCCCTCCATGTAGGTGTCGTGACGGGACTCCAGCGCCGCGACCAGCTTCTGCAGCTCGTCGTTGCCGCCCACCTGCTCGTCGACCTTCGCGAGGAACTCCCGCCCGCTCTCGCGCAGCCGGTCGGTCGGGAAGATGAGGCCGGTCGACGCCGAGATGCTCTCGAGCGCGGCAACGGCGGCCTGCGGGTACTCGGTGTCCGAGAGGTAGTGCGGGATGAGCAGCGCGAAGCCGACGGCGGGCATGCCGAGCTCGTAGAGGCGGTACTCGAGCAGGTGCAGGACATTCGAGGGGATCTGCGTGTGCGGGCGCCAGACCGACATCGCCTCGACGAGGTCCTCGCGGTTGCCGCTGACGGTGACGCCCACCGGCCGCGTGTGCGGCACGGGCATCGGGATCGCGTGCACCCAGGTGGTCCCAGCGACCTCGAGGCGGTCGATGAGGCCGACCACCGCGCGGGTGAACCGCTCCCACTGGAAGTCGGGCTCGAAACCGGTGAGGAGGAGGAACGGCTGGTGCAGCTCGTCATGTGCGAGCGAGAGGCGCAGCGTCGCCGGGCGGTAGTCGGTCAGGTGGTCCTGGTCGAACGTGATGATGGGGCGCCGCGCGCGGTAGTCGAGGAGCTGATCCTGGTCGAACGCCACGATCGCCCGGTGCTGGAGCGTGTCGAGGAGGTACTCGTTCAGCTGGCCGACGGCGCCCCCGGCGTCGGTGAAGCCGGTCAGTCCGGCGACGAGGTGGAGCCCGCGCGGCACGTCGGCGAGGTCGCCCTCGATCTCGAACAGGTCTTCCGGATCCAGCATGCCTTCCACTGTAGACGGCGCCCAGCAGGGGCCGGCGAGCGGCGCTGAGCCCTGAGCGAACAGTGCTCGGGAACACGGCCTAGCATGGCCGCCATGCCCCTCTCCTCTCTCGAGTACACGACCGCGCCCGCCTCCGACATCGACACCGACGCCCTCGTCCTCGGCGTCGCTCCGGGGCCGGACGGCCCCCGGATCGTCGGCGCGGACGGCTTCGAGGACGTGGTCAGGGCCCTTCCGTCGCTGGGTGCGACCGGATCCGTCGAGTCGGTCCTCCGGGTCCCGTCGGCCGGTCCCGCGGGCGTCCTCGTGCTGGTCGGCCTCGGCTCGGACGACCCCTCCCCCACGGTCCTGCGCACCGCCGCCGGCCTCGCCGTGCGCACCCTCGCGGGGACCGCCTCCGTGGCCCTCGCCCTTCCCACGAGCACGCCGGAGGCACTCGCCGCCGTCGCCGAGGGAGCCGCGCTCGGCGCCTACTCCTTCTCGGCCTTCCGCGGCACCACGGCCGAGACGGTGAAGACACCGGTCGAGTCCGTGGTGGTCGTCACGACCGATGCCGAGTCGGACCCGGCGCTCCTCGAGCGCGCCCTCGTGCTGGGCCGCGCGGTCGCCACCGTCAAGGACCTCGTCAACACCCCTCCGTCGCACCTCTACCCGCAGACCCTCGCCGAGGCGGTGCAGGACGGAGCGGCCGGCCTGCCCCTCGAGGTCACCGTCTGGGACGAGGCGGCCCTGGCCGAGGACGGCTTCGGCGGGATCCTCGGGGTCGGCAGCGGATCGACCCGGCCCCCGCGCCTGGTCAAGGTCGCCTACTCGCCCGAGGGGGCGACCGCCCACCTCGCGCTCGTGGGCAAGGGCATCACGTTCGACAGCGGCGGACTCTCGCTCAAGCCGCCGGCGTCGATGGTCGGGATGAAGTACGACATGACCGGTGCGGCGACCGTCTGGGCGGTCGCCCGCGCCGTCGCCGAGCTGGCCCTGCCCGTGCGGGTGACGGCCTGGCTCTGCATCGCCGAGAACCTGCCCTCGGGCAGTGCGATCCGCCCCAACGACGTGCTGACCATCCGCGGCGGCACGACCGTCGAGGTCCTGAACACCGACGCGGAGGGACGCCTCGTGCTCGCCGACGGCATCGTCGCCGCGAGCGAGGAGCAGCCCGACGCGATCATCGACGTCGCCACCCTCACGGGTGCGGCGATGGTCGCCCTCGGCAACCGCTACACGGGAGTGATGGGCGACGACGAGCTGGTGGCCCGCGTGATCGGCACGGCCACCGCTGCGGGCGAGCCGTTCTGGCAGATGCCGTTCCCGCCGGAGCTGCGGCCACTGCTCAACTCCGACGTCGCCGACCTCGCCAACGTGAAGATCGGCAGCACCGCCGGGGGCATGCTCATCGCCGGGCACTTCCTCCGCGAGTTCGTCGGCACGCGCGGCGAGGGCGAAGACGCCACCACGATCCCGTGGGCCCACCTCGACATCGCCGGTCCGGCGAACAACTCGGGCAGCGCCTACGGCTTCACGGGCGCCGGGCCGACCGGGGTCTCCGTGCGGGCGCTCGTCGCGCTGGCCGAGGGCTTCGCGAGCGCGTAGTAGGGTCGACGGGGCGGGAGATCCCGCCTCGTCCCCTCCTCCTCCCGCGCTGCGCTCCGCGTCGCGACCGGTACGGAGCGACCGGGGACCGCACGTCGCAAGGGAGTCACCGGGTGTCGGAAGAGAGCTACGACCTGGTCGTGCTCGGCGGGGGCAGCGGCGGGTACGCCGCGGCGCTGCGGGCCACTCAGCTGGGGATGAACGTCGCTCTCGTCGAGCGCGACAAGCTCGGCGGCACCTGCCTCCACCGGGGCTGCGTCCCCACCAAGGCCCTCCTGCACGCCGCGGAGCTGGCGGACGGCGCCAAGGACGCGCAGAAGTACGGCGTCCGCGCAAGTTTCGACGGCATCGACGTCGAGCAGGTGACGGAGTACCGCCGCGGCGTCGTCGCCGGCAAGTACAAGGGACTGCAGAGCCTCATCTCCTCGCGGGGCATCACCGTGGTCGAGGGCGACGGCCGACTCTCCGGTCCGAGCACCGTGACGGTGGGCGAGCACGTCCTCCACGGACGCTCGATCGTCGTCGCGACCGGCTCCGCGTCGCGGACGCTCCCGGGCATCACGATCGGCGGCCGGATCCTCACCAGCGACGAGGCGCTCGAGCTCGATCACGTGCCGGCTCGCGTCGTCGTGCTGGGCGGCGGAGTCATCGGCGTCGAGTTCGCGAGCGTGTGGCGCTCCTTCGGCGCCGAGGTCACCATCGTGGAGGCGCTCCCCCACCTCGTGCCGAACGAGGACGAGAGCGCGAGCCGACAGCTCGAGCGTGCGTTCCGCAAGCGCGGCATCGCGTTCCAGCTCGGCTCGCGGGTCTCCTCCGTCTCCCAGTCCGACACCGGAGTGAGCGTCTCGCTCGAGAACGGCACCGTCGTCGAGGGCGAGCTGCTGCTCGTCGCCGTCGGCCGGGGTCCGGTCACGGCCGGCATCGGGCTCGAAGAGGCCGGAGTCGCGCTCGATCGCGGCTTCGTCGTCACGGACGAGCGCCTGCGGACCTCGGTCCCGGGCGTCTACGCCGTCGGCGACATCGTCCCCGGACTGCAGCTCGCGCACCGCAGCTTCCAGCAGGGGATCTTCGTCGCCGAGGAGATCGCCGGTCTCGCCCCGCAGGTCGTGAGCGACCTCAACGTGCCGAAGGTGACCTACAGCGATCCCGAGGTGGCCTCCATCGGGCTGACCGAGGCGGGCGCCGTGGCGGAGTACGGTGCCGAGCGCGTCGCCGCCTACGACTACGGCCTCGGCGGCAACGCGCGCAGCACGATCCTGGGCACCAGCGGATCGGTGAAGGTCGTCCGAGTCGTGGACGGACCGGTCGTCGGCGTGCACATGGTCGGCGCCCGGGTCGGCGAGCTGATCGGCGAGGCCCAGCTCATCGTGAACTGGGAGGCGCACCCGGAGGACGTCGCACCCTTCGTGCACGCGCATCCGACCCAGAACGAGGCGCTCGGCGAGGCGCATCTCGCGCTGGCCGGGAAGCCCCTGCACGCCCTCTAGCACCACCGCGGGGCGGCGACCCGCCGCTCCCGCATCACTAAGCTGAACACTGTACGCACACGTCTTAAGGAGACAGGATCATGAGCGAATCCGTCAGCCTCCCGGCACTCGGAGAGAGTGTCACGGAAGGAACGGTCACCCGCTGGCTGAAGAACGTCGGGGATCGCGTCGAGGTCGACGAGCCCCTGCTCGAGGTGTCGACCGACAAGGTCGACACCGAGATCCCGTCGCCCGTCGCCGGTGTCATCGAGGAGATCCTCGTCCAGGAGGACGAGACCGTCGAGGTCGGCGCCGAGCTGGTCCGGATCGGCGACGGTTCCGCGTCCGCGGCGCCCGCCGAGCCCGAGGCCCCCGCCGCCGCCGAGGAGGCTCCGGAGGTCGAGGCCGCCGAGACCGAGCCCACCGACGTGGCGACCCCGTCGGTCGACTCGGACAGCGAGGAGGAGGCTCCGGCCCCCGCCGAGCCCGAGCCGGCCCCCGCCGCCGAGAAGCCCGCCGCGCCCGAGGCCGCCGCACCGGCTCCCTCCGTTCCCGCACCGGCGCCCGCCGCCGCGGCGCCCGCCCAGGCCGCGACCCCCGAGCCCACCGACTCGAACCCCGGCTACGTGACCCCCCTCGTGCGCAAGCTCGCGAGCGAGCACGGCATCGACCTCGCGTCGCTCACCGGCACCGGTGTCGGCGGCCGCATCCGCAAGCAGGACGTGCTCGACGCCGTCGAAGCCGCGAAGTCGGCTCCCGCCCCGGTCTCGGCTCCCGCCGCCGCCGCGGCGAAGGCCGCTCGCACCCCGCTCGAAACCTCGCCGCTGCGCGGAACGACGCAGTCGCTGTCGCGCCTCCGCAAGGTCCTCGCCCAGCGCGCCGTCGAGTCGATGCAGTCGACCGCTCAGCTCACCTCGGTGGTCGAGGTCGACGTGACGAACGTCGCCCGCTTCCGCGACTCGGTGAAGAAGAGCTTCCAGGAGAAGACCGGCGCCAAGCTGTCCTTCCTCCCGTTCTTCGCGCTGGCGGCCGCCGAGGCGCTGAAGGCCTACCCGGTCATCAACTCCACCCTCGACGGCGACTCGATCGTCTACCCGGACCACGAGAACATCAGCATCGCGGTCGACACCGAGCGCGGCCTGCTGACCCCGGTCCTGAAGAACGCGTCGGACCTGAACCTCGCGCAGATCGCCTCCACCATCGGGGACCTGGCCGAGCGCACCCGCAACAACAAGCTCAAGCCCGACGAGCTGGCCGGCGGCACCTTCACGCTGACCAACACCGGATCGCGCGGCGCGCTCTTCGACACCCCGGTGGTCTTCCTCCCGCAGACCGCGATCCTCGGGACCGGCATCGTGACCAAGAAGCCCGCCGTGCTGCAGGTTGACGGTCAGGACGTCATCGCGATCCGCTCGACCGTGTACCTCGCGCTCTCGTACGACCACCGCACGGTGGACGGTGCCGACGCGGCGCGCTTCCTGGTCGCGATCAAGGAGCGCCTCGAGGAGGGCTCGTTCGAGAACGACCTCGGCATCTGAGCGGACCCGTCCGCTGAGGGGACGGCCTAGCCGCCCTCCTCGGTGAACACCTCGCGCAGGAGCCAGCCGGCCTCCGTCCTGATGATCAGGACGGAGGCCGCTGTCGTCTCCCCCGCCTCGGCCGTCGCATCGATCGAGAGGAGGGCGGACGCCCCTTGCTCGTCCGTCAGAGCGGCGTGGTCGACCGTTCCGAGTGCCGCCACGAAATCCGGTCCGCCGTCCGAGCGCAGCGGCGAATCCTCGGCGCTCAGGCTGTCGACGCAGCTCCGATCCGTCGCTCCGGAGCAGGACGCGAAGCTCCGGAGCAGCGCGGTCGCCGCTTCGGCGGCCGGGAGGTCGGCGGAGGGAGGTCTGGGCGCGACCTCCTGGTGGCTTCCGGTCGGAGCGGCCGACGCGCCTCCCTCGGGCGGCGCGCTGACGTCCTGCTCGTTCCCCGAGACGAGTCCGGCGACGAGAGCACCCACGACGACCGCTGCCGCAGCGAGCAGCGGACCGCGACGCGCGCTCGCCATCGCGACGGCCCGACCCCTCCAGCCGTCGAGCGGGTGCACGCGCCGGTGCCGGGCGAGTGCTGAGGCTCCGGCCACCGCGGAGCGACGCCGGAATCGGAGTCGCCACGTCGCGGTGATCCCGGCGATGCGCGTGCGAGCGCTGGGCGAGCCGGTCGGCCCCGGCTCCGGACCTTCGGACGCGGCCGGGACCGCCGGCGCCGTGAGCAGCTCTCCGAGAGGAGCGGGCGCCGCCCAGCGGTAGAGGTGCGCTTCGAGTCCAGCGAGATCGGCGTCCTCCGGAGGACTCGATTCCGGAGCGGCCGCGAGCAGCACCGCGCGGAAGGCCGACGCCGGTGTGGACCCGGCGCCCTCCTCTCCCAGCAGGAGGACGGGCCTCCCTTCCGCCGTCAGGCCGACGGATCCGGTGCCGATCGACAGGACGACGCCGTGGTCCGCGGCGTCCCGCAGCGCCCCCGCGATGGGAGCGAGGACGGTCACCGCGGCGCCCGCTGGCAGTCGGTGCCCTCGCTCCAGGACCCGGGCGAGCGTCTCCACGACCGCCGGTCGCGTCAGCAGGACCACGACCCCGTCGTCCACGCAGAGGTCGACCAGGGTCTCCCGGTGCCCGTGCTCGGGCAGCAGGGCCGCCCCGTTCCGCAGGGCGACGGCGGCGTCGTCGACGGAGCAGATGCGCGCCTCGAGGGCCTCCCCCTCGGGCCCGCGCACGAGGTGTCCGCGCGCCGACGGGCCGACGACCTCATAGCCCGCGACCCGTCGTCCTCGCTCCTCCTGCACCCGTCCCGTCTCCGATCCCATCCCCCGAGGATCGACCGACGCACCGCCCGCCAGGGGCCGCCGATCCCGATCTGGGGACGACCGGGCACAGCGACCGCCGGGGAGGAGCCTCTCGCTGATCGAGGGGGAACGGTCCCTGCGGCCGGGGCGGCTCGGTATCCTTGAGCACATGGCACGCAGCACGGAACCGTCGACGAAGGCGGTCAAGGAACCCGGACGTCTCAAGCAGATGTGGCAGGTGTTCCAGATGACCCGCCGCTACGACAGCAGCGCGGTCTGGATCATCCTGCTCGCGACGCTGCTGCCCGTGCTCCTCGGCGTCCTTTTCGGGATCCTGCTGGGCGGAGGCAATGGCTTCGTCATCGCGCTCTGGGTGCTCGTCGGCGTGCTCGCCGGCATGGTGGCCGGACTCGCCGTGCTCTCCCGTCGCGCCGAGCGCGCGGCCTACGGTCAGATCGCAGGCCAGCCCGGCGCCGTGGGAGCGGTGCTCCGCAGCGGCCTCCGCGGCACGTGGACCGGGACCGAGATGCCCGTCGCCGTGAACGGGAAGACCCAGGACGCCGTGTACCGCGCCGTCGGCCGCGGCGGTGTCGTGCTGATCGCCGAGGGCCCCTCCGGCCGGACCAAGCGCATGCTCGACGACGAGCGCCGCAAGGTGACCCGGATCCTCCCGAACGTCCCCGTCACGTTCGTCCACGTCGGCCCCGACGCCGACTCGGTTCCGCTACACCGCATTCCCCGGACCCTCGCGAAGACGAAGAAGGCCCTCACCAAGGCCGAGGTCCTCGCGGTGAAGAACCGTCTGGCCTCGCTCAACACGTCGCTGCCGATCCCGAAGGGCGTCGACCCCTTCAAGGTGCGCCCGCAGCGCTCGCGCTGAGCGCGGCGCCGACCGCGCGGCGTCGACCGCTCGGCGTCGACCGCTCGGCGTCGACCGCTCAGTAGCGGACGAGCACCGTTCCCGCGACCTTGTCGTGGAAGCCGCGCTGGTCGGAGTCCCAGACCAGCGCGGGAACGAGCACGGCCAGGAGCAGCGAGCGCACCAGCGGGCGCCACGCCCCCACCCAGCCGCCGCCGAGTCGGACGACGCGCATCCGGAGCAGGCGGTGCCCGATGCCACCGCCGATGGTCGGGATGAAGACCGCCTGCAGGACCACGAACAGGATCAGGCTCGCCCAGCGGTCGTAGGAGAAGAACGCCAGCGAGATCAGCGCCGCGATCGCGAAGTCGACCGCCAGCGCGGCGAAGCGGCGACCCGGTCGCGCGATCGACATCCGGCCCTCACGGGGCAGGCCGAGCCGCTCCCCCGGCCAGTGGCTCGGGGGCACATCGGCGAAGGTCCTGCGTTCCGGTCCGGGCATGGATCCATCGTATCGGCGCCCCCTGAGCACCTCGGCCGGCCCGCGGAGCCAGGATGAGTCAGACTCACGTAACATGCTCGAAACAAGGGGGACACTCCAGGGACACACCCCGTGACTAGCCTGGGACGGCTGCGCTCAGCAGTAACCCGTTATGCCATAGGAGACTTCTGCATGTTCAAAGATTCTTCCGAGGTGCTCAAGTTCATCAAGGACACGGACGTCAAGTTCCTCGACATCCGGTTCACCGATCTCCCCGGTGTCCAGCAGCACTTCAACATCCCCGCCTCGACCGTCGACGAGGAGTTCTTCTCGGTCGGCCAGCTCTTCGACGGGTCCTCGATCCGTGGATTCGCGAACATCCACGAGTCGGACATGCAGCTGATCCCCGATGTGACGACCGCCTACGTGGACCCGTTCCGCGTCGAGCGCACCCTGATCCTCGTCTTCGACATCTACAACCCGCGCAACGGCGAGATCTACTCGAAGGACCCGCGCCAGGTGGCCAAGAAGGCTGAGAAGTACCTCGCCTCGACCGGCATCGCCGACACCGCGTTCTTCGCCCCCGAGGCCGAGTTCTACATCTTCGACGACGTCCGCTACGAGATCACGCAGAACTCGGCGTTCCACTCCGTCGACTCCGTCGAGGGCGCCTGGAACTCGGGCCGCGTCGAAGAGGGCGGCAACCTCGGCAACAAGACGCCCTACAAGGGCGGCTACTTCCCTGTGAGCCCCGTCGACAAGCAGGCCGACCTGCGCGACGACATCTGCCTCAAGCTGATCGACGCCGGCCTCATCCTCGAGCGCTCGCACCACGAGGTGGGCACCGGCGGACAGGCCGAGATCAACTACCGCTTCGACACCATGGTGCACGCGGCCGACGACATCCTGAAGTTCAAGTACATCGTCAAGAACACGGCCGAGCAGTGGGGCAAGACCGCCACGTTCATGCCGAAGCCCCTCTTCGGCGACAACGGCTCGGGCATGCACACCCACCAGTCGCTGTGGAACGACGGCACGCCGCTCTTCTACGACGAGAACGGCTACGGCGGACTCTCCGACCTCGCCCGCTGGTACATCGGAGGCCTGCTCAAGCACGCCCCCGCCGTGCTCGCGTTCACGAACCCGACGGTGAACTCCTACCACCGCCTGATCCCGGGCTTCGAGGCGCCGGTCAACCTGGTCTACTCGGCCGGCAACCGCTCCGCGTCGATCCGCATCCCGATCACGGGCACCAACCCCAAGGCCAAGCGCATCGAGTTCCGTGCGCCCGACGCCTCGGGCAACCCGTACCTCGCCTTCGCCGCGCAGCTGATGGCGGGCCTCGACGGCATCAAGAACCGCATCGAGCCGCACGAGCCGGTCGACAAGGACCTCTACGAGCTGCCCCCCGAGGAGGCGAAGCTCATCCCGCAGGTCCCCGCGACCCTCGGCGAGGCTCTCGACGCCCTCGAGGCCGACCACGACTTCCTGCTGCAGGGCGGCGTGTTCACCCAGGAGCTCATCGACACCTGGATCGAGTACAAGCGCGAGAAGGAGATCAAGCCGCTCGCGCAGCGCCCGCACCCCTTCGAGTTCGAGCTGTACTACGGGGTGTAGCTAGAACCCACGGAAGTAGCGGGGTCAGTCCGCAACGAGTCCGCACGAGCGGCCAGCACATGTGCAACGGCCGCTCGTGCGGACTCGTCTTTGTCGGGCCACATGTGCCCGTAGGTGTCGAGCGTCGTCTTCGCTGACGCGTGCCGGAGGCGGGCCTGCACGACCTTCACGTCAAGCCCGGACGCGATCAGCAGCGACGCGAAGTAGTGACGGCAGTCGTGAATCCGGAAACCCTCAGGTAGGCCGTCGATCGCGTCCCGCGCGACCCGGAACGCCGTCTCGATCGTGTATGGCGCGACCGGGCGGCCGTAGGCGCCGACGACGAGGGTGCTGCTCCCCCATTTCGCCGGCACCCGGTTCAACTCGAGCGCGAGTTCGGTGGGGATCGGGATCGGAGTACGCGACATCTCCGTCTTGAGCGGCTCAGCCGGGTACTGGATCGCAGGAGTAATCACACCGCGCATGAAGTCGACGTCCGTCGTACGCAGCGCGGCGATCTCGGCTACCCTCAGGCCGGCGAACGCGCCGAGGAGGATCACCGGCTTCATTCCCTCGGGCATGGCGTCGTGGAGCGCCCAGATCTGCTCCGTCGTCGCAACATACGGCCGCTGCTTCCCCGCACCCGGAGACGTGCGCCTCGAGACCGGAGAGCGAGGCACCAGCCCGTCGTGCACGGCGTCGGAGAACAAATGTGACAGGCGAGCGTGCAGGGCGTAGACCGTGGAGTCCGCGAGTCCCTGCTGCTTCAGTGCCGCGGTCCACGTCTTCACCTCGGACGGCCGGACGCTGGCGAGAGGACGGGGGCCGAATGCGACGCGTATGTGCTTGAGGTGGGTGCGCGCCTGCCGGACCGTTGACGGTCGATTGGTCGCGTATCCGGCGAGCCAGCGGTCGCACCACTCCCCCACGGTCATCCGCGCCGTCTCGGGGTCGAGGTAGTCCCCGCGGACGACTGAGGCTGTCACCGAGTCGAGCCAGTGTTGCGCGGACTCAGCGGGCTTCTTCGGATTGTTCTTGAACTCGAAGTGACGCGCGTGCTCCTTGCCATTGGCGTCCCGGTACCGCGCCCGCCACCTGCCGTTAGGGCGCTTCTGGATGCTCGCCATGCCGTTGCCACGAGTAGAAGGCCTTGATGTATGTGTCGTCGGAGATGTCGATCCCGCGGTCCTCACCGTCAGTCTCTCCGTAGAGCCGCTCCGCCAGCGATGCTTCCATCGCATCCTCAGACCAGATTCGTTCGAGTGTCGTCTCCACCGCTCGCTGAGGTGAATGGCTCAACCAGTCCAAAATTCCTTCGCCAGTTGTGCTGTCCGGGTGTGGCTGCGCGCTGTATGCGGCCATCGAAAGCTGCAGCTGAGTCTCAACGTAAGTGCGTACGGCCTTCTCCACCGCAGCATTGGCTTCCCACATCTTCCGCATCCACACCTGCACTGTCGCGTCGGCTTCCGACGCCAGGAGGTTGTGGACGAAGCCGTGCCCGATTGCGTCGACAACCGCTTCCGCCTCAGCGAGGCGGAGAGGTCGCTCACCTCGCTCAATCGATCCGACCGTGACGTGAGTCCATTTCCACCCCCGTTGCTTCATCTTCTCCGCGAGCTCTCTCTGCGTCATGGAGCCACGCAACTTGATCAGGTTGGAGCCGATCTGCTCGTCAGGGGTAGGCATGCGCTCGACTCTACCGAATCTGACCTAACTTGGTTGGGATCGCTTGCGGTACCAGGTCTGGTCATGTTTGAATCTATCCAAGCCCGGAAGGAACTGGGAACCAAGCACAGGAAAGAGGAACTCTTGAGCACCTCCTACATCACTTCGGGCGGAGCGCTTCTGACGCTCGCCGAGACCGCACTGCGCCTTCGAAAGTCGGAGAAGCAGCTCCGCTGGATGCTGCACCAGGGCACTGCTCCCAAGTCCGCGAAAATCGGTGGCCGCCGGATTTTCCGAGAGTCGGACGTCGAGGCGTTCATCGAAGCGGCTTTCGCGGAGGCGTCCTGACCGGACGAACCGGCAGCCCCTCGAACTGGGCGTCCGCCTCACCGCAGGCGCGCTCAACTGCTCCTCTAGAAGCAGCCCGATGGGAACTCCGGCGACCCCCGAAGCGCTACAACCTCAACTCCGAGGTAGCTGCCGACATCCACCGCATCGTCAGCACGATCCGATCTCGAAGCGTCCTGCCGATCTCCGATCCGACGTTCAACACCGCCGCCACCAACATCGAAACTACGTTGTTGGCCAACTTTGCCGGCTGGCAGCTTCACCCCGACAAGAAGGAGATCTGGCTCGATCCCGAGCATCGGGTCACCATTCGCGCAGAGGCACTCTCACCCACCGAAGCCGTCGCGGTCTTGCGATTCATCGCGGACCACTGCACGAAGCAGCACACGAACAGCGGACGCGGCACGCGCATCGTCCTCGCTGAGAAGAAGAAGGCCCCCATCCATGCGGGTGCAACCGCGGATGAGGGCGACCGGCCCGACCCAACCACTACGAAGGAGACCAGTAATGAACACCATCATGGCACATACCACCGAGGTTGAGCCCGAGCGTTTCCGCCGTGTTCCCCCGGCCGCGCTCAGCTCGCACATGATCGCCGGAGCGGAGGTCATCGTCACCGCCGACGCTCACGGTTTGATCTGCTACGACTCTCGACTGCCCGCAGGATTGTTGTACTCGACCGTCGCCGGCACCGCGTTCGCGGACGAGCACGGCGCCCCGTGGGTGTTCCTCGGCATGTACGAGTTCGAGGGCATCAAGCAGGGGACGGCGACTCTGCGCCTGTTGTCTCCCGTTCCGTGCGTCGATCTCGACTGGTGCCGCGGCCACGAACTCGACGACACTGCCGGCCTACTCGAGCCCGAGTGGCACGAGGGGCCGCGCGAGTCGATCGGGATGATCAAGGGCGGCACGGTCACTGCCTACCGGGTGAGCTACGCCGACGAGGACGGAACCATGATCGATCGCACCGCGATCTTCATGCCGGAGACGTTCGACTACGCCCTGTCGAAGACCGAGTTGTTGGAGATGGCCGACCAGCTCGAGCGCCTCAGCAAGAGCGTCCGGGTCCAGGCGCGAAAGGCGGTTCAGGCGTGAACGCCGCCGAGGTGGTCGCCGGTCCTGACGGCCCCGGCCGGTCCCTTCGCAAGCTACGCCAGCTCGCGGGCGTTCCCATCGTCCAAGCGGCGGAAGCGGTCGGTAAGCCCGTGGCGTCCCTGCACAGGGCCGAGGACGGCGACGACCGGCAGCTCAACATCCGCGAGGTGTTCGTGCTTTCGGGCCTCTATGCCGAGGAGCTCAAGAAGGGCGGCAAGCGATGACCGCCGCGCTGGTCGAGACGCGCTGGGCGGGCGGCCCGATCGCGGTAGAACCGGACGAGTACGACGAGCAGATCGTGGTTCGCGTGGACGTTCCCGGGCTCAGCGTCCCTCTCGCCGCAGACGAGGCCGTGCGACTGGGCGTAGAACTCATCGCCGCCGCTCATCGCGCTGAGCACCCGAAGGTCGACGACTGGCTCGATGACCCGATGGAGCCGCCGTGCTGAACGACGAGATCGTGGTGCTCGACATGAGCATTTCCGAGGTGAAGAGCGCGGTGATGAAGCTCGGGCTGCTGCGTGACGGCATCGAGGGGCAGTTCGCAAAGTACATCGAGGTTGTTTCCTCGCTGTACGAGCGGCGGGCGTGGATCGCGGCCGGCGTGGCGTCCTGGGAGGAGTTCGTGCAGCAGCACGACATCCTCGTGAGCTTGCCGCAGCAGGATCGACAAGCAATCTCGGTCGCGCTCTCCGAGGGCGGCATGAGCACGCGAGCTATCGCCGCGACTCAGGGCGTCAGCCACGTGACCATCGGCAAGGACATCTCCGCCGCGAGTGGTAACCCGGTTACCACTCGTCCCGAGTCGGGTCCAAAGCGGTGGCGGCAGCCCGTCAGAGACGCTCCTGAGCCCCACAAGCTGACCGCCGAGGAGCGGGAGGCCCTGTGGCCGAACGTCATCGAGATGGCCTCGAATGGCTTCACCTCCGAGGCCATCAACCGCTCGCTCCGGATGTACTCCGACGCCTCCTACTTTCGTTCGCAGGCGAAGGAGCGGGGCATCACGATTCAGGCCGACAGCGTGATGCTCGGCCAGCGGAAGATCGTGCACGCCGAGGTGATGGAACGAATGGTATTCGCTCTCGCGAGCGAGGCCGAGGGTCTAGCCGCCGTGGATGTCTACGAGCTTCCCGTCGAACAGGTGGAGAAGTGGTTGGCGAGCATGAAGCACTCGATCACCACGCTCAGCAAGGCCCGGCGCCGAATCGAGGCGGCCTTCACGGCCGACTCGGATGAGCCCGACTAAGGGCCGATCCGGGGTTCTCAGACCACAACTTCACACGTCAGCAACTAGGAGGGCCGATCGCGGCGTGGATACGCGATCGGCCCTCCGTTTTCCCCTGGGAGGGAATCACATGACCAACACCACTACTGACGGCGAGAGGCAGCCGTCACAGCACCACGCGCTGACGCCCGGCGCTGCCGACAGATTGGGGGGCTGATGGGAGCGCAGCTTGTGGGGAAGGCGTTCCTCTTCGCGGCCGAGAACGAGTTGAAGGCGAACGAGTTGCGTTTGCTCATCTGGATGTCACTCAAGGCGATGGATCAGGACAAGCCCCCTCGGTACTTCGCCGCGCGTGAGGAATCGGCCTACGGCTTGGGGCGCCTCGTGCCGGACGAGCCGCAGCCGTTCGACGCCAACGCCGCGGAAGCCACCCTCGACCGCGAGGCGGCGTTCCAGCGCGTGAAGATCGCAACCCAGGGCCTCGTGAAGTCGGGCGCGATCGAGAGAACGAGACGGGGCCAAGCCGGGAACCGAGCGGAGTACGTGCTCCGTTTCGGCAAGGTTGCGTGACCGATCAGGGGTACGGAATGCGTACCCCTGGCGCCTGTGGAGAACCGCTCATGGGGTACGGAATGCGTACCCCTGGCAGGTACGGGATACGTACCCCTCAGGGGTACGCGGAACGTACTTCCAGGGGTACGCGGACTGTACCCCATAGGAACAACTGAGGAACAACGGAGGAAAAGACTATGAGGATTAAGGGGAACCAAGGCGAGCACCTCACGTGTGCAGACCCCTCCTATCGGCAGATGGAGGGGGAAGCATGACCACACCGGATCTCACCGCGATTCGACTCTCGATCCTCGAGAAGGAGAATCGAGATCTTCGCGCGGAGGTCGATCTCTGGCGCAATCGCGCGAAGAAGAAAGAGGATCTGCTCTCGAAGTATCAGCGGTCGGGGATGCGCCGTGCCGATTGAGGTAGCGGGCTGATGCGCGTCTGCAGTACCTCGGGATGCGCGACTCTCGTGCCCACGTCGGGTCACTGCCCTGCGCACCGCAAGGAGAAGGAAAAGGCGCGCGGCACCTCCGCAGAGCGGGGCTACGGGGCGGCTCACGTCGCCCTCCGCGCCGAGTGGGCTCCGATCGTCGCGCTCGGCATGACCCCCTGCTCCCGCTGCGGTCGCGTGATCGCCGCGGGTGAGCCGTGGGCACTTGATCACGACGACGATGACCGCACTCGATATCGCGGACCGTCGTGCGTCCGCTGCAACAACAGCGCTGGCGGCAAGGCGTCACACCGATGAGCGACCCGCTCGAGGAGATGACCGTCGACCGTGACCGGTGGCGCTCGCTCGCCCGCGGACACGAATCCCGACTCCAAGCCGAGAGAGCCGCGCGCAGCGACATCCTCTCGGAGCTCGCAACACACGTCGTCACCGCACTCCGCGGCGCCGGCTACGTCCAGATCAACCCGACCGGACTCCCGGTCGCAACGGAAGAGACCACCAATGACTGAACCCAGCAAGGGCATCGAGGCCGGCCGGCGCATGTTCGCCGAGCGCAACGGACGCTCCGGCTTCCACGCCGATCCCAGCCCCACTCACGAGCCCTACGAGAAGCGACCTCCGGGGACTGTCGAGTCGGGACGCGCCCTGTACGAGCAGAAGCACCCCAAGCCGCAGACGGGAGAGCGCGCATGACCGCAGCGAAGAGCAAGCCGACCAGCGTCCGCGACGTCGCCTACTCGCTCATCCCCGGCTGGGACATCCGCAACGGCATCATGCGGCAGCTCGGAGTAAGCGTGCTGCTCCCCGCAGGATCTCCGGCGCGAGCGACCTTGACCCGGCCCGCCGCCGTCGCCACGGTCGAGCAGAAGATCGAAGCGCTCCTCCTCGCGGGCAAGCCCGTGCCCGACGACATCGCGGCGCCGATCATCGAAGCCGACCGGATCGATGCTCTAGCGGTCGCCCGGATGCACGCACTCAACTCCGTGGCCTCGAACTACTCCGACACTCGCGGGCTCCTCAACGAGTACACGACCGAAGCGGCGTTCGCGTACCTCGCCGGAGAGCTGGCCACCCTCGCCGACAAGGTGCGAGCAGAGGCGAACAACCTCGCGGGAATCACCAGCCCGGCAACCGCCATCCTCGGCAACAGCGAGGCCATCACGTCCTGGCAGACCGTCACCGCTCTCGAACCCCGCTACCGCGAAATCCGCCAGGTTCAGACAGAGCTGATGGACGCCGCGTTCGATCAGAGCAGCACCACCCTCAGCACCGACCAGATCGCCCACTCAGCCCACTTCCGGCGATCCGCCGACGTCGTCCCCCACTGGATCGAACGACGCCGCGAGGCCGCGCGAGAGATCCCGACGAGCAGCCGCCCGAACCTTCTCGAGTATCGGGAATGGCTCGTCAGCGGTACGGCCTCACCAGTGTTCGACAAAGACATCGACAGCACCTACCGCCTCGTGCTCGCGTGCACCGACCTCGAGCCCTGGGTGCCGACGTTCGAAGAGTTCGACCAGGAGCGAGCCGCGGCCGAGTACATCACCGGCGCCCCAACCCCGAACACCATCGAGCACAAGACGCAGGCCCGTGACGCCTACCTGACAGGCGGACCCGCACCCGAAGCCGAGCCGTTCCGCATCATGCCCTCCGACCTCAACCGACGGAGCGAAGCGCACGCACGCGCACGCATGCGCAGCGGCTACCGACCCTGACCCCACACCCGAAAGGACACCAGCAATGACACCCACACAGCACCGAACAGCAGCCGAGAAGCTCTTCACCCAGATCGACGCGCTCAACCACACCCACCCCGACGACAGCACTTACGAGATCGCGACAGCGCACGCCATCCTCGCGAACACAGCAGGCACTGGCGACGACTACGACAAGGCGGGCGAGCTCATCGAGCAGGCCGAACAGATCGCCGCACGCATCACCACCAGCGCCATCCGCTTCGCCAAGCAGGCGCAGGTGCGAGCCCACCTCGCGACCCGCTAGGCGCCCGATGGTCGCGCGCTTCCACCCCGGAGCGGGGAGTCCTCAGGTGCCCTAGCGATCGCACCGCCGGGGTGGGAGCTCGGGGGTGCGAAGGGTTCAAAAAATCCGGAGGACCCCCTGCCCCCACTTCCTCGAGCCTCTCGAGGCGGTTGCCCACCGGGGCGTGCGCCCTTCTCTCCCCACAGAAATCTGTAGGCCCTCGCCATCCAGGCGGGGGCCGTTTCATTCACGAAAGGAACCACTCATGCCCTCAACACGCGTCACCAACCTCTGGGTCGGACCGACCCCGCCCCCCGAACTCGGTCCCGGCACCGTCTGGCTGAAGACGATCGGCGACGGCCGCATCACGATCACCGCCCATGAAGACGACATCGCCGAGTGGAGCCGTTGATGGCGCACAATATGACCCTCGTCGGCGAGCTGGAGGCGATGAGCGATGGCACTGCGGCGACTCTGATCGAGAAGGCTGGCACTCGCACACAGGCGGCCGTACGCGCTCAGTTCGTCGAGGCGCTGGCCGAGCACCCGGACGTGACCGCATCGGCTGGTCTCGCAGCCGCGGAGGCTGCGGTCGGCGCGGTCGAGAACGAACTGAATGCCTCACCGAGGCTTCCGCGACTCGGAAAGTCGGGCCGGTACCTGGCGCGCGTGATGAACGCGGCGAAGACGAAGCTGATCCTCGCTGTCGGGCAGGACGCGGTCCTCTACGTCTTCGGCGCGCTGAACGTCCTCGGCGAGCTCACCCGCCGCAGGACGTCCAAGTCCTGGCTGCGCACCTGGTCCATCGGGAACCGGGTCGTGTTCGGCATCCGAAAGGATTTGCGCATCTTCGGCATCCCCGACGACGCGATGCTCGCCTACATCGCCTCTCATCTCGGACCGATCAGCACGCCGATCCCGCAGGCTCCCGCGCCGTCGCTCGAGGGCCTCGCGTGGTATGACTTCGGGCATTCCTGGGCGACTGGTACGGGTGGGCAGTCCAACGGGACGGTCATCGCCGCGAACGCGATGATCGGGACCGTCTCGGGCGGCTACTCGGCACGCTGGTTCGACCGGGTCCAGCGGCGAATGGGGCTCGCGGTCGTCGCGCAGAAGGGCGTCGCCGGCCGGACGATCGGCGACATCTCAAACCTGCTGATCCAGCCGGCATCGAGCGCGGCGACGACGACGAACAAGTGGGCGTGGCAGACGTACTCGAAGGGCGTCGCTTCGGTCGTGTGCACGGTCAACGACTTGACCCTCTTTCAGGGGTCGGCGGCGTCCAAGCGCGGCTACCTGTACGCCTGGCGTGCCACGCTGGCGGCGCTCACCGCCCGCTCCCTCGGCGCGTCCACGCTCGCGCAGTGGGTGTACTCGGCGGGCTGGACGAAGGAGCTCGCTGCGGGCACCGCGACCTCGACGGCGGGCGCGACTCCCGGGTCGACGTCGGGCTCGAGGTGGACGACGACGACGGCCAACGCCTTCGCGGAGTTCAGCTACGTGGATATCGGTGGCACCGCGCTCGGGAACGGCGTGGACGTGTTTCTCGTCGCTCGAGCGGCGGGCGCGGGAGTCGCGACGATCGCGGTCGACGGGACCACCGTCGGCACGCTCGACCTGACGCAGCCGACTGCGCAGGACTGCATCGCCGTGTTCTCCATCCGCGGCCGCAGCGCCGGCACTCACACTGTCCGCGTCACGCACACGTCGGGCGCGTCGCTCACGGTGGACTCCTACCGAATCCCGCACCCGGAGCCGATCACCGTCCTCGTCCTCGGTGAGCCGCCCGTCGCCCCCGCCACGACTGACTACCCGGGGTACCTCGCGGATCTCGCCTCGTGGAAGGGCGAGCTCGCGGCGATCTGCGCGACGTTCCCGACCGTGCAGTTCCTCGACCTTGCGCCCGGCTGGGACACGGCCACGATGCTCTCCGACGACGGCGGAGACGGCATCACCGGACGCAAGCACCCCTCCGACAAGGGCTCCGCGTTCATCGCCTCCGCCATCGAGTCGAAGCTCAAGGATCTGGCGTTCACGCGCGGCACGAACATCCACCCCGGGTCCGTCACGACCGTCTACACCGCACCCACCGCACCCACCACCCCGACCGGCGGCCACGTCGGCACGGCCACCTCAGGAACCTAGGAGCCCCATGTCCTCCATCGACACGATCCTCACCGGCAACCCCACTGGCGAATACGCCGCCTACCTGCCCACCGTGGACATTCCCGCCCTCGCCACCGGCTACGTCGCCCGCTACCGCGCCGCCGACATCGACGCCCCCATCGGATCGATCGTCACCCCCTGGAACAACGCAGTCACCGGAGGTACCAACCTCACCGGCACCAACGGATTCACCCTCCGAGTCGACGCCGACGGATACAAGTACCTCGAGAGCGACGGCGTCAACGACGCCCTCCTCTACAGCGGCGGCATCGGTACTGCTCTCACCGCGTCCTACGTCCTCGCGATCCCCTCCCTCCCCTCTGGGAAGCGCATCCTCCACGGCTCGACCATCTACACGAACAACGTCGCGGGCTCGCCCCGTCAGGAGCTCGCGGTGAACGCGCAGGGCTACTGGACCGCGAACTCCGGCACCGAGGTCGGCACCGTCCGAGCCACGACCGAACGCACCGTCCTCACCGCCGTCTACGCGCCCGGTGCACCATCCTCGCTCGCCGTCAACGCGAACCCCGAGGACATCGGCGCGAACAACGCCAACTCCGGCGGCGTGAACTTCCTGTTCGCGCTGCAGGGCGGCGTCTACACCCGCATCCGCTGGTACGAGCTCGTGCTCTACACCAGCGCGCTCACCGCACCCGCACGCACCGAGAACCAGGACGCCCTCATGTCCGCCTACGCCATCGCCTGAACGGAGAACCCATCATGCCCGCCTACATCATCGCTCTGACCGACCCCGCCGACGCCGACTACAACGAGTCGACCGTCGCCACCGCCGACACCCCCGAACAGGCCGCCGCCGCAGCCGAGGTCTACGTCCGCGGCTACTCCGGCCGACACGTCACCGCCGTCGACACCGAGCCCGCAGCCGGCTGACACGAACGCCCCCTCGCTACTCCTTCGGGAGCGGCGAGGGGGCGTTTCTGCGTGTGCAGAGCACCAACACCCAGGCCCAAAAATGGTCGCGTCGGGTTCAGACGTTCGAGGGCCTACTTCTGTACTTCGCCCCCGAGCTTGCCCGTGAATTTGTCGAGATCTACCTCGTCACTGATCGCGATCGCCATCCATCGGCTGCCAGTCAATCGAGCAGCATCGCTCTCACCAATCCGAGCCACGTATCGATTCTGGGCGGTCTCGTCATCGAACACGAGGAGCATCGTGGCGTCCTCGCAGAACACGCCATGCGTACCCTCGGAAGTCATCGACTCCGGAACGTCAGTAGCGTCGTCGCACGTGCCGCCCGCATCCGAGTAAGCCTCTTGAAGATCCTGCGGACTGGCATACGTGGTCGATGACGCCGCGCACCCTGTCAGCAGTAGCACGACCAGAACGACCGGCGCGAACCTCTTCACCCTTGACCCCCAAGCTGTTTCTCGGAGCATAGCGATGACGGACTGGCGTGTCAGTGGTCCCCGCGACGATCACCGACATGGCGCACCACTGGACCCCGATGAGCATGGTCTCCCGCTCCGTCACCCCCGGCGAGTGGCGGATGGGCGACAAGCGCGAGGAGCTCGGCTGGATCAGACTCGTCGACTACCAGGGCGTGCCGACGTTCGTGTGTGTCACGCGCGACGAGCTCGTCGTCGGTGGCGGGGACAGCCTCTCCGATGCCGCGCGAGCGTTCCTCGCGTGGCGCCGTAGCTAGCGCTCGACCGGCAGGGCGACGACGCTGTCCTGCATGACCGATCACCAATCCGGGATGCCGCGACGCCCACGCGGCACCGGGGCCCTCTTCCTCGACGCACGCGGCTACTGGACTGCGACGGTCGAGCTGGTCTCGAGCGACGGCAAGCGGCGCCGAAAAGTCGTACGCAGCAGGGACGAGGCGTTTGCGCGAGCTGCAGTCGCCGCGATGTCTGAGCAGATCGGCTCGGATCGCGAGGCCCGTCGCCTTGCGTTCCTGCGCGAGTCGGTAGCGGCGACCGATCTCCCCTGGACGGTCGAGTCCTGGTCGGCGCATTGGCTTGAGACGATCGCACGCCGGCGCGTGAAGCCGAAAACGTTCGAGGCGTACGAGAGCGCCGTCCGACTCCACATCGTCCCCGCAATCGGCTCGGTCCCGCTCGAGACGCTGTCCCCCTCCCATCTCCGGGCGGTCGAGACGTCCGTACTCGACCTCGGGCGCTCACCGAGCAGTGCCCTCCACACGCACCGAGTCATGGCCGTGTGCTTTGGCGACGCCGTCCGCGAAGAGGTTCTCGAACGAAACCCAGCGGAGCGCATGCACCCGCCCAGGAAGGCGGCGAGCAAGCTTTCAACGTTGACCGCGAACGAGGCGGCATCTGCCTTCCGCGGACTCGTCTCGCGCCCGGACGGAGCGCTGTGGGCGACGCTCCTGTTCACCGGCGCCCGCCGCGGCGAGATCCTCGGGCTCGAGCTCGACCGAGTCGGCGAGAGCCTCGAGCTGTCCTGGCAGCTACAGCGCTTCCCCTGGAAGCACGGTTGTGCCGGCGCAACTGCCTGCCCTTCAGGGTGGCGCGCGGGTGCCTGCCCGCAGCGCCACGTGACTCTGCCTGCCACCTTCGAGCACCGCCACGTCTACGGCTCTCTCTACCTGACTCGGCCCAAGTCCTCGGCGGGCGTGCGATACGTGCCGCTCATCGAGCCGCTGCGATCGGTTCTTCTTCGGCACATCCGAACGAACCCCATTCCTCGGAACGGTCTCGTCTTCGTGAACTCCGTAGGCAACCCCATCGACCCCGACTGGGCATCACGTCGCTGGATCGACCTGCGGAAAGAGCTCGGGATCACGAAGCCCATCCGACTTCACGATCTCAGACACGCAGCCGTCGACATGCTTTACGAAGCGGGCGTTCCAGAAGACCTCATCACGGAGCTGATCGGACACTCGTCGTCGCAGATGACCCGCGGGTACAAGTCGTCGTCCTCGCAGGAGAGGCGTCGAGCCGCGGTCGAGAGCATGGCGGCGCTCTACCGCTAGTCCGCAGCCAGTCCGCAAGAGTCCCGATTATGGCCACTCAGCGACAACCGCGCACCACCACCAGATCCCCGAAATCACGCTGATTCCGACCGTCGCCTACCACCGGCAATCACCGACGGGAAGTTCGAGCTGTACTACGGCGTCTGAGCCGACTCGGCACGATCCACGTCGGATCGCAGAGGGCCGCTCTCCTTCGGGAGGGCGGCCCTCCGTCGTTCCCGGAGCGGCTCAGCGGGTGGTCGACTCGCCGTCGGCCGGACCGTAGAAACGACGCTCGAAGACCGCGCGGGCGCGCCGGGTGACCCCGAGGTAGTCGTCCTCGAGCTGCGTGGCGGAGCCGGCCGGGTACTCGAGGAGTCGGGCGACGCCCTCGAGCTGCATCCTGTCGGTCGGGAGCACGTCGCTCGTCCGGTTCGACCAGAGCGTCATCGCCGAGCGCACCCGGGAGGAGAGCAGCCAGGCGGCGCGGAGCCGCTCGGCGTCGCTCGCCGACAGCAGCTCCGCCTCCTCGGCCACGCGCAGAGCCGTCAGGGTCGACGTCGTGCGCAGCTCCGGGATCGCGTGCGCGTGCTGCAGCTGGAGGAGCTGCACGAGCCACTCGACGTCGCTCAGCGAGCCGCGGCCCAGCTTGAGGTGGCGCTTCGGGTCGGCGCCCTGCGGCAGGCGCTCGTTCTCGACGCGCGCCTTGATCCGCTTCACCTCGCGGATGTCGCGGTCCGAGATCGCGGACGGGTAGCGGATGCCGTCCGCGAGGGCGGCGAAGTCGCGGATCAGCGCCTCGTCGCCGGCGACCCCGCGGGCTCGGAGGAGCGCCTGCGCCTCCCACGTCAGTGACCAGCGCGCGTAGTAGGCGCGGTAGGAGTCGAGCGAGCGCACGAGCAGGCCGTTCTTCCCCTCCGGCCTCAGATCCGCGTCGAGGTCCAAGGGCAGCCGTGAGTCCTCGGTGAGGCGGACGAGTTCTGAGACGAGGAACTGCGCAGAGAGCTGGGCGTCGCGCGGCTCCCCCGTGCCGGGGCGCTGCACGTACACGACGTCGGCGTCCGAGCCGAAGCCGAGCTCCGCTCCCCCGTAGCGGCCCATCCCGATGACGGCGAACTCGAGGTCGGCGCCCGGGCGGTCGGCGCTCGCGCGGCGCACCGACGCCAGCACACCGGTCAGCAGCGCCGAGATGATATCGGTGAGGCTCTGCGCGATCTGCTCGATGGTGCTCAGGCCGAGGACGCCGCCGACGGCCGTCCGCAGGACCTCGCGTCGGCGCATGGCGCGCAAGACGCCCGCGACGGCCTCCGGAGTGTCGTGACGGGCTAGGACCGCGCGGACCTCCTCGGCCAGCTGGGCGGCGCTGCGCGGACGGAGGTCGTCGTCGTCCTCCAGCCAGGCGGCGGACTCCGGGATGCGGTCGAGCAGCTCGCCGACGTAGCGGGAGCCGGACAGCACCGTGGTGAGTCGCTTCGCGGCACCGGAGGAGTCGCGCAGCATGCGCAGGAACCAGGGCGTGCCGCCGAGGGTGTCGCTCAGTCGCCGGAAGGCGAGCAGCCCGTAGTCCGGATCGGCGCCGTCGGCGAACCACTGCAGCATCACCGGGACCAGGTGCCGCTGGATGCTGGCGCGGCGCGAGACTCCGGAGGTCATCGCGGCGATGTGGCCGAGCGCACCGCGGGCGTCGGTGAAGCCGATGGCGGCGAGCCGTGCCTCCGCCTGCCCGGTCGAGAGCTCGGCCCCGCCGTCCGGGAGCGACGCGACGGCCGAGAGCAGCGGGCGGTAGAAGAGGCGCTCGTGCAGGCCCCGGACGCGGTGCTTGATGCCGTTCCAGAGGACGAGGAGCTCCTCGGCGGACCGCGCGAGACCGCTCGAGCGCGCCAGGGTCCGCAGCTCGTGCTCGTCGCGGGGCATGAGATGCGTGCGGCGGAGCCGGCGGAGCTGCAGGCGGTGCTCGAGCAGGCGGAGCGCGCGGTAGTCCTTCGAGAACTCGTCGGCGGCGGAGCGTCCGATGTAGCCGCGGTCGGCGAGTGCGCCGAGTGCGAGGAGCGTGCCGGGCATGTGGATCTCGTCGTCCGTCTGCCCGTGCACGAGCTGCAGGAGCTGGACGGTGAACTCGATGTCGCGCAGGCCGCCGGGGCCGAGCTTGAGCTGGTAGTGCACGTCGTTCTGCGGGATGTGCTCGGTGACGCGCTCGCGCATCCGCTGCACCGATTCGACGAAGTTCTCGCGCGACGCGCTCGACCAGACCTTCGGAGCGACCGCGTCGACGTAGGCCTGACCGAGCCCGACGTCGCCCGCGAGCGGACGGGCTTTCAGCAGGGCCTGGAACTCCCAGCTCTTCGCCCAGCGGTCGTAGTACGTGACGTGCGACTCGAGCGTGCGCACCAGAGCGCCCTGCTTGCCCTCGGGCCGCAGGTTCGGGTCGACCTCCCAGAGCTCGGGCTCGACCGCCAACGCAGAAGCGCCGCGCATGAGGAGGACGGCCAGCCGGGTCGCGATGTCGATCGCCCGCGCGTTCGACAGCTCGTGCTCGGGGTCGCCCTCGGCGACGAAGATGACGTCGACGTCACTGACGTAGTTGAGCTCGTGCGCCCCGGCCTTGCCCATCCCGATGACCGCGAGGCGGGTCGCGGCGACCTCGTCGCGCGTGAAGCGGCCCGGACCGACTCCGGCGACGAGATCGGCCCGGGCCACGGCGAGAGAGGCCTCCAGGGCCGCGCCCGCGAGGTCGGCGAGGGCCCGGGTCACCCGGTCGATCGCGGCGACCGGATCGGCCTGCGACAGGTCGTGCACGGCGATGCGGGTCAGGAGTCGCCGGTAGCGGACGCGGAGCGCGACCCAGCCGGCCTCCTCGCCGACCGCCGCGAAACCGTCGACGGCGCCCACGGACTCGAGGAGGTCGTCGCGGAGCTCGGCACGGCCGGGCAGGGTGAGGACCGGATCGAGGAGGCTCCGCAACTCGTCCGGACGCCGCTGCAGGAAGTCGGCGATGCCCGAGGACGCCCCCGTGACCTTCAGGAGCCGGACGAGGGCGTCGTCGTCGGCGAGGACGGCGTCCATCCGATCGCGGTGGCTGCGAAGGAGATCGATCAGCGCCTGGAGCGCCGCATCCGGGTCCGCGACCGACGCGAACGCCGGAACGACGGAGCCCAGGGACCGCCCGGCGAGCCGCTCCGCCTCCGCGATCCGCGCCCCGGTCTCGCCGAGCTCGGCGAAACCGAGGCGCGCGATGTCACTGAGCGTGCGTTCGCGAGCCATGCGACGAGCGGATCAGAGCATCTCGAGGTTGCTGCGCAGCTCGTACGGAGTGACCTGGGCGCGGTACTCGGCCCAGTCCTTCCGCTTGTTGAGCAGCACGAAGTTGAACACCTGCTCGCCGAGCGTCTCGGCGACCAGCTCCGACTCCTCCATCAGCGAGATGGCGCGGTCGAGGCTCGCCGGCAGCGGGCTGTAGCCGAGGGCGCGGCGCTCGGCGTCGGTGAGCGACCAGACGTTGTCCTCGGCCTCGGCGGGGAGCTCGTAGCCCTCCTCGATGCCCTTGAGTCCCGCGGCCAGCAGCAGCGAGTAGGCGAGGTAGGGGTTGGCGGCCGAGTCGAGAGCGCGGTACTCGATGCGCGAGGACTGGCCCTTGTTCGGCTTGTACAGCGGCACGCGCACGAGAGCGGAGCGGTTGTTGTGGCCCCACGAGACGTAGCTGGGGGCCTCGTCGCCGCCCCAGAGTCGCTTGTAGGAGTTCACGAACTGGTTGGTGACCGCCGTGATCTCGGGGGCGTGCTTGAGCAGTCCCGCGATGAACTGACGCCCCAGCTTCGACAGCTGGTACTGCGCGCCCTGCTCGTAGAACACGTTGACGTCGCCCTCGAAGAGCGAGAGGTGGGTGTGCATGCCCGATCCGGGGTGGCCGGAGAGGGGCTTGGGCATGAAGGTCGCGTAGACGCCCTGCTCGATCGCCACCTCCTTGATGACCGTGCGGAACGTCATGATGTTGTCGGCGGTCGTGAGGGCGTCCGCGTAGCGCAGGTCGATCTCGTTCTGGCCGGGCCCCGCCTCGTGGTGGCTGAACTCGACCGAGATCCCGAGGTCCTCGAGCATCCGCACCGACCGGCGGCGGAAGTCGTGCGCGGTGCCACCGGGGACGTTGTCGAAGTAGCCGGCGGAGTCGACGGGCTCGGGGCCCTCCGCGCCGAAGGTCGACGACTTCAACAGGTAGAACTCGATCTCGGGGTGCGTGTAGAACGTGAACCCTCGCTCGGCGGCCTTGGCGAGCGTCCGCTTCAGCACGTTGCGCGGGTCGGCGACGGCGGGCTGGCCGTCGGGAGTCGTGATGTCGCAGAACATGCGCGCGGTCGGATCGATCTCGCCGCGCCACGGGAGGATCTGGAAGGTCGACGGATCCGGGTGCGCGAGCACGTCGGCCTCGAACGAGCGGGTCAGACCCTCGATGGCCGATCCGTCGAAACCGAGGCCCTCGGCGAACGCCCCCTCGACCTCCGCCGGCGCGATCGCGACCGACTTCAGAGTGCCGACGACGTCCGTGAACCAGAGGCGAACGAATTTGATCCCTCGCTCTTCAATGGTGCGAAGAACGAAGTCCCTTTGCTTGTCCATCGAGGCCCTTCCTGCTCGGCTCTAAGGCTAGTGGCTCCGCTCACCGTCCGCGGGGCGGTGCGCAGGGGCCCGGGCCGTGCGCCGCCCCGCCGGTAGACTGGCGCGCATGTCAGCGCAGCCCGTGAAACGCGTTCGAACCCGCCACTTCCAGAACGCGAAGGACTCCGGTGTCCGGATCACGGGTCTGACGAGCTACGACCAGCTCACCGCGCGGATCTTCGACGAGGCGGGCATCGACTTCCTCCTGGTGGGCGACTCCGCCGGCAACAACGTGCTCGGCTACGACACGACCCTCCCGGTCACGGTCGACGAGCTGATCCCCTTCGCGCGTGCGGTCGCCGGAGCGGTGGAGCGGGCCTTCGTCGTCGCCGACATGCCGTTCGGCTCCTACGAGTCGGGCCCGGACGACGCACTGCACACGGCGTTCCGCTTCATGAAGGAGACGCATGCCCACGCGGTCAAGCTCGAGGGCGGGGTGCGCTCGGCCGAGCAGATCCGCCGGATCGTCGACGCGGGCATCCCCGTGATGGCGCACATCGGCTTCACTCCGCAGAGCGAGCACGGACTGGGCGGCCACATCGTGCAGGGGCGAGGCGAGGGCCTCGAGCAGCTGCTCGCCGACGCTCGCGCGGTGGAGGAGGCCGGCGCGTTCGCTGTCGTGCTCGAGATGGTGCCGAGCGAGGCGGCCCGCCGGGTCACCGAGGAGCTCCGCATCCCGACGATCGGAGTGGGTGCCGGACCGCACGTGGACGGTCAGCTGCTCGTCTGGACGGACTTCGCCGGCTTCACCACCGGCCGCGTCCCCCGCTTCGTCAAGCAGTACGCCGACCTGCGGGGCGTGCTCACCGGGGCGGTCACCGCCTACCGTGAGGACGTCGAGTCCGGGGAGTACCCCGGCCCCGAGCACAGCTACGAGTAGCCGGGCTCAGCGGTCCTCCGCGGCCTCCTCCTCGGCCCACTTCCGGCTGTTCTCGCGGAGTCGCTCCGGAGCCGCCGCCGCCTCCTCGCGGGAGGAGAAGGGTCCGACGCGGTCGACGGACGGGGACTGGTACCCCTGCTCCACCGCACCGGTCTTGGAGTTGTACCACCAGGAGGTCTCGTCGCCGTCAGCCATGGCGCCGATCCTACGCTCGGTCGCCGGGGAGCCGTCGGGCGCGCTTCGCTAGCATGACCGGTATGACTTCATCGACGACGGCCATCGGCATCGACATCGGTGGGACCGGGATCAAGGGCGCGTTCGTCGACCTCGATGCAGGCGCCCTCCTCAGCGAGCGCGTGAAGCTCGCGACCCCCGAGGGCGGACGGCCGAAGGACATCATCGCCGTCGTCACGCAGATCATCGACGCCCTTCCGGACGTGGCTGCCGACACCCCGGTGGGCATCTGCTTCCCGGCCGCCGTCGTGCACGGCAGGACGATGTCCGCGGCCAACGTCTCGGACGAGTGGATCGGCCTCGAGGCCGAGAAGCTGTTCGAGGACGCGATCGGCCGCGACATCTTCTTCGTGAACGACGCCGACGCTGCCGGCTACGCCGAGGCGCGGTTCGGCGCGGCGAAGGACAAGCCGGGGCTCGTGCTGATGACCACCCTCGGCACCGGCATCGGCACCGCTCAGATCTACAACGGCGTGCTCATCCCCAACGCCGAGCTGGGCCACCTCGAGATCCACGGCGGCGACTACGAGAAGAAGGCGTCCTTCGCCGCCAAGGAGCGCGAGGACCTCGACTACAAGCACTGGGCGAAGCGGCTCCAGCGCTACTACTCCCACCTCGAGGCGCTTCTCTGGCCCGACCTCTTCATCGTCGGCGGCGGCATCTCGAAGCACTACAAGGAGTTCCTGCCGCTGCTGGACCTCCGGACCCCCATCGTGCCTGCAGAACTCCGCAACAACGCGGGGATCCTCGGGGCTGCCGCACTCGCCGGAGGCGGCGTCCACTCCTGAGCGTCCCGCCTCGAACGTCGAAGACCCCGCAGCACCGGATGCTGCGGGGTCTTCGTGCGAAGGGGCCGGCTGATACGCCGGGTTCTGTTCACGCCGCGCCTCTCGGCGGGCGCTGGACGGCCATCTCTCTCGGAGTCGCGTCGCCGCGACCCTCCAGCGGTCTACCCGAGGACCCGACGAGCAGCCGCATCGTCCTCTGTCTGACCTTGCTCCGGGCGAGGTTTACCGAGCGGACCGGATCACTCCGGCCCCTGGTGGTCTCTTACACCACCGTTTCACCCTTACCGCGGGCCGGGGCCCGTGGCGGTCTGTTCTCTGTGGCACTGTCTCGCGGGTCGCCCCGGGTGGGTGTTGCCCACCGCCCTGCTCTGCGGAGCCCGGACGTTCCTCGGCGCCGGCGCTCTCGCTCCGGCGACGCGGCCGTCTTGCCGACCCGTTCGCCCGTCCAGTGTAGGCCGGGCTCAGGCGAGCGTCGACTCGTCCCCGCGGACGAGGATGCAGCCGCTGTCCGGGCAGAGCACGACGTCGTCGGGAGCGCTCGCGCGGATCCACGACAGATCGGACTCGGTCAGAGCGACTCCGCTGCCCTCGGACACCTTGCCGCGCAGGAGGGCGGCTCCGACCCCGTAGCGGGCGCGCTGCGTCTCGTAGAGCTCGACGAGGTCGACGGGGATCTTCTCGACGAGCGCGGCGCGGTCGCGGGCGAGCGCGTCCTGCTTGCCCGCCAGCTTCTCGGCCTGGGCGTCCTTCTCCTCGGCGAGGGTGTCGAGTGCGGCGACGACCTCGTCGCGCTCAGCCTGAGCGGCGGCGACCTCGGCGTCGATGCCCTCGATGCGCTCCATCAGGGTCAGCTCGATGTCCTCGAGGTCGCCGCGTCGCTTCACCAGCGAAGTGATCTCGCCCTCGAGAGCGGCGATGTCCTTCGCCGACGAGGCGGTCTGCAGGCGGTCGCGGTCGCGGGCGAGCCGCTTCTCGACCACGCCGACGTCGGACTCGATCCGGCCCAGTTCGGTGCGGACGTCCTCGAGACGACCGAGACGCTCGGCGAGGGTTCGGCGGGTCTCGTTGTTGCGCGCCTGCAGGGCCTGGATCTTCGCGATCTGCGGCAGCGTGGCGATCGCGTGGCGCAGCTGCGCGCCTCGCGTGTCGAGAGTCTGCAGGGTCAGTAGCTCGCGCTGGTCGGCGGGGCTGGCTTTCACGTCGCGGTCCTCGTTCCCGGCACAGGAGGTCGTGCCGGGTCCATTCTCGCGTGTCGCGCCGTGCTCAGTGGACGATCGCGAAATCCCACGGATCGGTGCGTGTCTCGCTGACGTCGACCGCGACGGTCGGCAGTGCCTCGCGGAGAGCAGCGGCGGCGACGTCGAGCCAGAGCCACTCGCTCGCCCAGTGCGAGACGTCGATGAGTGCCGGGCCGGTGCCGTGGAGGGCCTTCTCGCGCGCCTCCGACGCCGGGTGGTGCCGGAGGTCGGCCGTGATGTAGACGTCGCTCGTCCGCACGGCGGGGGCGTCCAGGAGGGAGTCACCGGCTCCGCCGCAGAGCGACACGCGGCGCACGGCCGTCTCGTACCCTCCGGCGGCGCGCACTCCCCCGGCGGTGGCGGGCAGCAGATCGGCCACGGCCGCCGCGAGCCGGCCGAGGGTCACCTCCTCGGGCAGTTCGCCCACGCGTCCCAGCCCCACCGCCGGATCGGCGCCGGGCACGATCGGCGTGGCTCCCGTCAGGCCGAGGCGGGTCGCGATCACGTCCGACACCCCGTCGGCGACGATGTCGGCGTTCGTGTGCGCCGAGACCAGGGCGCAGCCGCCGCGGATCAGGTCGGCGAGCAGCCTCCCCTTGTAGCCGTCCTCGGCGATCGAGGTCACGCCGCGCAGGAGGAGCGGGTGGTGCGCGACGAGCAGCTGGTAGCCGCCGCCGACCGCCTCGCGCACGGTGTCGGACACGACGTCGACCGTGAGCAGGATCCGCTCCACGGAGGAGTCGGGGTCACCGGTCACGAGGCCGGGTGCGTCCCAGCTCTCGGCGGCGGCCTCGGGCCAGAGACGATCGATGACGGCGTGGACGTCGCGAAGGGAGGGCATGGGTCCAGGGTAGGCGCGGCGGTCAGCGGGCGTGATCGGACTCGACCGCGCGGATGGCGGCGTCCGAGACCGCCGCGTCCTCGTCGAGGTCCGCGGCGAGGTAGTCCTCCGACTCCGGCAGCCGCACGGTGATGCCGCCGTACTGCTCGACCTCGAGCGTGCCGGCGAGACCCGAGACGGCGAGGACGTGGCCGCCGAGTGTGCCGGTGACGTCGACGAAGTGGGTGTGCAGACCGGCCACGCTGATGCCCTGGAACGCCTTCGGCGCGACGAAGCCGAGCAGTGTGCCCTCGACGCGGTCGAGGTGCAGCTCGCGCTGGTCGTGCATCGCGTCGGCGAGACGGAGGTACGGCTTCACCTGCGCGATCGGCTGACGCAGGGTCAGGCGGTCGAAGCTCCCCCGGACGCGGAGGCCGAGGAAGACGTTGTGGCTCGCGACGAGGCTCCGGACGGCCACCAGCAGGCCGTCCAGCGACGGTACGTCGTGCAGAGGGACCGCGACATCGGCCTCGAAGCGGGAGACCTCGGCGAAGGCCACGCGGTCGTCCGGTGCGAGCACCGCGACCGAGCCGTCGCCGCGGAACACCCGGTGGACGCCGTCGAGGATCACCAGCTCGCCGTCCATCCGGTCGCCGCAGCCCAGACCGAAGTCGCCGGCGGCGTCGACTTCGGCGCGCGTCACGACTCCGTCGAAGAGACCGGCGAGCAGGGCGTCGACGAGGGAGAACTGCGTGATGAGGCCGCGCGGAGCGGTCGGAGTCGGCATGCAGTCAGTCTGGTGGAGGGTGGTCGACCCGCCTGGCCCCCGTTCGTGGCGACCGGCAGGACCGCCACTGCAGCGGTCCTGCCGGTCGGCCGGACGGCTCAGAGGAGGGCCGACTCCTGGGTGTAGATCGCCTTGACCTGCGCGGCCGTCAGGGCGACGTCCCAGACCCGCAGCCGCGCCACGTCCGCGATCGCGAAGTTGCCGAGCACGCCGCCGGTCCGGCTCGCGCCGACGGTGAAGTCGGCCGGCAGGGGGTTGAGGCCGGAGCTGAAGGCGTAGGGGTTCCGCGCGTAGGTCGCCCCGGTGGAGTCGGTGAACGACGGGTACGCGGAGGCGACACCGTTGAGGTAGCTGGTCGCGACGGCGCCGTCGTAGGTGCCGACGTGGAGCTGCCAGACCCCGGGAGTCATGAGCGTCTTCGTCGCGGAGTAGTCGCGCGGATACGGGTAGCCCGGCGTGGCTCCTCCCGAGCGGGAGACGTAGAAGCAGGCGCGATCCGCGCCACCATAGCTGCTCACGTCGTAGAAGAGGCCGTAGGAGCGGCCCGCCGCGCCCGCGGAGTCGCTCCACACGCCGGCGACGCAGCCGGTGTTCGGGTCGTTCTGCCGCACCCACGCGGCGACGGTGACCTTGCCGGAGCCCGCGCCACGGTTGAGCGCGCCGACCGAGGCCTTCGGCACCGCGAGGGCCGAGGAGCCCTTGAGGGCGAGCCCGCGGCCGAAGGGGGTCGCGATCGTCGCCGCCGCGGTCGATCCGATCTGCGAGAGCGGGAACGCGCCGTTGGAGGCGGTGAAGGGGCCGGACGTCTGCGCGAAGTCCCATCGGGCCACCGGGGCCGGGACGGCCACGGGCGTCGTCGTGGGCGGGGTGGTCGTCCCGAGCGCGGCGTGCCAGCGGAAGATGGCGTCGATGCCGTCTTGATTGGCCCACGACGGCGGGTTGTGGCCGAGCGTGTGGTAGCGCACGCTCGCCTCCTTGGCCGTCGACTTCGCCTTGGCGACGAGAGCGAGGCCGTGCAGCGTCGGCGGGACGCTCGTGTCGACGTGGTCGGCATCGGAGACGACCACGCGGATGTTCGTCCCGGCCCACGCGGAGGAGGGCAGGCGCTTGGGGTTGTGCGCGTCGATCTGCGCGGTGCTGCCGAAGGCGTCGCCGATCGAGATCCGGCCGCGGAGCGAGCGGTCGTGGATGTCGCGGAGGTCGTAGACGCCGTTGACGAGGTAGAGGCCGTTGATGCCGGGGATGACCTTGGAGCCGTAGTTCTCGCAGGCGAGCGCTCCGCCGGCCGACAGCGACCACATGTAGCTCGCGCGGATCGGGAACAGGCCGGACAGGTAGGCGTAGCCGTTGCGCTGGTGGCCCTGCGCCGTGTCGTTCGTCCAGAGCGTGCCGCCGAGGGTCTGGCAGATCGCGATCGCGCCCTTCTCGACCGCCAGCTCGGCGGGGTACTTGAAGACGCTGTTCAGCGAGTTGTGGTCGGCCTGCGCCGAGTGGATGAACCAGATGACCGGCACCGGGGTCGTCTGGTTCGGCTTCACGCTCTGCGGGATGAAGATCCGTGCCGAGTCGCCGCCGATGGAGACGACGAGGTTGTCGTAGAGCACGCGCTTGTTCTGCGTCGGCACGTTGATCTTGCGGCTGATCTCGCCGGGCAGACCGCGGATCGGAGCTGCGGAGGCGGCCGTGGCGGGAAGCGTCGCGGCTCCCAGCGCGAGAGCACCGGAGAGCGCCCCGCCGACGATGGTCCGCCGCCGGAGGGAGGAGGAGGTGGAGGATGCGCGACCCGCGGCGTCGTCGTGGGGGGACATGGCTTCTCTTCCTGCAGAGGCCGCTCGCTCCGCGGCGGCCGGTCGATCCGGCTCGGCGGAGGCGGACCCTCTCACCGTACCGGTCGGACGTGTCGGGCGGGTTTCCGGATTCCGCACGGCCGACGCTCACCCGGAGAGCATGTGCGCCCTCAACGCACAAGAGCCGCCCCGAGGGGCGGCTCTTGTGTCTCGGTGGATCCGAGGGGATTCGAACCCCTGACCCCCTGCATGCCATGCAGGTGCGCTACCAGCTGCGCCACGGACCCGTTCGTCTTGCCTGTTCCGTTCCCTCCGCCCGGCGGAAGCAACTCGAATAATCTACAACACGAAGTGCGTCAGACGAAATCGAGCCCTGCCACCGGGCGTGTTCGTCAGTGCGAGGGAGCCGAGGAGTCGGCGGGCACGGGCTGGTCGACGGTGAAGGGCACGGTCGGGCAGTCCTTCCACAGGCGCTCGAGCGAGTAGTACATCCGGTCCTCCTCGTGGAAGACGTGGACGACGAGGTCGCCGAAGTCGAGCAGGATCCAGCGCCCCTCGGAGCGGCCCTCGCGGCGCAGCGGCTTCCTGCCCGAGGCGATCAGGCGGTCCTCGACCTCGTTGGCGATCGCGACCACGTTGCGCTCGGAGCGCCCGGTCACGAGCAGGAAGATGTCGACCAGCGGCAGCGGGCCCGACACGTCGAGCGCGACCAGATCCTCCCCGCCCTTGGAGTCGGCGGCTGTGGCCGCGATGTCGAGCAGGGCGCGGGCGGAATCGGTCGCAGTCATGAAGCCTTCAGTGTCGGGGAGAGCGGATCAGAAGATGTTGAGGACGAAGCCGCCGATGAACAGCGCGATCGAGGCGACGAGGAGGACGGCCGCCGTGATCGCGAGGACGACGGGAGCGCTGATGCCGCGCTTCTTCTGCGGGGCGATCATCGCGGTACCGGCGGCGTGGGTCGAGACGGCGCTGGACGCACGGACCGGCTCGGAGTCGGCGGCGGGCTGCTCGCGGTCGATCCGGTCGACGTAGCGGTCGACGTCGGGCGAGTCGTACAGGTTCGGGTGCTGGCCCGTCGACCCGAGGCTCCGCGGGAGCTCGAAGGTGCCGGTCACGAGGACCTCGCCGGTGTCCGAGCGCCCCTCGACGACGTCGCCGGCACCGGTCGTGGGGAGGATCAGGGCGTTGGTCGTCGTCACCGCTCCGGTGGAGGAGACCCCGCGGGCGATGAGCTCGTCGAACGAGGCGTCGACCTCCTCCTTCGACTTGCTGTCGAGCTCCTCCGTGATCGCGAGGTGCTCGATCGGCGGGTGGAAGCTGCCCGTGATCTCCGTCGCCTTCTCGTCGCCGAGGTCGAGCGTGCCCACGGTCGCGAAGAGGGCGGTGTTGAGCTTGGGCTCGACGGTCCCGGAGTCACGGGTCGCGTCGTCGTCCTGCTGCGCCCGCTCGTCGGAGTCGCCCGAGTCGGAGTCGCCCGAGTCGGAGTCGCCCGAGTCGGTCTCGGAGGAGGGGAGCTCGGAGGCGCGCCCGACGGCGTCGTCGACCGAGGCCGGCTCGTCCGGCTGCGTCGTCGCCACTCCGGGCGCGGAAGCGGTCGTCGGCGAGGCAGCGAGCTTCGCGGCTTGCTGCTGCGCGTGCAGCGCGCGGAGCTCGCGGCGCGTGAGGCTGGAACGCTCGACGCCCTCCGGCAGCACGACCTCGAGAGCGGACGTCCGCAGGTCCGGCTCCCGGGCGGGAGACGCCTGGGGCGCCTCGATGCGGAGGGTCTGGACCGGCGTGAGCACGGGCATGTCCCCCGCAGCGGTCACCGAGGCGGTGGCGGCGCGTCGCGAGGTCGTGGGCGCTGCGGCGGCCGGGGCGAGCCCCGCCTCGCGGCGTTCGCGCTCGCGGATCTCTCGCCGGGTGAGCGGCTTCTCCTCGGGCTGGACTGTCATGACGTACTCCGATACAGATGGTGCTTCGAGATGTACTGGACGACACCGTCGGGAACCAGGTACCAGACCGGACGACCCCGGTTCACGCGGCTCCGACAGTCAGTCGAGGAAATCGCGAGCGCCGGAATCTCCAACAAGGATACGTCCTGTGCCGGCAATCCCGAAACGTTCAGGACGTGGCCGGGCCTGCTGACAGCGACGAAGTGCGCGAGCTCCCAGAGCTCGTCGTAGTCCTTCCAGCTCAGGATCTGCGCGACCGCGTCGGCTCCGGTGATGAAGAAGAGCTCGGCGTCGGGATGCGCGGCGTGGATGTCGCGCAGGGTGTCGATCGTGTAGGTGGTGCCGATCCGGTCGACGTCGACGCGGCTCACGGTGAAGCTCGGGTTCGAGGCGGTCGCGATGACCGTCATCAGGTAGCGATGCTCGGCGGAGGTCACCGTCTTCTTGTGCCAGGGCTGCCCGGTGGGGACGAAGACGACCTCGTCGAGGTCGAACGACTGCGCGACCTCGGACGCCGCGACGAGGTGCCCGTGGTGGATGGGGTCGAACGTTCCGCCCATCACGCCGATGCGCGGACGCCGGGGATCGCCGCTCGCGGCGGACGTCACGATCGCGGAGCCTCCGGCCTAGTGGCCGTGTCCGTGCTGGTCGGCCGATCCGGAGGTCTTGTGCGCGTGGCGGTTCGACACGTCGCGGTAGCTCCAGGTCACGAAGCCGAGGCCGACGAACGCGACGGCGGCGATGAGGCCGAACACGATCGCGGGGAACGGCAGCTCGACGTGCGTCGATGCTTCTGCCAGGACGGTCGTGGCCAGGGACATTCGGTGCTCCTTGAAGGTCGTGGTGCCCGCGCGGGCGCTGTCGAGTCTACCCGGCCGCTGTCGGGACTAGGCGCGGACCTGCCCGGCACCGCGCAGCAGCCATTTGGTGCTCGTCAGCTCGGGCAACCCCATCGGCCCGCGCGCGTGCAGCTTCTGCGTGGAGATGCCGACCTCGGCCCCGAAGCCGAACTCGCCTCCGTCGGTGAAGCGGGTCGACGCGTTCACCATGACGACGGCCGAGTCGACCTCGGCGAGGAACCGCTCGGCGTTCGCGAGGTCGTTGGTCACGATCGACTCGGTGTGGTGCGTGGAGTAGCGCGCGATGTGGGCCATCGCCGCGTCGAGGTCGTCGACGATCGCAACGGCGATGTCGAGCGAGTAGTACTCGGCCGACCAGTCCTCCTCCGTCGCCGCGACCGCGGAGGGGTGCAGCGCGCGGACGCGGTCGTCGCCGTGGACCGTGACGCCCGCGCGCTCGAGCCGGCCGAGGACCGGCGGCAGCAGGCGCTCCGCCGCGTCGCGGTGCACCAGCAGGGTCTCGAGGGCGTTGCAGGTGCTCGGACGCTGCGTCTTGGCGTTGTGCACGATGTCGACCGCCCACTGCTCGTGGGCCGAGGCGTCGAGGAAGACGTGCACCACTCCCGCCCCGGTCTCGATCACCGGCACGGTGGACTCGGTGACGACGGACTCGATGAGCCCTGCGCTCCCCCTCGGGACGAGGACGTCGACGTAGCCCCGGGCGCGCATGAGCGCCTTCGCGCCCTCGCGGCCGTGGTCGTCGACGGTCTGCACCAGCTCGCGCGGCAGTCCGACGGAGGCGATCGCCTCCTGCAGCAGCTCGACCAGCACCCGGTTCGTGTTCTCGGCGGCGGACCCGCCGCGCAGGATCACCGCGTTGCCGCTCTTGAGCGCGAGCGCGGCGATGTCGATCGTCACGTTCGGGCGCGCCTCGTAGATGGCTCCGACGACGCCGAACGGGACGCGCACCTGCGTGAGCGAGGCGCCGTTGGGCAGGTTCGACCCCCGGACGGTCTGCCCCACCGGGTCGACGAGACCGGCGACGGCGACGACGGCGTCGGCCAGGGAGCCCAGTCGCGCCTCGTCGAGGCGGAGGCGGTCCTGCAGACCGGTGCTCATCCCGTTCTCCCGCCCGTTCGCGAGATCGAGGTCGTTCGCCGGCACGATGCGGTCGGCGCCCGAGCGGACGGCGTCGGCGATCGCGAGGAGCGCGCGGTTCTTCAGCTCGGTCGTCGCACTCCGGAGGGATCGGGACGCGGTGCGGGAGGCGGCGAACCGCTCCGTCAGAGCGGTGCTGTCGAGGGTCGTCTGCGGCATCCGGACAGTGTAGTGCTCCGTTGCGGACGACGGACGGAGCCCGGCACCTCCGCGAGCGCCGGGCTCCGGAGGTCAGTCCTCGCGGTCCGCCTCGACGGTGTCGACGGCGTCGTCCTCGTCGGAGACGCGCCACACGCCGCCCAGGCGCTCGCGCTCGAGCTCCGCGCGGGCCTCCGCCTTGGCGTCCATCCGCTCGAAGTACTCGTCGCGGCGCTCGTTGCGCGTCTTGCGGCGGTTGTCCTCGAGCCGCACATCGGTGCCGCGGGGCGCGGTGAGGAGCTCCGCCGTGGAGGTGAGGGTCGGCTCCCAGTCGAAGACGACTCCGTCGCCCCGGCCGATGACGACGGTGGAGCCGGCGACGGCTCCCGCCGCGAACAGGCCGTTCTCGACGCCCAGCTTCGCGAGCCGGTCGGCGAGGAAGCCGACGGCCTCGTCGTTGGTGAAGTCGGTCTGCGCGACCCAGCGCACGGGCTTCGTGCCCAGCACCCGGTAGATGTTGCCGTAGGAGCCGCCCTCGACGCGGATCTCGAAGTCCTTCTCGTCGACGGCCCGCGGGCGGATGGTGATCCGCTCCACCTGGGGTGCCGCAGCGAGCTCGGCGCGGTGCTGCTCGACGATCTCGGCCAGGGCGAAGGTCAGCTGGCGGAGGCCCTTGTGGCTGACGGTCGAGATCTCGAAGACGCGGTAGCCGCGCGCTTCGAGGTCGTTGCGCACGAACGCGGCGAGCTCCTGGGCCTCGGGCACGTCGACCTTGTTGAGGGCGATCAGCTGAGGACGCTCCAGCAGCGGGACCTGGCCGTCGCCGACGGGGTAGGCCGCGAGCTCGCCCAGGATGACGTCGAGGTCGGTCAGCGGGTCGCGACCCGGCTCGAGAGTGGCGCAGTCCAGGACGTGCACGAGCGCCGTGCAGCGCTCGACGTGACGGAGGAACTCGAGGCCGAGCCCCTTGCCCTCGCTCGCGCCCTCGATCAGGCCGGGGACGTCGGCGACGGTGTAGCGCGACTCCCCCGCCTGCACGACGCCGAGGTTCGGGGCGAGCGTGGTGAAGGGGTAGTCGGCGATCTTCGGCTTCGCGGCCGAGATGGCGGCGACGAGGCTCGACTTGCCCGCGGAGGGGAACCCGACGAGTGCGACGTCGGCGACGGTCTTGAGCTCGAGGACGACGTCGCCCTCCCAGCCCGGGGTGCCGAGCAGCGCGAACCCGGGGGCCTTGCGCTTCGTGGTGGCGAGCGACGCGTTGCCCAGACCGCCCTGACCGCCAGGAGCGATGACGAAGCGGAGACCCGGTTCGTCCATGTCGATGAGCTGCTCGCCGTCGGGTGACTTCACGACGGTGCCGACCGGGACGGTCAGCTCGAGGAGCTCGCCGTTGCCTCCGGCGCGGTGGTCGCCCATCCCGGGCCCGCCGTTCTCGGAGGACTGGTGCGGGTGGCGGTGGTAGGCGAGGAGTGTCGTGACCTGCGGGTCGGCGACGAGGACGATGTCGCCGCCGTGACCGCCGTTCCCGCCGTCGGGGCCGGCGAGCGGCTTGAACTTCTCGCGGCGGACGGAGACGCAGCCGTTCCCGCCGTGGCCGGCACGCAGGTGCAGCGTGACGTTGTCGACGAAGGTGACCATGGTTGTTCTGTCCGTCCGATCGGGAGTGGGGGCGCCGGGGTTCCCGTGCGCCGGAGGCCGGCGGGCCGCTGCAACGCGCAAGGGGCGAGCCGAAGCCCGCCCCTTGCGTCCTGTGCCTGCTCGGCCGAGGAGACCGACCCTACTGGGCGGCCGCCACGATGTTGACGACCTTGCGGCCGCCCTTGGTGCCGAACTCGACCGCGCCGGCCGACAGGGCGAACAGGGTGTCGTCGCCGCCGCGTCCGACGTTGGCGCCGGGGTGGAAGTGGGTGCCGCGCTGGCGGACGATGATCTCGCCTGCGTTCACGACCTGACCGCCGAAGCGCTTGACGCCGAGACGCTGCGCGTTCGAGTCACGACCGTTGCGAGTGGAGCTCGCGCCCTTCTTGTGTGCCATTTCTCATCTCCTCGAGACCGGGGGGCCGCAGCCCCGTGCTGAACATCCGCGGTGCGATGGCTCGCTCCGCGGTCAGCGGTTACTTGATGCCAGTGACCTTCACGCGCGTGAGCTCCTGACGGTGCCCCTGGCGCTTCTTGTAGCCGGTCTTGTTCTTGAACTTCTGGATGACGATCTTCGGACCGCGGAGCTCTTCGAGCACCTCCGCGGTGACCGAGACCTTCTCGAGCGCCGAGGCGTCCGAGGTGATCGAGTCTCCGTCGACGAGGAGCACGGCAGCCAGCTGCACGGTGCCGTTCTCGTCGGCCTTGACGCGGTCCATCGTCACGATGGTGCCGACCTCGACCTTCTCCTGCCGACCGCCGGCGCGCACAACTGCGTAAACCACTTCTCGTACCTGTTTCTCGTCTGGACGGGCGCTGTCGTGAGACGGCGCCATCCGGGGCTTGTATGGAAGGGGCGGGGCCCCGTTTCTTTCCCGTCTCCCACACCGAACGAGGGAACCGGTACCGCGTCCCGCTCTCCGTGAGGAGACGGGCGACGACGGAAATCTGCGTGAGCACATGGATCGCGCCACACCAACGGTCAAGAGTACGGGATGGGAGCTCGACGGTCAAACGCCCGCTCCGGAGAGCGGGCATCGCACGGCCGCACGGCCTCTCGGCACGGCGCGCCCGATCCGACGACCCCGTCACGATAGTGGACAGCGGCGGGCCGGGGCGGCAGGCGCGCCGCCTACGATCGATGGATGGCGATCCTTCTCGACGCGGCGCGGTGGCCGGCCCACGACACGCTCTGGGCGCACCTGGTCAGCGACGAGTCGTTGGAGGAGCTGCACGCGTTCGCGCGGCGCACCGGAGTCCCCGAGCGCAGCTTCGACCTCGACCACTACGACGTCCCCGAGGAGCGCCGATCCGAGCTGCTCGCCGCGGGCGCGATCCCGGTCGGCGCACGCGAACTGGTGGAGCGGCTCCTGAGCAGCGGTCTACGCGTGAAGGGCCGGGACCGGGAGACGGAGAGGGCCCGGCGCCGGCTCTCGCCGGGCACCGGGCCCCACTGATCGCTCGCGCGGTCGCTACTGCTGCTCGGCGCGGCGCGGGGTCTGCTCCGGGATGACCGCGACGCCCGTGAGAGCGGCGGTGGTCACCCGGCGGCTCTTGGCGCGGCCCTGACCCGGCTGCTTGGGGGCCGGGAGTGCATCGAGGACGGAGTCGAGCAGGTGCTCGGCGACCTCGCTGCGCACCCGACGACCCGTGGTCGCGGGAGCGGGCGGGATAGGGATGTCGAGGATCGGCACGACCGGCGCCTCGACGGCGGGCGGAGCGGACTGCTCCGCCGGCGCCTCGACCGTCTCATCGCCCGTGCTCTCCTGGCGCGGCTCGCGGTCGCGGCCCCGGCGGCGGCGCTCACCCCGGGCGGGACGCTCGCCGCGACGCGACTGCTCGCGCGGTGCGGTCTGCTCGGTCTGCTCCGAGTCCCCGGTCTCGACGGGCTCGACGGGCTCGGTACGGGCGGACTCGGCGGACGCCTCGTCGACGAGCGCGGCGGCCTCCTCGGCGGCCTGGCGCACGTTCGCGGGGTGGATGGTGCTCGCCGCGATCTGAGCGAGGGCGTTCTTCGCGTCGTCGGTGATGGCGTGCGTGCTGACGCTCTTCGCTCCGGAGCCGTTCTGGCCGTTCGCGGCGGACGAGCCGCCGGAGCCGTTCTGGCGGGGCGAGCCTCCGGACGCGCTGTCGCCCGAGCGGCCGCCGCGGCGGCGCTCCTGCTGCGGGGCGGCGGTGGAGCGGTGCTTGACGACCGGGTCGTGCTGCACGATGACTCCGCGGCCCGCGCACACCTCGCAGTTCTCGCTGAAGGTCTCGAGGAGGCCCAGGCCGAGCTTCTTGCGGGTCATCTGCACGAGGCCGAGCGAGGTGACCTCGGCGACCTGGTGCTTGGTGCGGTCGCGGCTGAGGCACTCGACCAGGCGGCGCAGCACGAGGTCGCGGTTGGACTCGAGCACCATGTCGATGAAGTCGACCACGATGATGCCGCCGATGTCGCGCAGGCGCAGCTGGCGGACGATCTCCTCCGCGGCCTCGAGGTTGTTCTTGGTGACGGTCTCCTCGAGGTTGCCGCCCGAGCCGACGAACTTGCCGGTGTTGACGTCGACGACGGTCATCGCCTCAGTGCGGTCGATGACGAGCGAGCCGCCGCTCGGCAGCCAGACCTTGCGCTCGAGAGCCTTCTCGATCTGCTCGGTGATGCGGAACTCGTCGAACGCGTCCTGCTCGCCCGAGTACACCTCGACGCGCTCGAGCAGGTCGGGGGCGACCTGGCTGAGGTAGAGCTCGATGGTCTCGCGGGCGTCGTCGCCGGCGATGACCATCTTCTCGAAGTCCTCGTTGAAGACGTCGCGGACGATCTTGATCAGCAGGTCGGGCTCGCTGTGCAGGAGAGCCGGCGCCTGGCCGGTCGCGGCCTTCTCGCTGAGCGCCGTCCACTGCGCGGTGAGGCGCTCGACGTCGACGGTCAACTGCTCCTCGGTGGCTCCCTCGGCCGCCGTGCGCACGATGACGCCGACGTTCTCGGGAAGGACCTCCTTGAGGATCTTCTTCAGGCGGGCGCGCTCGGTGTCGGGGAGCTTGCGGGAGATGCCGTTCATCGAGCCGTTGGGCACGTAGACGAGGTAGCGGCCCGGGAGCGAGATCTGGCTCGTCAGGCGGGCGCCCTTGTGGCCGACGGGGTCCTTCGTGACCTGCACGAGGACGCGGTCGCCGGGCTTGAGGGCGAGCTCGATGCGACGGGGGCCGCCGGGGTTCGCCGCGGCGTCCCAATCGACCTCGCCGGAGTAGAGGACGGCGTTGCGTCCGCGTCCGATGTCGACGAACGCCGCCTCCATGCTCGGGAGGACGTTCTGCACGCGGCCGAGGTAGACGTTGCCGATGAGGGACGCCTCCTGCGAGCGGGCGACGTAGTGCTCGGCCAGGACGCCGTCCTCCAGGACGCCGATGCGGATGCTGTCCTGCTTCGAGCGGACCACCATCACGCGGTCGACGGCCTCGCGGCGGGCGAGGAACTCGGACTCGGTGACCACCGTGCGTCGGCGGCCGGCGTCGCGGCCGTCGCGGCGGCGCTGCTTCTTGGCCTCGAGACGAGTGGAGCCCTTGATGCGCTGAGGCTCGGTGATCAGCTCGGGCTCGCGCTGCTCGCGGGGCTCCCGCGGCTGACGGACCCGGACGACGGTGTTCTCGGGGTCGTCCGACCCGCCGCGGTCGCTCTCGCCGGTGCGGCGGCGCGAGCGGCGGCGGACGGAGCCCTGCTCCTCCGCGGGCGCCTCGCGCTCCTCGCGCAGGCCCAGTGGGGCGCCGCGCGGCGGAAGCGGTGCGAGCTCGACGTAGTCGGGCAGCTCGGGCGCCTGGAACAGGAGCGACGTGCTCGGCAGTGCGGGACGGGCGGGACGCGCGTCCTCCTGGCCGGGCGCCGTCTCGGGCAGGGCGTTGAAGAACGCGACGGAGGACGTCGGGCTCTGGGCCTCGCTCACGTCCTCGGTCGGCGTCTCCTGCGCGGTCGTGTCGGTCTCGTCGGTATCGATGATCGTTCCCCCTGTCGCTGGCGCGCTCGACTCGGTCCGCCGGGTCGCCCGGCGGCCACCGAAGAGGCGGCTGATCTTCTTGGCCCCGCTGCGGGGCTCGTCGCGGTCCGGATCGGATCCGCTCGAATTCTTGTCTTCCACCATTCCTGGTGCACTCCTCGGCCGGGTCGTCCGCCGCGCCTTCCTACCCGGATCTCTCCTCGTGCGAGGGGCCGCGTGGGGCCCGTCGCGAATCCTTCCGCTCCCCCGATCCGGTCGCTCACGTGGCGCAGGACTCCGGGTGCAGCTTCGTTCTCGGAACTGACTATCCGACACGTGCTCCGTCTCGCTGCGACCGTCGGTCGCGTCGTGGTGGAGCGGGTGACCCGTCGCGTCCATTCGCGGAACGCGGTCGATCTCCTGTGGCCCGGTGTTCGCCCGGTAAACCTTCTGGTGCCGGCGCGGGATCTTCCGGACCGACGGCTCCGATTATCGCACGCATTCCCAGAGGCGCCGATTCGGCCCGTGCGATAATCCCCCGGTGTCCGACGCCCCCGCCCTTCGACGCCCGATCCTGTTCGCCGCACTGCTGGTCGTCCTGGGGATCACGGGGTGGATCGCGGCCTTCGCGCTGACGCTCGACAAGTTCGCGGCGCTGACCGATCCGTCGACGGGACTGGGGTGCGACTTCAGCATCCTCGTGCAGTGCAGCGCGAACCTCGACTCGCCCCAGGGAGCCGTCTTCGGCTTCCCGAATCCGCTGATCGGGGTGGCCGCCTGGATCGCGCCGATCGTGGTCGGGGCCGGGCTGCTGGCCGGGGCGCGCTTCGACCGCTGGTTCTGGGCGGTCTTCAACCTGGGCTTCGTCTTCGCCCTGGGCTTCGTGATCTGGCTGATCACGCAGAGCGTCTTCCTCCTCGGCACGCTCTGCCCGTGGTGCATGCTCACCTGGGCGGTCGTGATCCCGGGCTTCTGGCTCGTGACCCTGCGGAACCTGCGCGAGGGCGTGTTCCCGGTCCCGGCCGCGGTGCGGCGCTTCGCGGGAGCCGCCTACGGCTGGATCCCGTTCATCACGCTGCTCTGCTACCTCGCGATCGCGGTGATCGCGCAGCTCCGTCTGGATGTGCTCTCGTACCTGTGAGGCTGCTCAGGCGCTGACGGCAGCACTCCTCCTGGAGCACGTGGATCTCGATACGCCCGCTGCGCGGGCTACTCGATCAGCGGGCACGACGTGGATCTACTGGGAGGAGACCCCCGCCTCCTTGCTGGTCGAGTAGCCCCGAAGGGGCGTATCGAGACCCACGTCCCCCAGAACATCCGTCTCTTCCCCCCCGCGTTGGCACCGAAGGCGCCCCCTCCGCTCGATACGCCGCCTGCGCGGGCTCCTCGATCAGCAAGGGCCGGCGGGAGGCTCCTCGTGCAGGGCGCCCTCCGTCGCGGAACGCGCGGACCACCCGACGACACGGACAGAGAAAGGCACCCCGGGAAGATCCCGAGGTGCCCGTCACCGGATCGCCGAACACCGCGAGGCGTATCCGGGAAAGCGCGTTCGAGCGCTTTCCCGTCGCCGGAGTCGCGACGCTCTGCGGATCGGGACCGCCTACGCGAGCCGACCGCGGTTCCGCGGTTCACCGCGGAACACCGCGGAGCGCGAGCTCCCGCGGCGGTTCTCCGTCAGGAGAACCAGAGGGAGAGCTCGCGCTCCGCGGATTCGACGGAGTCGGAGCCGTGGACGAGGTTCTGCTGCACCTTGAGGCCCCAGTCGCGGCCGAGGTCGCCGCGGATGGTGCCGGGCGCCGCGGTCGTCGGGTCGGTCGTTCCGGCGAGGGAGCGGAAGCCCTCGATGACTCGGTCGCCGGCGATGCGGATCGCGACGATCGGACCGCTCTCCATGAACTCCACGAGCGGCTCGTAGAACGGCTTGCCCTCGTGCTCGGCGTAGTGGGCGCCGAGGAGGTCGCGGTCGGCCTCCACGAGCTTGATGTCGACGAGCGAGTAGCCCTTCGCCTCGATGCGGCGGAGGATCTCGCCGGTGAGGTTGCGCGCGACTCCGTCGGGCTTGACGAGGACGAGGGTCTCCTGGATGGCCATGGTTCAGCGGTCTCCTTCGATGGGGTCGGTGGTCCCGGCCGCCGGAGGGCCGGCCTGGGAGTCGAGGCGGGTGCCCGTCACGATGCAGTACGTCCAGAGGGCGACGAAGGCCGCGCCGATGACGAACATGATCGGGACGAGCAGACCCGAGGCAACGATAACGAACTGCAGCACCCAGCCGATCCGGATGCCGAGCGGGCGGTCGAGGAGGCGGAGCGTCGCCAGCATCGCGAGGCAGAGCACTCCCCCGCCGACCAGCACGACCACCGGATCGGCGACCTTCAGGCCGAAGCCCACGAGGGTCGCGAGGAACACGATGACGACCTCGAAGCCGAGGACGATCGACGCGAGGCTCTCGCGGACGGTCCTCGCCCGGCGCGGGCGCCCGGCTCTCACGAGCCCTGCCAGTTCTCGTCGCGGGCGACGGTGATCGCGCGCCCGACGAGAGTGATCGACCCTGTGATCACGAGGGCGCCCTTGTCGGTACGCGCCGCGAGCAGGCGGCCCGCGGTCAGCGCTGCTGCGGTGTCCTCGGCGACGTGCACCGACTCCTCCGGGAACACGGTGCGCGCGAGTGCCGCGAGGTCGTCGGCCGCGAGGGCGCGATCGCTCGGCGCGCGGGTCACGATGAGCTCGTCCACGACCGGCAGGAGCGCGCGGAGGATGCCCTCGGCGTCCTTCTCGGCGAGCACGCCGACGACCGCGGTGACACGGTCGAAGTCGAAGTAGCGGCCGAGCGCTGCAGCGAGCGAGGCGGCGCCGTGCGGGTTGTGCGCGGCGTCGACGAGGGTGCGCGGGGAGTTGCCGACCACCTGGAGACGCCCCGGGGAGGTCGCGGCCGCGAGCCCCTCGTCGAGGACGTCGCCGGTCAGCTCCTGGGTGCCGCCTCCGATGAACGTCTCGACCGCGGCGATGGCGACGGCGGCGTTCTCGGCCTGGTGGTCGCCGAAGAAGGGCAGCAGGAGCTGGTCGTAGGAGGTCGCGAGACCGCGGACCGAGACCAGTTGGCCGCCGACGGCGACGGTGGTCGAGGTGACGTCGAACTCCGAGCCCTCGAAGGCGATGGAGGACTCGGTGGCCTCGGCCGCGTGCCGCAGCACCGCCTCCGCTTCGGGGGTCTGCTTCGCCGACACCACGGCGGCCAGCGGCTTCACGATGCCCGACTTGGTGCGCGCGATCTCGTCGATCGTCGAGCCGAGGCGGTCCGTGTGGTCGAGCGCGATCGGCGTGAAGACGGCCACCTGCGCGTCGGCGACGTTCGTCGAGTCCCACTCGCCGCCCATCCCGACCTCGATGACGGCCACGTCGACCGGCGCGTCGGCGAAGGCCGCGTACGCGAGCACGGTGATGACCTCGAAGAAGGAGAGCGGCGGCTCGTCCTGCTCGGCGAGCTCGGCGTCGGTCATGCGGATGTAGGGCTCGACGTCCTGCCAGTTCGCGACGAGGCTCTCGTCCGAGATGGGCTCGCCGTCGATGACGATGCGCTCGTTGAAGCGCTCGAGGTGCGGGCTCGTGAACAGCCCGACGCGCAGGCCGTGGGCCCGCAGGAGGCTCTCGATCATCCGGCTCGTGGAGGTCTTGCCGTTCGTGCCGGCCACCTGGATCACCGGGTAGGCCCGCTGCGGGTCGCCGAGTATCTCGACGGCGCGTCGCGTCGGGGCGAGCCTCGGGCGGACGTTCGACTCGCCCAGGCGCTCGAGCAGGGTCGCGTAGACGGCGTCGGCCGCCGCCCGGTCGGCGTCGTTCTCGAGGGGATCAGACATCGGCGGCCTCGACCTTCTCGACGCGGATGATGGCGGTGCCGGCGGGACCGAAGGCGACGGCCCCCTCGCCGCCCTCGAGGGCGATGGTCAGCGGGGTGAAGGCGAACCCGGTCGCGAGGGTCTCCTCGGCGATCCAGGTCGCGTGCGGCTCGAGCGCGCCGAGGCTGACCTCGTCGAGCATCACGTCGAGCACGATGCGGTCGCTCACGTCGAGACCGGCTCCCTTGCGGGCGTCCTGCACGGCGCGGATGAGATCGCGGGCGAGCCCCTCGGCCTCGAGCTCGGGCGTGGTGGCGGTGTCGAGGAGGACGAACCCTCCGCGCGGGAGGAGCGCGATGGCGCGGTCGTCGGCGCCCGCTCCCCCGACCTCGAGCGTGAGCTCGTACTCCCCCTCGGCCAGCTCGACGCCGCCCGCGGTCACGACTCCGTCGACCTCGCTCCAGTCGCCCGCCTTCGCGGCCTTGATGACCGTCTGCACGCCGCGTCCGAGCCGCGGTCCGGCGGCACGGGCGTTGACGGCCAGGCGGGAGGTGACTCCGTAGTCGGACGCGCTCGTCTCGACGAGCGGCACGAGGGTCACCTCCTTCACGTTCAGCTCGTCGCGCAGGATCGCCTCGAACGGCGCGAGCTCGTCGGCGTCCGCGACGACCACGGTGAGGCGCGCGAGCGGCAGGCGCACGCGCAGTCCCGCCTGCTTGCGGAGCGAGAGCGCCGTCGACGAGATGCCGCGCACGGCGTCCATCGCGTGGACGAGGGCCTCGTCGACCGGGAACTCGTCGGCGGTGGGCCAGTCGGTCAGGTGCACGCTGCGCCCGCCGGTCAGTCCCCGCCAGATCTCCTCCGAGATCAGCGGGAGCAGCGGAGCGGCGACGCGCGTCACCGTCTCGAGGACGGTGTACAGCGTGTCGAACGCCTCCGCGCCCCGGCCGTCCGCGTCGGCACCCTGCCAGAAGCGGTCGCGGGAGCGGCGCACGTACCAGTTGGTGAGGACGTCGGCGAAGTCGCGCAGCGCGGCCGCGGCGAGGGTCGAGTCGAGCGCCTCGAGGTGCCCGGTGACGGTCTCGATCAGGTCGTGGGTCTTGGCGAGCAGGTACCGGTCGAGGACGTCCCCGGAGTCGGTGCGGCGGCGCGCCTCGTAGCCGTCCTCGCCGGAGGCGTTGGCGTAGAGCGAGAAGAAGTACCAGGTGTTCCAGAGCGGCAGCAGCACCTGGCGCACGCCCTCGCGGATCCCCTCCTCGGTGACGACCAGGTTGCCGCCGCGCAGCACCGGGCTCGACATCAGGAACCAGCGCATCGCGTCGGAGCCGTCGCGGTCGAAGACCTCGGCGACGTCCGGGTAGTTGCGCAGCGACTTCGACATCTTCTGGCCGTCGTTGCCGAGGACGATGCCGTGACTGACGACGTTGCGGAACGCCGGCCGGTCGAAGAGCGCGGTCGAGAGCACGTGCAGCGTGTAGAACCAGCCGCGCGTCTGCCCGATGTACTCGACGATGAAGTCGGCGGGGTTGTGCGAGTCGAACCAGTCCGCGTTCTCGAACGGGTAGTGCACCTGCGCGAACGGCATGGAGCCCGAGTCGAACCAGACGTCGAGGACGTCGGTGATGCGGCGCATCGTCGAGCGCCCGGTCGGGTCGTCGGGATTCGGCCGCGTGAGCTCGTCGATGAAGGGGCGGTGCAGGTCCTCCGGGCGCACGCCGAAGTCGCGCTCGAGCTCGTCGAGCGAGCCGTACACGTCCATGCGCGGGTAGTCGGGGTCGTCGCTCTTCCACACCGGGATCGGCGAGCCGAAGTAGCGGTTCCGGCTGATCGACCAGTCGCGCGCGCCCGAGAGCCACTTGCCGAACTGGCCGTCCTTCACGTTCTCGGGGACCCAGGTGATCTCCTGGTTGAGTTCCTCCATACGGTCGCGGAACGCGGTGACGCGCACGAACCAGCTCGAGACCGCCTTGTAGATCAGCGGGTTCCGGCAGCGCCAGCAGTGCGGGTACGAGTGCTCGTAGCTGGCCTGACGGAGGAGCCGGTGCTGCGCCTTGAGCAGCTGCGTGAGGGGCTTGTTCGCCTCGAACACCTGCAGGCCGGCCACCTCGGCGATCTGCGGGAGGAAGCGGCCGCCGTCGTCGACGGAGATGATGACCGGGATGCCTGCGGCCTCGCAGACCTTCTGGTCGTCCTCGCCATAGGCGGGGGCCTGGTGCACGATGCCCGTGCCCTCGCTCGTCGTCACGTAGTCGGCGACCAGGATGCGCCACGCGTTCTGCGTGCCCCAGGTCTCGGTGTCGGCGTAGTGGTCCCAGAGGCGGTCGTAGCTGACGCCCTCGAGCTCGCGACCGCGGAGGGTGCGCGAGACGGCGGCGCGCGCGGACTCCGCGTCGTCGTAGCCCAGGTCCTTCGCGTACGCGCCGACCTGGTCGATGGCGAGGAGGTACTCGGCCGAGAGCTCGCGCTCCTCCGGCTCGCCCTTCCCGTCGGCGGCGCCGTTCGGGCCCGAGGCGAGCACGGCGTACTCGATGTCGGGGCCGACGGCCAGCGCGGCGTTGGTCGGCAGGGTCCAGGGAGTCGTCGTCCAGGCGAGCGCGCGCACGGCGGTCAGGTTCAGCGCCTCCGCCGTCTCGCCGACCAGCGGGAACGTGACCGTCACCGTCTGGTCCTGGCGCATCTTGTAGACGTCGTCGTCCATCCGCAGCTCGTGGTTCGAGAGCGGGGTCTGGTCGCGCCAGCAGTAGGGCAGCACCCGGTAGCCCTCGTAGGCGAGGCCCTTGTCGTAGAGCTGCTTGAACGCCCAGATGACCGACTCCATGAAGGAGGGGTCGAGCGTCTTGTAGTCGTTCTCGAAGTCGACCCAGCGCGCCTGGCGGGTGACGTAGTCCTGCCACTCGCCCGTGTAGCGCAGCACCGACTCCTTCGCCGCGGCGTTGAACGCGGCGATGCCCATCTCCTCGATCTGGGACTTGTCGGTGATGCCCAGCTGCCGCTCGGCCTCGAGCTCGGCGGGCAGGCCGTGGGTGTCCCAGCCGAAGCGGCGGTGCACCTGCTTGCCGCGCATGGTCTGGAAGCGCGGGAAGAGGTCCTTCGCGTACCCGGTCAGCAGGTGCCCGTAGTGCGGCAGGCCGTTGGCGAAGGGCGGTCCGTCGTAGAACACCCACTCGGGAGAGCCCTCGCGCGAGCGGATCGACTCCTGGAAGGTGTCGTCGGCCTTCCAGTGCGCGAGGACGGCCTCCTCGATCTCGGGGAAGCGCGGCGACGGGGTCACCCCGCGGCCGAAGGCGGATCCGGAGTCGCCGGAGGTGGGAGGGGTCAAGGGATAGGTCACGTGCGTTCTCCTGGCAGTGATGCTGGGCTGCACGAGGACGGCCCGCCCGGATCTGTCAGCCCGGGCCGGGGTCGCGGTACCACCTCGCTTGGGACCTCCCTCGGCGCTGCCTCGGAGACGTCCCCACTCGACCGGCTGTCACGGGCCGCACCCGTCCGGTTCTACTGGGCGGGGGCCGGAGCCGACGCCGTTCTTCCGGAGACTCGCCGGTGATGGCCGGGTCGAAGTCGTTGAGGGCTATCGTAGCGCGTCGGGGGCGGGAGGAGCAGGAGCGCACATGGCGGGAGCGACGAGCAGAGGACGGCCGCGCGCCTCGTCGCGCTCGATGCTCGAGGACGCCGCGCTGGACCTGTTCCTGGAGCAGAGCTACGCGGGCACGACCGTGGAGCAGATCGCCCAGCGCGCCGGCGTCTCGCGCAACACGTTCTTCAACTACTTCGAGTCCAAGAGCGACGTCTTCTGGGTCCTCGTCGACGACCGGCTGGCCGAGCTGCCCGCCGCACTCGGGGCGACGGCGCCGGAGCGGCCGGCGATGGACGCGCTGCGCGACGCGCTGCTGGCGGTCGGCGCCGGCTTCGGCCCCTCCTCCGTGCCCTGGGCGCTCACCCAGAGCGCGCTGATCGGCAGTGTGCACGAGCTGCAGGCGTCGGCCCTGTCGCGGCTCGCGCGCCAGGCGGCGATCGTGGCCGCCTTCGTGGAGCAGCGGGCCGCGCGACCGCTCCCGACCCACCTCTCCCGGGCCATCGCCTACGCCAGCGTCGGAGCGGCCGTCGCCGCGGTGCAGGCGTGGGCGGCGGCGGGGCCCACCCGCGGCGAGCTGGTGCCCTACCTCGACGAGGCGCTCGCCCCGGTCTGCGCCGGATTCGCCCCGGTCGTCGGCCGGGCCGCTCCCGACGGCCGCACCGCGGCTCCGCGATAGGATCGGCGCGGCCGGTGAGCGATCCGCTCCGGAGCCGCCATCCAGGCATCATCACCACCGACACGGTGCCGCCCATATCGAACCGGAGAATCATGACCTTCGCCGCGCAACTCCCCGCGAAGCCCGCCCTCGAGGGGCTCGAGAGCAAGTGGGGCCTCGTCTGGCAGACCGACGGGACGTACCGGTTCGACCGCACCGGTCTCACCCGCGCCGACGTCTACTCGATCGACACGCCCCCGCCCACCGCGTCGGGCTCGCTGCACATCGGGCACGTCTTCTCGTACACGCACACCGACGTCGTCGCGCGGTTCCAGCGCATGCGCGGCCGCAAGGTCTTCTACCCGATGGGCTGGGACGACAACGGCCTGCCGACGGAGCGCCGCGTGCAGAACTACTACGGCGTCCGCTGCGACCCGACGCTGCCCTACGAGGCCGACTTCACTCCTCCGTTCGAGGGCGGCGACAACAAGAGCAGCAAGGCGGCCGACCAGAAGCCGATCTCGCGCCGCAACTTCATCGAGCTGTGCGAGCGCCTCACCCTCGAGGACGAGAAGCAGTTCGAGGACCTCTGGCGCAGCCTCGGACTCTCCGTCGACTGGTCGCAGACCTACCGCACCATCGGCGAGGAGTCGCAGGCCGCCTCGCAGCGCGCGTTCCTCCGGAACCTCGCCCGCGGCGAGGCCTACCAGGCCCAGGCGCCGACCCTGTGGGACATCACCTTCCGCACCGCGGTCGCCCAGGCCGAGCTCGAGGACAAGGAGCAGCCCGGGGCGTACCACCGGATCGCGTTCCACCGCGAGGGCGCGGAGGACGTCTTCATCGAGACGACCCGCCCGGAGCTGCTGCCCGCCTGCGTCGCGCTCGTCGCGCACCCCGACGACGAGCGGTACCAGCCGCTCTTCGGCACGACCGTCCGCACCCCGCTCTTCGACGTCGAGGTGCCCGTGCTCGCGCACCACCTCGCGCAGAAGGACAAGGGCTCGGGCATCGCCATGATCTGCACCTTCGGCGACGTCACCGATGTGGTCTGGTGGCGCGAGCTCGACCTGCCCAACCGCGCGATCATCGGATTCGACGGCCGCATCGTCTCGGAGGCGCCGCAGGCAATCGCGAGCGACGCGGGCCGCGAGGCGTACGCGCAGCTCGCCGGCAAGACGGTGTTCTCGGCCAAGCAGGCCGTCGTCGCGCTCCTCACCGAGTCAGGGGAGATGACCGGCGAGCCGCGTCCCATCACCCACCCCGTGAAGTTCTTCGAGAAGGGCGACAAGCCGCTCGAGATCGTGTCGACCCGGCAGTGGTATCTGGTGAACGGCGCGCGCGACGCCGCGCTCAAGGAGCGCCTGCTGGAGCTCGGCCGCGACGTCCGCTTCGTGCCCGAGTTCATGCGCGTGCGCTACGAGAACTGGGTCAACGGCCTCTCGGGCGACTGGCTCGTCTCGCGCCAGCGCTTCTTCGGCGTGCCGATCCCCGTCTGGTACCCGCTGGACGGCGACGGCAACCCCGTCTTCGACCGCCCGCTCGTTCCCGAGGAGTCGGCGCTGCCCGTCGATCCGTCCTCGGACCCCGCCCCCGGCTACTCCGAGGACCAGCGCGGCGTGCCCGGCGGCTTCCAGGGCGAGCTCGACGTCATGGACACCTGGGCCACCTCCTCGCTCACCCCGCAGCTCGCGGGCGGCTGGGAGCGCGACGACGAGCTCTGGCAGCTCGTGGCTCCGTACGACCTCCGCCCCCAGGGCCAGGACATCATCCGCACCTGGCTCTTCTCGACGCTGCTGCGCTCGCAGCTCGAGGACTCGCGCGCGCCCTGGGGCAACGCGACGATCTCGGGCTTCATCGTCGATCCGGACCGCAAGAAGATGTCGAAGTCGAAGGGCAACGTCGTCACCCCGGCGGGCATGCTCGAGCAGCACGGCTCGGACGCGGTGCGCTATTGGGCGGCCTCGTCGCGGCTCGGGACCGACGCGGCGTTCGATCCGCAGAACCCGACCCAGATCAAGATCGGCCGGCGTCTCGCGATCAAGGTCCTGAACGCGGCGAAGTTCATCCACGGCTTCGCGCAGGCCGAGGGCGCCGAGGTGACCGATCCGCTCGATCTGAGCATGCTCGCGACGCTCGACGCCGTGGTGGCCGAGGCGACGACCGCCCTCGAGAACTACGACCACGCGCGGGCGCTCGAGAGCACCGAGGCGTTCTTCTGGACCTTCTGCGACGACTACCTCGAGCTCGTCAAGGAGCGCGCGTACGGCGAGGACGGTGCCTCGGCGGCCGCCGCACTCCACCTCGCGCTCGATGCGCTGCTGCGCCTCTTCGCTCCGTTCATCCCCTTCGCCACCGAGGAGACGTGGTCGTGGTCGCACGACGCCTCGATCCACACGCAGCCGTGGCCCGAGCAGACCGGTCTCGGTGGGGACCCCTCGGTCCTCGCCGCCGCCAGCACCGTGCTCACGGCGGTCCGCCGCGCGAAGACGGATGCGAAGGCTTCGCAGAAGACGCCGGCCCGCGCGGCCGTCGTCACGGCTCCCGCCGACCTGATCGCCTCGCTCCGCCTCGCCGCGGGTGACATCGCCGCAGTGGGCCGGATCGCCGCCCTCGACTTCGCCGAGGGTGCGACACTGTCGGTGGAGATCGAGCTCGAGACCGAGGTCTAGGACGCGCCGGGAGGCGGGCCCGACCGGCCCGCCTCCCGAGCACCGACGAGAGGACGCACCATGCAGCTCGGAACACGCTGGAACCTCGGCGGCCGGCCGCCGACCACCCTCCCGGAGATCGTCGTCACCGCGGTCCGCGACGTCGAGCACGAGCTCGCCGAGGCGGGCACCGAAACGGCGGACTGGCGCTGGCAGCTCACCTGGCTCGAGGGCAAGCCCGTCCTCGAGCTCGACGACGGTACGACCGTCACCTACCGTCCCGACGAGGACGCGGCCTACATCACGCAGCCGCAGGGCCGCGTCGAGGGCGAGGACGACGACTGGGGCTGAGCCCGCCGGGTGCGGCCTAGGCTCGCAGGATGATCGACTCCGTCGCCGTCCTCCTCGAGCCCAGCACCCTCCCCCACGGTCTGCCCGACTTCGCGGCGGTCGACCCGGACGCCTACCGGCCCGCCTTCGAGGAGGCGCTGCGCCGGCACCGCACCGAGATCGACGTCATCGTCTCCACGGAGGCGGCGCCGAGCATCGAGAACACGCTCGTGGCGCTCGAGCGCTCCGGTCGCGCCCTGCGCCGGGTGAGCGCGGTCTTCTTCACCGTCTGCGCGTCCGATCGCACGGCGCAGACCGATGCGCTGGAGCAGGAGCTCGCTCCACTGCTGTCGGCGCACGACGACGCGATCACCCTCGATCCGCGGCTCTACGAGCGGCTCCGCGTCCTCGGCGAGCAGAGGGATCGACTCGACCTCGACGACGAGACGGCCTACCTGCTCGAGCGGGTGCTCACACGGTTCGCCCGCGCAGGAGCGCTCCTCGACGACGACGGGAAGGCCCGTCTCGGCGAGCTGAACGAGCGGCTCTCGACCCTCACCACGCTCTTCCAGAAGAACCTGCTCGCCGAGACCAACGCGCGCGCCGTCGCGTTCGACGACGCCTCGGCGCTCGACGGGCTCGACGACTCCGAGGTGTCCGCTGCTCAGCGGGCCGCCGGGGAACGCGGTCTCGAGGGCGTCCTCGTCACCCTGCCGCTCTTCTCCGGCCACCCGTGGCTCGCCCGTCTGCGCGATCGCTCGGTGCGCGAGCGCATCCTGCGAGCCTCCGTCGGCAGGGCGAGCGAGGGCGGCGAGCACGACAACCGCGAGGTGCTGCAGGACATCGTCGCCCTGAGGGCGGAGCGCGCCGCTCTGCTCGGGGCGGACTCGCACGCCGAGTTCGTGATCTCGGGGCAGACGGCCGGCTCCCCGGAGCGGGTGCGGACTCTGCTGGAGGAGCTCGCCGAGCCCGCCGCCCGGAACGCGTCCGAGGAGCTCGCCAGGATGCAGGCGTTCGCCGACGCGGAGCAGGACGGCGCAGGTGCACCGCGGTTCGTCCTCGAGCGCTGGGATCGCGCGTACTACGAGGAGCGGGTGCGCTCCGCGTCCTACGACGTCGACTCGAGCGCGCTGCGGCCCTACTTCGAGCTGGAGCGGGTGCTGCACGAGGGGGTCTTCGCCGCGGCGGCGGGACTCTACGGTCTGCGCTTCGAGGAGCGGACGGACCTCGGCGGCCACAGCGAGCACGTCCGCGTCTTCGAGGTGCACGAGGAGGACGGCTCCGCGCTCGGGCTCTTCCTCTTCGACCCCTTCACCCGCGACTCGAAGCGGGGCGGCGCCTGGATGAACTCGCTGTCGACGCGAACGAGCCTCCTCGGCGACTCCGCCGTCGTCGTCAACACCCTGAACATCTTGGCGCCCGGCGAGGGCGAGCCTGCACTGCTCGCTCTGGACGAGGTCGACACGCTCTTCCACGAGTTCGGGCACGCCCTGCACGGCCTCCTCGCCTCGGTGCGGTATCCGCGGTTCGGCGGCACGAGCGTCTACCGCGACTTCGTCGAGTTCCCGAGTCAGGTGAACGAGATGTGGGTGCGCCGACCGGAGCTCCTGTCCTCCTACGCGCGCCACGTCGAGACCGGTGAGCCGCTGAGCGCCGAGCTCGTGCAGCGGCTCGAGGAGTCCGCCCTCTGGGGTGAGGGCTTCGCCACGGCGGAGTACCTCGCCTCGGCGCTCCTGGACCTCGCCTGGCACGAGCGCGCCCACCCGGTCGAGCGCGTCGACGTGCACGACTTCGAGGACGACGCGCTGCGCCGCGCCGGCCTGCTGCTCGACGCGATCCCGCCGCGGTACGGCAGCACCTACTTCGCGCACGTCTTCTCGGGCGGCTACTCCGCGGGCTACTACTCCTACATCTGGAGCGAGATCCTCGACGCCGACACCGTCGAGTGGTTCGAGGAGAACGGCGGTCTGGATCGCGCGGCGGGCGAGCGCTTCCGCCGGATGATCCTCGGGATCGGCGGCTCGCGCGATCCGCTCGACGCCTACCGCGGGTTCCGCGGTCGCGACGCCCGCACCGAGCCGCTGCTGCGACGACGGGGACTGCTCCCCCGCGACTGAGCTCTCAAGCGGCGGACCGGCGCGGCACGAGCCACGCCAGCAGGACGAGCCCGACGACCAGCCCCCAGAAAGCGGATCCGATCCCCGCGACGGTGGTGCCGGACGCGGTGACGAGGAGGGTCGCCGCCGCGGGCAGACGCAGCCGCGGCTCGTCGACGGCCGCCTGCACCGCCGCGACGAACACTCCGAGCAGCGCCAGCCCGGCGACGGCCTCGATGAGCAGAGGGCTCGCGGAGGAGACCAGCGCCGTCGCGGCGCCGGCCACGACGCCGAGGACGAGGTAGGACGCGCCCGCCGAGACCGACGCGATCCACCGGCGCTCCGGCAGCGGGGACGCCTCCGGGCCGGCGGTCAGCGCCGCGCTCAGCGCAGCGAGGTTGATCGGCACCCCGCCGAAGACGGCGGCGACGCCCGAGAGCGCTCCGGAAGAGACGATCGCCGGTCGGGAGTGTGGCGCGAAGCCGAAGCTCGACAGCACGGCGATGCCCGGGATGTTCTGACCCGCCATCGTGACCACGTAGAGCGGGAGTCCGATGCCGACGATCGCGCCGATCTCGAAGACCGGAGCGACGAACTCGGGCGACGGCAGCAGCGGCGCGCCGGCGAGGGCCGCCCCGTCGGTGACCAGCAGCAGCACGATCGCCAGGCCGATCGCGGCAGGTACGGCCCAGCGCGGGAGCAGCCGCACGAGCACGAGCCAGACCAGGATCACCGGCAGGGCCAGCGCCGGGATCTCGACCGCCGCCCGGACGGGCGCGAGCACGAGCGGGAACAGGATCCCCGCGAGCATGCCGTTGGCGAGCGGTCGCGGGATGCGCGACACCAGCCGCCCCAGCGCCGGCCAGAGCCCCGTGACCACCAGGAGGAGCGACGCCACCAGGAACGCGCCCACCGCGCGGTCGAAGCCGCCGGGGAGCGCCGCCGTCGCCGCGAGCAGTGCGGCTCCGGGGGTGCTCCACGCGAAGGTCATCGGAACGCGGTAGCGGATGCTCAGCAGGATGCACAGCAGACCCTGCAGCACGCAGACGGCCAGGAGTCCGGACGCGGCCTGCCGGTCGGTCGCGCCGACGGCGACGACTCCGGCGAGGACGATCGCGAAGGAGCTCGAGAAGCCGGTGAGGGCCGCGACGATCCCGGCGAGCAGGGGCTGGACGATGACGGCTCCTCCGTTCGCGGACGCCCGGACCGACCGGGCGGCGCGTCCACGACCCGCTCCGCCAGGCTAGGGAACCGGAGCGGGCACGACGACGCCCCCGCCGGGCCAATCCTGGTGAACTGGCGCGACGGGGGCGGAGGGGGTCAGGCGCTCTTCTCCTGGCGGCGCGGCGCGTGCGGCACGATCGTCGGCGCGGCGTTGTCGAGCACGGCGGCGCGGGTGACGACGACCCGGGCGACCTCGTCGGACGACGGCACCTCGAACATGATCGGTCCGAGCACCTCCTCGAGGATCGCGCGGAGCCCGCGGGCGCCCGTCTGCCGCAGCACGGCGAGGTCGGCGATCGCCTCGAGGGCGCCGCGGTCGAACTCCAGCTCGACGCCGTCGAGCTCGAACATGCGCTGGTACTGCTTGACGAGCGCGTTGCGCGGCTCGGTCAGGATCTGCATCAGCGCATCCTGGTCGAGCTGCGTCACCGTGGTGACGACCGGGAGGCGGCCGATGAACTCGGGGATGAGCCCGAACTTGTGCAGATCCTCCGGGAGGACCTCGCTGAAGATGTTGATCTCGTCGCCCTTGCTGTGCAGCGGGGCACCGAACCCGATGCCGCGCTTGCCGGCGCGCGACGAGATGATGTCCTCGAGTCCGGCGAACGCTCCCGCGACGATGAACAGCACGTTCGTCGTGTCGATCTGGATGAACTCCTGATGCGGGTGCTTGCGACCACCCTGCGGCGGCACGGAGGCGACCGTGCCCTCGAGGATCTTCAGCAGGGCCTGCTGGACGCCCTCGCCCGAGACGTCGCGCGTGATCGACGGATTCTCGGCCTTGCGCGCGATCTTGTCGACCTCGTCGATGTAGATGATGCCGGTCTCGGCGCGCTTGACGTCGTAGTCGGCCGCCTGGATGAGCTTCAGCAGGATGTTCTCGACGTCCTCGCCGACGTAGCCCGCCTCGGTGAGGGCCGTGGCGTCGGCGACCGCGAAGGGAACGTTGAGCCGCTTCGCGAGCGTCTGAGCGAGGTAGGTCTTGCCGCAGCCGGTCGGGCCGATCAGCAGGATGTTGCTCTTGGCGATCTCGATCTCGTCGTGGATCGCATCGGCCGCGGTGATCGTGTTGCGCACGCGCACCCGCTTGTAGTGGTTGTAGACCGCGACGGCGAGGGCTCGCTTGGCCTGCTCCTGGCCGATCACGTACTCCTCGAGGAACCCGAAGATCTCCTTCGGCTTCGGGAGGTCGAACTCGTGGCTCGTCTCCTCGCTCGACTCCGAGAGCCGCTCCTCGATGATCTCGTTGCACAGCTCGACGCACTCGTCGCAGATGTAGACGCCGGGACCGGCGATGAGCTGCTGGACCTGCTTCTGGCTCTTGCCGCAGAACGAGCACTTCAGCAGGTCGGCGCTTTCGCCAATACGTGCCACGGGGATGCCCCACTTCCTTGTCGTGCGTCGGTCGTGTCGTGCGTCGGTCGTGCGGGGACCGAGGAACTGGTTCCGAGCCTAGCCTCTGCATCGCGAGGGCTCGGCAGGCGGGCCGGGATTCGCGGCCGTTGCGCCCATCGTGACGGTTTGCTACGGACGCCCGGGCGCGACCCCGGGTGCGCGGAAGGGCCGGTCGCGGATCTCTCCGCGCCGGCCCTTCCGAGGGTCGATCAGGCCGTGAGAGCCGGGAGGCTCTTGCGGCTGGTCAGGATCTGGTCGATCAGCCCGTACTCGAGCGCGTCGTCCGCACCGAGGATCTTGTCGCGGTCGATGTCCTTCTTGACCTGCTCGATCGAGCGGTTGGAGTGCTTCGACAGCGTCTCCTCGAGCCACTCGCGCATGCGCATGATCTCGGCCGCCTGGATCTCGATGTCCGAAGCCTGGCCACCACCCTGCTGGACGGCGGGCTGGTGGATGAGGATGCGCGCGTTGGGGAGCGCGAGGCGCTTGCCCGGCGTGCCCGCGGCGGTCAGTACGGCGGCGGCCGAGGCCGCCTGACCGAGGACGACCGTCTGGATGTGCGGGCGGATGTACTGCATCGTGTCGTAGATCGCCGTCATCGCGGTGAAGGATCCACCGGGCGAGTTGATGTACATGACGATGTCGCGGTCGGGGTCCTGGCTCTCGAGCACGAGGAGCTGAGCCATGATGTCGTCCGCCGAGGCGTCGTCGACCTGCACGCCGAGGAAGATGATGCGGTCCTCGAAGAGCTTGGCGTAGGGGTCCTGGCGCTTGTAGCCGTAGGCCGTGCGCTCCTCGAAGGTGGGGAGGATGTAGCGCGAGGACGGCGCGGCTCCGGAGCCGAAGGCCGTTCCGCCGAAGGTGGGTGCGTTCATTGTCTGTTCCTGATCTCTCGGCGCGTCTGGAAGGCTCACTCGGTGGCGGTTCCGCCGCCGCCGGCGACGTCGGTCGCGGAGGAGCGGATGTGGTCGACGAATCCGTAGGCCAGGGCCTCCTCGGCGCTGAACCAGCGGTCGCGGTCGCCGTCCTCGTTGACCTGCTCGACGGTCTTGCCGGTCGCCTTCGCGGTGATCTCGGCGAGGCGCTTCTTCATGTCGAGGATGAGCTGCGCCTGGGTCTGGATGTCGGACGCGGTGCCGCCGAACCCGCCGTGCGGCTGGTGCAGCAGGACGCGGGCGTTCGGCGTGATGTACCGCTTGCCCTGCGTGCCGGCGGTGAGGAGGAGCTGGCCCATCGAGGCCGCCATCCCGATGCCCACGGTCACGATGTCGTTCGGGACGAACTGCATCGTGTCGTAGATCGCCATGCCGGCGGTGATGGAGCCGCCGGGCGAGTTGATGTACAGGAAGATGTCCTTCTCTGCGTCCTCGGCCGCGAGGAGGAGGAGCTTCGCGGCGATCTCGTTCGCGTTCTCGTCGCGCACCTCGGAACCGAGCCAGATGATCCGGTCCTTGAGCAGGCGGTCGAAAACACTGTTGGGCATAACCATGTCGGCCATGTATTGCTCCGTTTCAGTTGTCGCTTCGGAGGCGAATCTATCGGACGCTCCCCCGCCGATCCGGCCGTGTTCGCCCGGGGCGGAGCGGGAGCGGCCGGTGTTCGCCGGGGGCGGACCGGGCGGCGCGCCTGCGCCGGAACGACAGGAGCCGCCCCCGACGGATCGGGGGCGGCTCCTGTGGTCGTCTGCGCGAGTGCTACTCGGCGGCCGGGGTCTCCTCGGCGGGAGCGGCGACCTTCTTCTTGGCGGGGGCGCGCTTCTTCTTCGGAGCCGGGGCGGGCTCCTCCGCTGCGGCCTCGGCCGGAGCCTCGCTCGTCTCGGCCGGAGCGTCGCCGGCCTCCGCGGGCGCCTCGACCGGGACCTCGGCGGCGGCGTCCTCGACCGCGGGAGCGGTCTCGTCGGCCGCCGACTCGTCGTCCTCGCCGGGAACGGCGGTGAAGGCGGTCAGGTCGACGGCCTTGCCGTCGGTGTCGACGACCTTCGCCTTGCCGAGGACGATCGCGAGCGCCTTGTTGCGGGCGACCTCGCCGACCATCTGACCGATCTGGTTGTTCTCGGACAGGATCTTGATGAACTCGTTCGGCTCCATGCCGTACTGCGCAGCGCCCTGGATCAGGTACTGCGTGAGCTCGTCCTGGCTGACCTGGACCTTCTCCTGCTCGACGACGTGGTCGAGCAGGATCTGGGTCTTGAAGGTCTTCTCGCTCGCCTCGGTGACCTCGGCGCGGTGCTCGTCGTCCTCGAGGCGGTTCTCGCCCTCGAGGTGGCGGTGCACCTCGTCCTCGACGAGCGACGCGGGGACCGGCACCTCGACGAGGGCGAGGAGGGCGTCGACGAGCTTCTCGCGCGCCTGGCCGCCCTGGCCGAAGGTCTTCTGCTGAGCGGCCTGCTCCTTGAGCGACTCGCGGAGCTCGGCGATCGTGTCGAACTCGCTGGCGATCTGCGCGAAGTCGTCGTCGGCGTCGGGGAGCTCGCGCTCCTTGACGGCGGTGAGGGTGACGGCGATCTCGGCCTGCTCGCCGGCGTGGTCGCCGCCGAGCAGCGGGGCGGTGAAGGTGGTGCTCTCACCGGCGGTGAGGGAGTCGAGCGCCTCGTCGATGCCCTCGATGAGCTCGCCCGAGCCGAGCTCGTAGGAGATCGCGTTGGCGGTGTCGACCTCGACGCCGTCGATGGTCGCGATCAGGTCGATCTGGGCGAAGTCGCCCGTCTTCGCGGGACGGTCGACCGTCACGAGCGTGCCGAAGCGGCTGCGCAGGCGGTCGAGCTCGGCGTCGACGTCGGCGTCGGTGACCTCGGCCGCGTCGACCGTGAGCTCGATGCCCTCGTAGTCGGGCACGTCGACCTCGGGACGGACGTCGACCTCGATCGCGAGCTCGAGATCGCCGGTGAAGTCCTTGTCGCTCGGCCAGGCGACGATGTCGGCCTGCGGGCGGCCCAGGGGGCGCACCTCGGACTCGCGCACGGCCTCGCGGTAGAAGCCGTCGAGGCCCTCGTTGACGGCGTGCTCGAGCACGGCCGCCTTGCCGACGCGCTGGTCGACGATCGCGGGCGGGACCTTGCCCTTGCGGAAGCCGGGGACGTTGATCTGCTCGGCGATGTGGCCGTACGCGTGCGTGATGCTGGGGCCGAGCTCGTCGGGGGTGACCGAAATCGCGAGCTTGACGCGGGTCGGGCTCAGCTTTTCTACCGTGGTCTTCACGTGAGGGGATCTCCTGTGCTGGTTGGTGTCGGCGCCGTGCAAACGGTCGTCACGGGTCGAGGTCGTCACGATGAGAATCGTGGTCGGGGCGACAGGATTCGAACCTGCGACCTCCCGCTCCCAAAGCGGGCGCTCTAGCCAAGCTGAGCTACGCCCCGGATGCGCGGGCCGGGGCACCGTGCTGTGAGACTCTCGTCGAGCCCTCTCCGCACGTCCGCTGTCGCAACACGCCGAAATGGCCTTCGCAAGTGTACTCCACCGCGACTCGCCCGGCAGGAACGCGGTTCCGACCGCGCGCCGCGAGCAGTGCTGCACGGACGTGTCCGCCTCGGCCACGGGATGTACTACAGTGTCATGGTGCCCGATCGAGAGATGGGCGCACACCCGTTTCGCAGCCTCGCGCCGCGGATCCGGGGCTGTAGCTTAGTGGTAAAGCCTCTGTCTTCCAAACAGATGATGCGAGTTCGATTCTCGTCAGCCCCTCTCCTTCCTCTCTTCTGACCGGCCCGGTCTTCTGACCGTGTCGGCCGCGTCAGGCCGTCGCGTCCGACGCTCCCCGGTGCAGCTCGGTCAGCGCCCGGTACGACTCGGCGTTCCTGCGGATGCCGGCGCGCTCCTCCTCCGTCAACTCGCGACGCACCTTCGCCGGCACTCCGGCCACGAGCGACCCGGGCGGGACGACGGTGCTCTCCAGCACCACGGCACCCGCCGCCACGAGGGAGCCGGTCCCGATGACGGCGCCGTTCAGTACTGTCGCGTTCATCCCGACCAGCACGTCGTCCTCGAGCGTGCAGCCGTGCAGCACGGCGTTGTGCCCGACCGAGACCCCGGCGCCGATCGTCGCACCGAACCCGGCGTCGACGTGCACGATCACGCCGTCCTGCAAGTTGCTGCCCTCGCCGAGTCGGATCGACGCGCTCTCGGCCCGCAGCACCGCCCCGTACCAGACGCTCGCGTGCTCCTCCACGGCGACGTCGCCGACGAGGACGGCGCCGGGCGCCGCCCAGGCGGTGCGGGCGAGGCGGGGCGATCGCCCCTCGCCGAGCCCGAGGAGGCGCGGCCCCTGCTGATCGTTCGACATCGTCGTCTTCCTCTCGTCGTTCCGGGACGCTCGTCCCGCATCCTCGCACCGTCCTTCGGCGAGCGGGACCTCAGCGGGCCGAGCGCAGCCAGGTGAGCACGGCGAGGACGCGCCGGTGGTCCGATCCCGAGTCCTCGAGACCGAGCTTCTGGAAGATCGCGGTCACGTTCTTCTCGACCGCGCCGACCCCGATGAAGAGCGACGCCGCGATGCCCGCGTTCGTGCGCCCCTCCGCCATCGCCTCGAGCACCTCCCGCTCCCGCGGGGTCAGCGAGGCGAGCGGATCGCGCTGGCGCTGCAGGAGCGACGCCACGACCTGCGGGTCGAGCACGGTCCCTCCGGCCGCCACCCTCTCGACCGCGTCACGCAACTCGTCGACGGAGGCGACCCGGTCCTTCAGGAGGTAGCCCATCCCGCCCTCACCGGATCCGAGCAGCTCGTGCGCGTAGGTCACCTCGACGTACTGGCTCAGCAGGAGGACCGCGACGGACGGGTGCGCGGCGCGGATCCGGAGGGCCGCACGCACCCCCTCGTCACGGAAGGTCGGCGGCATGCGGACGTCGAGCACGGCGACGTCGACCGCCGCGGGCTCGCGCTCGAGGAGGGCCACGAGTCCCTCGGCGTCGCCGAACGCTCCGGCCACGGCGAACCCCGCGTCCTCGAACAGTCGGACGAGACCCTCCCGGAGGAGTACCGAGTCCTCGGCGAGGGCGACGCGGATCACGGGTGCGGAGCTCACTCCGTCAGCCTAGAGCGGGGGCATCGGCGGGGAGCGGGCGGAACGGCACGTGGACGCCGACGGTCGTCGGTCCTCCCGCGGGCGAGTCCAGGCGGAGGACGCCGCGGAGACCTCGGAGCCTCCCCTCGACCCCCTCGAGTCCGTGGCCGGGGATCGCGGCCGCCCCGCCGACTCCGTCGTCGATCACCCAGACGTCGAGCCAGCTCTCCCCGGACGGGCCCGGATCGCGCACGTCGAGGTGGACCCGGACGCGCCGGGCCCTCGCGTGCTTCGACGCGTTCGCGAGCAGCTCCGCTACGACGAAGTAGACGCTCCGCTCGACCTCCGGCGGCACCCCCCGGATCGGATGGTCGACGACGACGTCCACCGGAACGGGGCTCAGCGCGGCGATCGAGTGCACGGCCGCCTCGAACCCGCGGTCCTGCAGGATCGGCGGGGCGACGCCGCGCGACAGGGCGCGCAGCTCGTCCAGCGCCGCGCCGACGTGCTCGCGGGCCTGCGCGATCAGGGCCGTCGCTCCCTCCGGATCCGCGCCGATACGGCGTTCCGCCGACGCGAGGTCCATCTGCACCCGGAGGAGCCGCTGCTGCGGTCCGTCGTGGATGTCCCGCTCCAGCCGGCGCAGCTCGCGGTCCTCGGCGGCGACGGCGGCTCCGCGAGAGGCGCTCAACTCCTCGACCTCGCGCTGCAGCGCCTCCGAGCTCCACGGGCCCAGCAGCAGCCTGTCGACCAGGTAGCGGGCGAGGGTGAGGCCGCGCGTCGCGAACGGCAGGGTCGAGACGAACAGCACCAAGACGGCGACTGCGGCCAGGACGACGAGGATCTCCGGCGGCTCGGGCACGCCGAGCAGCGAGCTCACGCGGTCGGCCACCCAGCGGGCGGCGGTCGCTGAGCCGCCTCCCGTGCCGTCGAGCGCCGTCACGAGGGTCCCCGCCCCCGCCCAGAGCCACAGCACCAGCACGGCCCCGAGGACCGTCGAGAGCAGCGGAGCCACGATCAGCGTGTGCAGCAGAGCCAGCCAGTAGTGGCCGTCGATCACGGGACCGTAGAGCGCGAAGGTGGCGGGGGCCGTACCGGCGGGCGCCCGGCGCGCTCGGGGCTCGGGGATGTCCGGGCGACCGGCGAGCAGGTCGAGCCACCGGGTGCCGCGCGCGAAGAAGCGCGCGACGATCAGGGCGACCGGGACCAGGACGACCCCGATCAGCACCCCGATGAGCCCGAGCGCGGCGACGAGCGCGAGGCCGACCGTCGTCGCCCCGACGACCGCGAACGGCACCGCGACGACCAGCGCGAGCGCCTCACGCGGCACCCCGCGCCAGAGGCGGAGGTAGGCGCGGGTCGCCTCGGCCAGCGGTGACGACGCAGCGCTCATCACGGCCCTCCTTCACGCCCGCCGCGGGAGGGGGACGCCGGTCCGAGCGTATCGGCGGCGCCCTCTCGGCACCCGGGGGCGGACCCCCGTCTCCGTCGCTCCTGCGGCCCTCGCGGAGGAGGACAGCCTCACCTCAGCGGCGCTTAGCGGAGCCTCCGCTTCCTTGCGGCGACGGGGCTGCGGCGTACAGTTGACGATCAGTCACCCCCTCTCGAAAGGACCCGATCGATGTCCACTGCATCCGTCACGTCGCTCACCTCGTCGAACCCGGATGTCGCATCCGGAGTCGCTCAGTTCCTCAGCCCCGTCGTCGTCGAGATGACCGCGCTGGCCGTCAACGGCAAGCAGGCGCACTGGCACGTGCGCGGCGCCAACTTCATCGGCGTGCACGAGCTCCTCGACACGATCGTCGCGCACTCGATCGAGTGGGCCGACCTCGCCGCCGAGCGCGTCGTCGCCCTCGGCCTCCCCGTCGACGCCCGCATCCAGACCGTCGCCTCGGCGACGCGGACCCAGCCCCTCACCCCCGGGTTCCAGCGCTCCGAGAACGCCATCGTCGAGATCATCACCCAGATGGACGTCGCGATCGCCACGGTGAACACCGCGATCGCCGAGCTCGCCGAGATCGACGCCAGCAGCCAGGACGTCGCCATCGAGATCGGCCGCGGCCTCGAGAAGGACCGCTGGTTCCTCTTCGCGCACGTCAGCGAGAGCTGAGCACCCGCTCCCGGACGCACCCGGAAGGCCCGCCCGATCCTCGGATCCGGTGGGCCTTCCGTCTGCCCGGTCGGCCGGGACCGGCGTCAGGCCTCGTGGGTGACGCGGCCCGCGAGGAACGTCAGCGCCACGGGCATGGTCCGCAGCCGGTCCGGAGCAGCGGTGAGCGGGTCGCGCTCGACCACGACGAGGTCGGCGGGGTCGCCCGCCATCGGCCGCAGCCGTCGCGACCTCGTCGAGGCGGTGATCGCCTCCCGAGCATCGAGGCGCTGCTCGGGGTGCCAGGGCTCATCGCCGGGGCGCGCCCGGGCCACGGCCGCCGCCATCGCGACCCACGGGTCCAGCGGCGCGACGGGGGCGTCCGATCCCAGCACGACCGTCGCTCCGGAGTCGATCAGCGAGCGGAGCGCGAAGGCGCGGCCGGTCCGTCCCGCCCAGTAGCGGTCGGCGACGTCGCGGTCGTCGAGAGCGTGCTCGGGCTGCACGCCGGCCACGACTCCCAGGCCGGCGAACCGCGGGATGTCGGCGTCCGAGAGCAGCTGCGCGTGCTCGATCCGGCCGCCGCCCACCCGCGCGAGGGCGTCGAGCGCGACCGTGGCGGCCGCGTCGCCGATGGCGTGCACGGTCGACCGGATCCCGGCCGCCGCCGCGCGGGCGAGCAGCTCGTCGAGCTCGACCGGATCGACGGTGAGGACCCCGCGCCCCGCGCCGGCACCCTCGTACGGGTGCTCGCAGAAGGCCGTCCGCGTATTCAGGGAGCCGTCGATCAGCACCTTGAGCGGGCCCATCCGGAGCAGGCCCTCTCCCCCGGCGAGCTCGTCCCCGCTGCGCAGCCCCTCGCGGATCGCGCGGTCCAGGTCGTCCCGGTACACCCCGGTGTCCACCCGGAGGGACCGCGTGCCGTGAGCGACGCGGCGGGTCCAGTCGCCGACGTTCCAGCGCATCTCGAGATCGACGACTCCGACGACCCCGCGCGCGGCCGCCTGCCGGGCCGCCGTGTCGACGAGCAGGTCGAGCTCGTCGTCGGTCATGGCGCCGAGCGCCGTGACGAGCTCGAAGCACGGGTCCTCGCGCAGGAGATCGTCCGTCCACGGCACGGAGTAGCGCCGGAGCGCCGCGGAGTTGAGCCAGACGGAGTGCAGGTCGCCGCCGACGAGCACCACGGGCCGCTCGGGCGCGACGGCGTCGAGCTGCCCGGTGGTCGGCGGCTCGGGCCACAGGCCGTCGCGGTAGCCGAAGCCGACGAGCGTGGTCGTCGCTCCCGCGGGCGAGACGGCGAGCCGGTCGCGGACCGCCGCCACGACCTCGGCAGCCGAGACGGCCGACGAGACGTCCAGGCGCGGAGCGGTCATCGCCCACTGCGAGAAGTGCACGTGCTCGTCCCACAGTCCGGGCAGCAGCCACCGGCCGTCGAGGTCGCGGACGTGGTCGACCGGTCCGGCCGCGGCGCCGACGGAGTCGATCACCCCGTCCCGCACCACCACGTCGACCGGAGCATCGGCGCCCAGCAGCCGCGCGCCGCGCAGCAGCAGCGATCCGCTCATCGTCGTCCGGCCTCGATCACGACTGGCACACCGGGCACCAGTAGAGCTTGCGCGCGCCGATCTCCTCGAGGAGGACGTTCGTGCCGCAGACGCGGCAGGGCAGGCCCTCGCGCTTGTAGACGTAGTTGCGCTCGGCGCGGCTGCGGACGGCCTTCGACCGCTCGGCGGCGGTCAGCCCGCGCCGGGTGATCATCATGCCGGTGCGGATGCCGTCCTCGAGCAGGAGCGCCCAGTCGGCCCACAGCTCGTTCGCGAGCTCGAGCGGCACCTGCTTGCCGGGCGTGTGCGGGTCCAGCGCCGCGCGGTAGAGCAGCTCGGCCCGGTAGATGTTGCCGATGCCGCTGACGACCGACTGGTCCATCAGCACCAGTCCGACCGGAGTGGCCGTCTTGCGCAGCCGCGTCACGAAGCGCTCGCGCGCGGCATCGGAGTCGTCGGCGGCCGGATCGGGGCCGAGCCGCGCCAGCAGGGCCTCGACCTGCGACGGGTCCATCACCTCGCACGCCGTCGGTCCGCGCAGGTCGGCGACCGTCTCCTCCGTCTGCAGGCGCACGCGCACGGCGCCGATCGGCGGGGGCGGGAACTCGTCGAGGTCGCTGTCGGTCTCGTGCTCCGTCTCGGAGAGCCGGACCGCGCGCCGCCGCCGCGGGGCGCCGATGCTGCTGCCCGCCTTCCCGTCGGGGAAGAGCGGAGAGACGTGCCCGAGGAAGTCCCACGCCCCGTAGAGGCCGAGATGCACGTGCAGGAACAGATCGCCCTCGAAGCGCAGCAGCAGGTGCTTGCCGACCGCGGTCGACTCGAGGACGGTCCGCCCGCCGAGCACCGCGGCGCCCTCCGCGAACCGTCCCTGCGGACTGCTGACGGCCACCGCGTGCCCGACCACGTCGCGCTCGAACTGCAGCGCGATGCGGTGGACGGAGTGCCCCTCCGGCACCTAGCGGCTCTTCGCGGTCGAGTCGACGGCTCGGCCGGCGATGTCGCCGGTGGCCTCGTACTCGGCGAGCTGCGCGATGCGGCGCACGTGCCGCTCCTCGAACGTGAAGGGCTCGGCGACGAACGCGTCGATGAAACCCGTCGCCTCGTCGACCGTGTGCTGGCGGGCGCCGATCGAGATCACGTTGGCGTCGTTGTGCTGGCGGGCGAGGACCGCGGTGCTGAGGTTCCAGACCAGGGCGGCGCGGACGCCCGCCACCTTGTTCGCCGCGATCTGCTCGCCGTTCCCGGAGCCGCCGAAGACGACTCCTAGCGCCTGCACGCCGGCCTCCTGGTCGCGCACGACCGCCGCTGCCGCGTTGATGCAGAACGACGGGTAGTCGTCGAGCGGGTCGTAGGAGGTCGGACCGTGGTCGACGACCTCGTGGCCCGCCGCACCGAGGTGCTCGATCAGGTGCCGGCTGAAGTCCAGCCCGGCGTGGTCCGTTGCGATGTGGATGCGCACGCGCTCGTCCTTTGAGAGTGCCGAATCGATGCCCGCTCGAGCGGGCCGGGAGTCAGAGTACCGCCCGCGGACGGCGGTCGCCCTCAGTCGAACTGCGGGTCGCGGGTCCGCGAGCGCTTGAGCTCGAAGAATCCGTCGTACGAGGCGGCGGCGACGATGCCGTCCCACAGGGTCAGCGCCTGCTCGCCGCGCGGAGTGGGCGAGAGGACGGGGCCGAAGAAGGCGACGTCGCCGATCGCGATGACGGGGGTGCCGACGTCCTGGCCGACGCGGTCGATCCCCTCGAAGTGCGAGGCGCGCATCGGGGCGTCGTACTCCTCCGAGTCGGCGTAGGCGGCCAGCTCGGCCGGGACTCCGATCTCGGCGAGCGACTCGGCGATGACCGCGTCGACGTCCGTGCGGCCTCCGACGTGGATCCGGGTGCCGAGAGCGTCGTAGAGCGGCTTGATCTTCTCGCGGCCCTCGCGCTCGCCGACGGCCGCGACGAGGCGCGTGTAGCGCAGCGCCCGCGGCAGGAAGCTGCGGTAGGACTCGTCGACGTCCTTGTCCTCGTTGAGGACGGCGAGGCTCATGATGCGCCAGGTGACGTCGAGGTCGCGGGCGGGCGTCACCTCGTCGACGAAGCGGGAGGTCATCCAGGCCCAGGGGCAGGAGGGGTCGAACCAGAAATCCACGGAGGTCATGCCCTCACGTTACGCCGCCGTCCGCACCCTCCGTGCGCCTGAGCGCCGCCCGGGTGCCACCGGGCGCCACGGCCCTAGGCTTGATCGTCGGCGCCCGCACCCCGGCGCCCGGCGGCCGCGCCCGAGACGAACGGATGGAGCACCCGTGCCAGGAGACAACCTCACCCGGAGCGAAGCGCAGGAGCGCGCCTCGCTGATCCAGGTCATCGACTACGACATCCGCCTCGACCTCACGCAGGGGCCGGAGACGTTCCTCAGCACGACGACCGTGCGCTTCACCGCGGTGGAGGGGGCGTCGACCTTCCTCGACGCGATCACGCGGACCGTCCACTCGGTCGTGCTGAACGGCGTCGAGCTCGACGCGGCCGAGGTCGCCGACGGCGTGCGGATCCGCCTCGACTCCCTCGCCGCCCGGAACGAGCTGACCGTCGTCGCCGACGCGATGTACACCAACACCGGCGAGGGCCTGCACCGCTTCGTCGACCCCGTCGACGGCGAGGTCTACCTGTACTCGCAGTTCGAGGTGCCGGACTCCCGCCGCGTGTTCGCGGTGTTCGAGCAGCCCGATCTCAAGGCGGAGTTCCGCTTCACCGTCACCGCGCCCGCCACCTGGCAGGTCGTCTCGAACCAGCCGACCCCGGAGCCGGTGCCGGCCGGCGAGGGCGTCGCGACCTGGAGCTTCGAGCCCACGCCGCGCATCTCCTCCTACATCACGGCCCTCATCGCGGGACCGTACGTGGTCGAGCGCGACTCGCTCGTCTCCTCCGACGGCCGCACCGTGCCCCTGGGCGTCTTCGCCCGCGCCTCGCTCGCTCCCCATCTCGATGCCGACTACGTCTTCGAGAAGACCAAGCAGGGCTTCGCGTTCTACGAGGAGAAGTTCGGCGTCCCGTACCCGTTCGACAAGTACGACCAGCTCTTCGTCCCCGAGTTCAACGCCGGCGCGATGGAGAACGCGGGAGCGGTCACGTTCACCGAGACCTACGTGTTCCGTTCCAAGGTCACCGACGCGATCAAGGAGCGCCGGGTCGTCACGATCCTGCACGAGCTCGCGCACATGTGGTTCGGCGACCTGGTGACCATGAAGTGGTGGAACGACCTCTGGCTGAACGAGTCGTTCGCCGAGTACGCGTCCACCCTGGCCACCGCCGAGGCGACCGAGTGGACCGAGGCCTGGACGACCTTCGCCGCGATGGAGAAGAGCTGGGCGTACCGCCAGGACCAGCTGCCCTCGACGCACCCGATCGTCGCGACGATCAACGACCTCGAGGACGTCCAGGTCAACTTCGACGGCATAACCTACGCCAAGGGCGCCTCGGTGCTCAAGCAGCTGGTGGCCTGGGTCGGCGAGGAGGAGTTCCTCGCGGGCGTCCACGAGTACTTCGTGAAGCACGCGTTCTCGAACACCGAGCTGCGCGACCTGCTCGTCGAGCTGGAGGCCACGAGCGGCCGCGACCTGACCGAGTGGTCGGCGCAGTGGCTCGAGACGGCCGGAGTGAACACCCTGCGTCCCGAGATCGCGGTCGACGAGTCCGGCTCGATCGCCTCCTTCGCGATCCTGCAGAGCGCCGTCGAGGAGTACCCGACGATCCGTCCGCACCGCCTCGCGATCGGCCTCTACGACTTCGAGGGCGACCGCCTCGTGCGGATCGACCGGCTCGAGCTCGACGTCGACGGCGAGCGGACCGAGGTGCCCGAGCTGATCGGCCGCACCCGCCCGGCCCTCGTGCTGCTCAACGACGACGACCTGGCGTACGCCAAGATCCGGCTCGACGACGCCTCGCTCGACGTCGCGATCGAGCACCTCGCGAGCATCGAGAGCCCCCTGGCGCGTTCGCTCGTCTGGGGCTCGGCCTGGGATGCGACGCGGGACGCCGAGTCGGCTCCCCGCGACTTCGTCCGCCTCGTGCTGGGCAACATCGCCACCGAGACCGAGTCGACCACGCTCCGCACGGTGCTGGGCCAGCTGGTCACGACCGCGACCCAGTACGTCGCTCCGGAGCACCGCTCCGAGACCGTCGCTCAGGTCGGCGACCGGCTCCGCACCCTGGCCGAGGAGGCGGAGGCCGGCAGCGACGCGCAGTTCCAGTTCGTGAAGTTCTTCGCCGCCGTCGCGTCGACGCCCGAGCACCTCGACGCGCTCGAGGCGCTGCGCAGCGGCTCGACCTCGCTCGAGGGCCTCGAGATCGACACCGACCTCTCCTGGGAGCTGCTGATCGCGCTCGTCGCGGGCGGGCGGGCCGGCACGGAGGAGATCGACTCCGCTCTCGCCGCAGACACCACGGCCACCGGTCAGCAGTCGGCGGCGCAGGCCCGCGCCGCGATCCCGACCGCCGAGGCGAAGCGCGCGGCCTGGGAGTCGGTCACGGCCGACGACTCCGCGCCGAACACGATCGTGCGCTCGACGGGCCTCGGCTTCCAGCGCACGAGCGACCCGCAGCTGCTCGACGCGATGGTGCCGGTCTACTTCGATGCTCTGCGCGAGCTGTGGGACTCGAAGAGCTACAAGATCGCCGAGTACCTCGTCGTCGGCTTCTACCCGGCTGCCACCCCGACACCCGAGATCGTCGCGGCGACGCGGGAGTGGCTCGAGGCGAACCCCGAGGTGCCGGCACTGCGCCGTCTCGTCGTCGAGAACCTGGCGGGTGTGGAGCGCGCCCTGCGCGCCCAGGAGCGCGACGGGCGCTGATCGACCCGCTGATCGGCCTCGGAGGGGGCGTCGGAGCGATCCGGCGCCCCTCCTTCGTCCCTACCGCTCGGGCGCCGATCGGCGAGCGACCCTAGCGCTCGGGCACCGATCGTCGAGCGACGCCGTCGTACTGCGACAGGGGCCGGATGAGCGCGTTCGCGGAGCGCTGCTCGATCACGTGCGCCGTCCAGCCCACGACCCGCGCCGCGACGAACAGCGGAGTGAAGACCTCGGTGTCGAAGCCCATCAGCCGGTAGGCGGGCCCTGAGGGATAGTCGAGGTTGGGCAGGATGCCCGTGCGCTCCGCCATGGCCTCGGCCAGCGCGTCCGACAGCTCCACGACGTCCGGACGGCCCGCGTGCTCGGCCAGACGGCGCATCGCGGCGTCCATCGTCGGCACGCGCGAGTCCCCCGACTTGTAGACCCGATGACCGAAGCCCATGATCTTCCGCTTGGCGGCCAGCGCACCGGCCAGCCACTCCCGGGAGCGCGCAGGTGCGTCGGGGCCGAGGCCGATCTCGTCGAAGACGTGCAGGACCGCCTCGTTCGCGCCTCCGTGCAGCGGCCCTTTGAGGGCGCCGACTGCCGCCGTGACCGCTGAGTAGACGTCGGACAGCGTGGAGGTGACGACCCGCGCGGTGAAGGTCGAGGCGTTGAACGAGTGCTCGGCGTACAGGATCAGCGAGACGCGGAAGGCGTCGACGACGACCGGGTCGGGCACCTCGCCGAAGGTGGTCCAGAGGAAGTTCTCGGAGTAGTCGAGGTCGCCCCGCGGCGCGATCGGCTCCTGGCCGCGCCGACGTCGCTGCGCGAAGGAGACGACGGCGGGCAGCGCGGCCCAGAGCCGCACCGAGCGCGCGAGCACCTCCCCCGGCGCGTCCGCTCCCGGCTCCGGATCGAGGGCGCCGAGGACGCTGACGGCGGTCCGGACGACGTCCATCGGATGGGCCGTCAGCGGCAGGAGATCGATCACGGCCCGCACAGCGGGGTCCAGGTCGCGGTGGGCGCGCTCGATGTCGGACAGCGCCGCCGCCTCCTCCGCCGTCGGGAGCTCCCCGTGCCACAGCAGCCAGGCCACGTCCTCGAACGAGCACCGCGACGCGAGCTCCTGCACCGGGTACCCGCGGTACAGCAGGGAGTTCGACTCCGGGTCGACCTTCGAGATCGACGTGGTGTCGACGACGACCCCCGCGAGGCCCTTCCTGATGTCCTGACTCGTCGTGCTCATGCATCGCTCCTTCGCGAGACGGACCCGGTGCGGCGCCGCACCGGGGAGTGCGGGCGCTCAGGCGCCGTAGTGGTCGGCCAGGCTGAAGTCGAAGACGCCCTCGTCGAAACGGCCGTAGGACTCGTAGTCGAGCAGCTCGTAGAGCTCGGCACGGGTCTGCATGCCGGGCACCTCCGAGCGGAGCGAGCCCTCGGCCTTCAGACCGTCGAGCGCGCGCATCGCCGCGCCCATCGCGATGCGCAGGAGCGACACGGGGTAGATGACGATGTTCACGCCGACGTCCGCCAGCTGCTGCGTCGTGAACAGCTCGCTCTTGCCGAACTCGGTCATGTTGGCGAGCACCGGCACGTCGACCGCGGCGCGCACCGCCTCGAACTCGCTCAGGTCGCGCATCGCCTCGGGGAAGATCGCGTCCGCTCCCGCGTCTACCAGCCGCTTCGCGCGGTCGATCGCGGCCTGCAGACCCTCGAGAGCCCGGATGTCGGTCCTCGCCATGACGAGGAGGTCCGGATCGCGGCGCGCGTCGACCGCCGCGGCGATGCGGCGCACCGAGGTGCTCTCGTCGACCACGGCCTTGCCGTCGAGGTGCCCGCACCGCTTCGGGTTGACCTGGTCCTCGATGTGCAGGCCCGCCACTCCCGCGTCCTCCAGCATCTGCACGGTGCGCGCGACGTTCAGGGGCTCGCCGAAGCCGGTGTCAGCGTCGACGAGGACCGGCAGGTCGGTCATGCGCGCGATCTGCTGGCCGCGACCCGCGACCTCCGAGAGCGTGGTGAGTCCGATGTCCGGCAGCCCCAGCTCGGCCGAGAGCACGGCGCCCGAGACGTACACGCCGTCGAAGCCCTTCGCCTCGATGAGCCGCGCCGAGAGCGGGGTGAACGCGCCCGGCAGCTGCAGCAGCTCGCCCGTGGCGAGGCGTTCGCGGAAGAGTCGGCGCTTGTCGGCGGGCGTCCGGGTCGAGTGCAGCAACGGGAGGTCCTTCCCTCGGTGGCGGACCGCCTCGCGGCCCTCCTCCCGAATCTATACACCCCGCGCGGCACCCAGGAGCGGTGCGCGCACACCGGACGGGGAGGAAGGCGTCCCGTAGCCTGGAGGGGTCATGCTGCTCTTCGAGACCTCCACCCCGAATCCCGTCTCCGCCACCATCTCGTTCTTCGACACCCCGGTGTTCTGGAAGAGCGTCTGGGTCCTCGCGATCGTGCTCGGCGCGCTGATCGCCCGGGTCATCGCGCACTTCGTCGTCGGCCGGGTGGTCGACCAGATCGTCTCGGGCGTCAAGCGGCGCCAGCGCGTCGAGGACACCCAGTCGATCGCAGCCTCACCGCTCGCCGCCGTCCGCGTGGTCCAGCGCACCCGCACCCTCGGGTCGATCCTGAACAACATCAGCTCGATCCTGATCGTGGTCATCGCGCTCGTGATGATCGTCAACACGATCGACAGCACCTTGATCGGCTCCTTCGCCCTGCTGACCGCGGCACTCGGCGCCGGCCTCGGTTTCGGCGCCCAGAACATCGTCAAGGACGTGCTGAACGGCCTGTTCATGGTCGCGGAGGACCAGCTGGGCGTCGGCGACGTCGTCGACACCGGGCAGGCGACGGGGGTCGTCGAAGCGGTCGGCGTCCGCATCACCCAGATCCGCGACGTCAACGGCACGCTGTGGTTCGTCCGCAACGGAGAGATCACGCGGGTCGGCAACATGTCGCAGGGCTGGTCGCGGGTCATCATCGACCTCGCGGTGCCCTACGAGACCGACCTCGAGCAGGTGCAGAGCACAGTCCTCGCCACCGCGACCGAGCTGGCCGGCAGCAGCCGCTGGCGGGCCCGCATCATCGACAAGCCCGAGCTGTGGGGCCTGGAGTCGATCGCCGACGACGCGCTCGTCGTGCGCCTGGTGATCAAGACCCGCACGACCGCCAAGGACGACGTCGCCCGCGAGCTCCGTCTGCGTCTGAAGCGGGCCCTCGATGCGCTCGACGTCAAGCTGCCCTCGCTCAACGCGGTCGTGCTGAGCGGGTTCGAGGGGGCGACCAGCGTCGGAGGAGCGAAGCCGCCGCGCACCACGCCGTCCCCGACAGTCACCACCGAGCACGGGAAGCCCGTGCGGCTCCCCCGGGCTCCGCTCCCGTCCCCGCGACGGCGACCCGACTCCCCCGACGGAAGGACCCCGCTCGTGAGCGGACTGCAGATCGGCGGCACCCCGCCGCTCCGGAGCTTCTGGGAGCACATCGGCGGCCGCCCGACGTTCGAACGGCTCGTGCGGCGCTTCTACGAGGGCGTGCGCGAGGACGAAGTGCTCTGGCCGATGTACCCCGAGGACGATCTCGAGGGTGCGATCCAGCGGCTGACGGGCTTCCTCGAGCAGTACTGGGGCGGCCCGGGCACCTACAGCCAGGAGCGCGGGCACCCGCGGCTGCGGATGCGCCACCAGCCGTTCCGCGTGAATCCCGCGGCCCGCGATCACTGGCTGCAGCACATGCGCGTCGCCGTCGACGAGCTCGAGCTGGCACCCGCGGACGACGCGCTGCTCTGGGACTACCTCGAGCGCGCCGCGCACGCCATGGTCAACACTTTCGAGGAGTAGTCAGGCGGGGGTGCGGACGAGGACGTGTCCCCGTCTCGACGTGAGGCGGCGCCACGGACCGCTCTCGAGGAGGGCGACCGGGTCGTCCGCTCCGAGGAAGCCTAGCGCGAAGAGGGCGAAGGCGGCTCCGGCGGGCACGTCCTCGAGACCGTCGAGGGGCCGGCCCCAGACGGAGGAGCGCACCCGTCCGACGATCTGCTCCCCGGTCGCCGAGCCGACGGCCGCCGCGATCTCGTCGATCCCGTCGCGGGCGACCTTCTCGAGGAAGGCGGGGTCCACCGGCTCGCGTCGGGCCCAGCCGCCGCGCGGAGGCGCGATGCCCGCCCAGGCGCCGGCCGTGGCGTCGTCGCCGTCGGGGAGAACGACCGGCTTGCCGTCGGCTCCTCCCGGCTCCCACTGCAGGCGGGCCAGGCGGTCGTTGAGCGCGCGGATCGGGATCACCCGGTCGAACGCGGCCGGCTGATCGAGCGCGAAGACACGGAGGCCGAGCACGGTCGCGGAGCGGTCGAGGATCCCGCGCGGCTGAAGGATCGCGGTGTAGGTGGCCAGGACGTGGTCGTCGGCGACCAGTCGGACCGCGCCGTCGTCGACGCGGGCGGACCGGCCGAGGAAGACCCGCAGATCCGAGAGGCTGGGCGGATCCGCGAGGGAGAAGGACGCATTCATCGCATCGATAAACTTACCCCGAGCCGCTCGACCGATCGGCCGACATCCCGGAGGTACCGTGTCCGATCCCCTGTCCTCGTTCCTCACCGCGCTCGATCTGACCGACACGGGGGCGCGGACCAGCGAGGACATCTTCACGGGGCCGTCGCAGTGGATGCCGGAAGGTCGCGTGTTCGGCGGCCAGGTGCTCGCGCAGTCGCTGATCGCGGCGGGCCGCACGGTCGAGGGCCGCAGCGTGCACTCGATGCACGGCTACTTCCTCCGCCCGGGCGATGTGGAGCTGCCGATCACGTTCTCGGTCGACCGGATCCACGACGGCCGGTCGTTCTGCACCCGGCGCACCCAGGCGTACCAGAACGGCGCGCCGATCCTGTCGATGATCGCGTCGTTCCAGACGGAGGACGAGGGCCTGGACCACCAGACTCCGATGCCGGAGGGCGTGCCCGATCCGGAGTCGCTGCCCAGCACCGCCGAGATCCTCGCCGGTGTCGACCACCCGGTCGGCAGCTTCTGGGCGACGCAGCGGCCGTTCGACGTGCGGCACGTGGAGCAGCCGGTCTACCTCCGTGCCGATCCCGACCGCCGGGCGCATCAGAGCGTCTGGATGCGCTCCCTCGGCACCCTGCCCGACGATCCGATGCTGCACCGCGCAGCTCTCGCGTACGCGAGCGACTACACGATCCTGGAGTCGACGCTGCGCCGGCACGGTGCCGCGTGGACGACGCCCGGGCTCCGGATCGCCAGCCTCGACCACGCGATGTGGTGGCACCGCCCGGCGCGCGTCGACGAGTGGCTGCTGTACGTCCAGGAGGCGCCGAGCGCCTCGGGCGGCCGCGGACTCTCGCTCGGTCGCATCTACGCGCGCAACGGACTGCTGGTCGCCAGCGTCGCGCAGGAGGGCATGGTGCGCGTCCCGCTGCACTGAGCGAGACGCGCACCGTCAGCCTCGCTTCGCGAAGCGCACCGGTTCGTCGACGTACGGAGCCCACACCTCGCGGAGCTCGTCGGGGATCCGCTCGGGACGGCCCGTGGCGGCGGTCACCATGACGAGCGTGGTCGCCGCCTTCGTGTACAGGATGCGCGGCTCGACGCCGGCGGGCGAGTACAGCTCGTAGCAGATCTCGAGGCTGGCGCCGCCGATCCGCCCGATCCACATCTCGATGTCGATCGGCGCCCGCATGTACGGGATGGGAGCGAGGTACTCGATCTCCTGCCGCGCGATCAGGCTGATCGTGCGGGCGCCCGGTCGGGCGTCCAGAACCGCCGTCGCCATGCCCGCCGCGCTCGGGGAGTCCGGCCGCCAGAACGCCTGGATCCGCGCCTCCTCGAGCAGACGCAGCATCTCGGCGTTGTTGACGTGCGCGTAGGCGTCGAAGTCCGACCAGCGCAGCGGGATGGCGACGTGCAGGCGCATCAGTCGCGCGTCAGCTTGCGGTAGGCGGAGCGGTGCGGCTTCGCCGCGTCGGGACCGAGGCGCTCGATCTTGTTCTCCTCGTACGCCTCGAAGTTGCCCTCGAACCAGTACCAGTTCGCCGGGTCCTCCTCGGTGCCCTCGTACGACAGGATGTGCGTCGCGATCCGGTCGAGGAACCACCGGTCGTGGGTGATCACGACGGCGCAGCCGGGGAACTCGAGCAGCGCGTTCTCGAGGCTCCCGAGGGTCTCGACGTCCAGGTCGTTGGTGGGCTCGTCGAGCAGCAGCAGGTTGCCGCCCTGCTTGAGCGTCAGCGCGAGGTTGAGGCGGTTGCGCTCTCCACCGGAGAGCACACCCGCCTTCTTCTGCTGGTCCGGGCCCTTGAAGCCGAACTGCGAGACGTAGGCGCGCGACGGGATCTCGGTCTTCCCGACCTGGATGTAGTCGTGCCCGTCCGAGACGACCTCCCAGAGGTTCTTGTTCGGGTCGATACCGCCGCGGCTCTGGTCGACGTAGGAGATGTCGACGGTCTCGCCGATCTTGAGGTCGCCGCCGTCGAGCGGCTCGAAGCCGACGATCGTCTTGAACAGCGTGGTCTTGCCGACGCCGTTCGGGCCGATGACGCCGACGATGCCGTTGCGCGGGAGCGTGAAGCTGAGGTCCTCGATGAGCACGCGCTCGCCGAACGACTTGTGCAGCTTCTTCGCATCGATGACCTGGGCTCCGAGGCGCGGGCCCACGGGGATCACGATCTCCTCGAAGTCGAGCACGCGCGTCTTCTCGGCCTCGGCGGCCATCTCCTCGTAGCGGGCGAGGCGGGCCTTCGACTTGGCCTGGCGGCCCTTCGCGTTGCTGCGCACCCACTCGAGCTCGGTGGTCAGGCGCTTGGCGAGCTTGGCGTCCTTCTTGCCCTGGACCTCCAGCCGCGCGCGCTTCTTCTCGAGGTAGGTCGAGTAGTTGCCCTCGTAGGGGTAGAGGTGTCCGCGGTCGACCTCGGCGATCCACTCCGCGACGTTGTCGAGGAAGTACCGGTCGTGGGTGACGGCGAGGACGGCGCCGGGGTACTTCGAGAGGAACTGCTCGAGCCAGAGCACGCTCTCGGCGTCCAGGTGGTTGGTGGGCTCGTCGAGCAGGAGCAGGTCGGGCTTCTGCAGGAGGAGCTTGGTCAGCGCCACGCGGCGCTTCTCACCGCCCGAAAGGTTCGTCACGAGGGAGTCGCCCGGGGGCGTCCGGAGAGCGTCCATCGCCTGCTCGAGCTGGGAGTCGAGATCCCATGCGTCGGCGGCGTCGATGGCCTCCTGCAGGGTGCCCATCTCGGCGAGCAGCGAGTCGAAGTCGGCGTCGGGGTCGGCCATCGCGAGGGAGATCTCGTTGAAACGGTCGATCTTGCCCTTGATCTCGCCCACGCCCTCCTGGACGTTCTCGAGCACGGTCTTGGTCTCGTCGAGCTCGGGCTCCTGCATCAGGATCCCGACGGAGTAGCCCGGGCTCAGCCGCGCCTCGCCGTTGCTCGGGGTGTCGAGCCCGGCCATGATCTTCAGGATCGTCGACTTGCCGGCGCCGTTCGGGCCGACCACGCCGATCTTGGCGCCGGGCAGGAACGACATGGTGACGTCGTCCAGGATCAGCTTGTCGCCGACCGCCTTGCGGGCGCGCACCATCGAGTAAATGTATTCAGCCACAGCTAATCCTAAAATTTTCGCATGTCCATGAGGCCCCTTGCCGCCGTCAGTGTCCGATTCGCGTTTCACAGCTCGCTCGAGACGTCGATGCAGGGGTAGAACGCCGACCCGTGCGCCCACGCGGAGTGCACGAGCTCGCAGGTCGTCCGCTACCTCGAGGATACCCGGAAGTCCGGCAGTCGGAAGCGGGCAAGCCCGCTTCCCGATCCTCATGACTACGAGACCAACACGCTCGCAGTCCGCCTCTCGCCACAGGTACCCGCGCAGGCAACGCTGACAGCCACGCCATCCCAAAAGGATTTTCCTTGCAACATGTCCCACAGCACTCCTCTTTGCGAGACCGGTCGCTTACTATGGGACGAGCGCAACATTTCGGAACGCATCCCGGTGCTTATCGAAGAAGACGCGCTCCGCATCTCTTGCGTCGAGTTCGAGGAAGTCGAACCCTCTCCCTAGATCGCAGTGATCTATCAGCCTGACGACCGGCTCTCTATTCTGGTGCAATCAATGTGGTGCCGACTCGCCATACCGATACCACCGCCCATCACCGAAGGCATTAGACACTGTACGTACCGGCCTCGGCCCTGTCGTGTTCAACGGTTGCACTGAGGCTCCTACTGATTTCGGGAATACCTCACCCTCTCGAGACGGGTAAGAACGTAAGCCCACAAGGCCAGGCGGTGGAACCTCCACCCTTTCGTCGTAGATATTGATACCAACTGATACTCCATATGCAGATCCGTGCATTAGTGAGGATCCGCTACCTTCAGGTATGCGCATGCTTTGATATTGGACGCGGTCGTCCATCACGCGCACATAGTGGTGATCATGCCAAAACGTAGCTTTCTTGACGCGCACAGTACTTGGAGTATCAAATTCTACGTCGAGGTAGACTCGGCGATGTCCATCCCGAATGCGCAGGACTTTTCCCGTGAAAGTAACATCCCAGGCATCCGTTGCATATACAAGTTCATTTGCAACAATGCGGACCGCTAGAGAGCCGTCTTCCCTCATTAGATCGACATTCAAGAAGTAGTCACCTTCATCGAACGTGAAGGAAAGAAGTGGACGACCGAAGATGCGAATCACCTCAATATCTTGCCTTGGCGCCGCAGAGAAGTTGTTTGTCGAAAGAACAACCTCCGCCGATTCACCTTCGTAGTGAAGGGAGTAGCCCGCACTCACACCGAGACGCATATTAACTGGATTTGCATTAGCCCTGACGATTTTCGCTGCGGTTAGAAGACCTTTAGTAGCCTCGCTGTGATGAAGCGGGCAAAGTAGCGTCAGGTTTTCCTCTTCGTGAACTTTCACCTCCGCCCACGGATCCATGTGGTGGTACTCGATGAGAGGAATTCCGCACAGCACGCAGCCAAAGCCGCAACGCTTTCTTACCGCTCGCTTTATGTTTGCGGGAATCGGAGGGCGATCTGTTCCAGATGATTCATTCAAAAGGCAAATCTTTCTAGAGGGCTGATTACAGTCGCGACAAACAAGCGACACTCGAGTTTCTCAATCGTAGCCGAACGACAGGCAGCCCAGGCGCTTTTAAAGATAATCGAACGGTTTCAAGCCCGGAACTCGTTCTCGCCAGCATTCCTGCTCGGTCGGGCGCGCCGCACCGTGTTGCTCGCCCGGTTGGCCCTCTGGGTCTCAGTGGACGAGGCCTGCGGATTTGCTCTCAATGGCGCAGCGTCATCGAGTCAGGTTATGGTTCCAACCAGCCAGCGAGCTAGGCCGCGAGTCCTGGACGGGTAGGACGTGGTAAGCACGATTACCTGCGATATTGGTTATCTGGAATGCCAACAGGAGCCGAGCGATGCGACTGACGCTGGCGCTTCCCATGCAGAAGCATGAAAGCGGAGAAAGAGACTAGCCGCGCTTCGCGGCAGGCTTTCCCCTGCATCGCATAAACCACGATTTGTTACTACCGTCGCTATCGACCGGGACGGATCCGCGACAACCCTCGTATAAAAAATCCGAGAGTTACCGCACGGTAGCTGCTGAAGGTGTGACCCACGGCGTCCCTGTTGCAACCAAAACAATAGATTGACAAGACGAGCCTAGACCAGCGGCGTTTCGCCTTGAAGCGCCATTGGTTCATTTACCACATTCGAGTCGCTCCCCACGCCGCCTGCTGACCGTGGACGTCAGCCCCTCGCCCGCAGCAATTCCGCGTTTATGGGACTGACGCAACGCCCTCGCGGACGCAGCTCGGACGCGAGTCCGGACATAAATGTCCGCGGTGACCTACTCACCTGCGGGATCGCGCTTTGCACATGGTGAGTCGCGACAAAGGAGCATTGAAGGCCGCGCAGGGCCGCCCCGCTAGAACCAATTCCGCTATCGTGGTGTAGTCTCAAGTTGCACAATTAGGTTGGCCGGATGTAGACGAGACGGAGCCGCGGCATCTCGTTCAGGCCTTACTTCTTCGCCGCGAGTCAAGCCCAATTCGCATCGGGCGCCTCATCAACGCCGCCGGTCGGAGCTTTCATGCTGAATGGGCCTACCCGGGAGACCGCGGCCGGATGACGGCCTCCGTCGGTCGCGGCGCGGTTCGCGCAGACGGATCGGAGGCCGGGGGCCGTGTCGAGGCTACCGGCTGGGGGACACGGGATCAGCCTTCGAGCGGGACGGTCCGGCCGACCAGGCAGGCGCCGGTCGCGATCGGCGCGGCGACCACCGCGTGGACGCCGTCGCTCTTGGGCCCGTACTGGCCGAGCAGGCAGGAGCCACCGAGCTTCACCGAGACGAGCACCGTGTCGGCGTCCAGCCCGATCGAGGTCTCGTCGGCAGTCAGCTGCATCGACTCCTTCGAGAAGCCGGCCGCGACCAGGGCGTCGACGACGCTGAGTCCGGGTGCCTCGGCGTCCGCGGTGACCACTCCGCTGATCACCTGCTCGAAGAAGGGCAGGTTCTCCTCTGCGGAGCCGCCCGGGACGAGGGCGACCGGTGCCGGCTCTGCCGGAGCACCGGCGGTCGCCTCCGCGACGGGAGACGACGCGGTGGTCTCGGGAGCGGCGGGAGCGGTGCAGCCGGCGAGCATCCCGACGGCGAGGACGGGACCGGCGAGCAGGGCGGCGACACGGCGCAGGCGCTCGTCGACCGGGGTCCGTGTGCTCACTCGACTCCTTCCGGCGGCCGCGGATCTCGCGCCGGACACCCTCGTCAGAACGGGGTGTCGACCGATTCTAACGACGGCTCGAGCGGCGTCGTCACCGCGCCCCAGTCCCCCGTGGCCGCTCCGTCGACGGCCTTGGGTGGCTCCTCGCTCCAGGCCTCGGGCGCGGTGGGGGCCGCCACGGGCGCCGCTCGCCCGACGGTCTTGGTGTAGCGGGTGGTCCCCCACGCGAGATCGTGGCCGATCCCCTCGGCCGTCAGTGCGACGTCGGTGCCGGACTTGCCGCCGCTCTCCCACGAGCGCACGGCGAGCCGCCCCGTGACGATGACCCGGTCGCCGCGGGCGAGGGAGGCGAGGGCGTTGCCGGCCAGTCCGTTGAAGGCGTTCACGGTGTACCAGTTCGTGGATCCGTCGACCCAGCGCTGCTCGGTGCGGTCGTAGCGGCGCTGCGCCGAGGCCAGTCGGAAGCTGGCCATCGTGCTGCCGTTCGCGGTGTCGATGCTCCGCGGATCGGTGCCGATGACGCCGATGAGGGTGAGGGTGTCGGTCATGGTCGTGTCCTCTCGTCGATGGTCGCGGTCGCGACCGGAGCGGCACCCGGGCGGAGGGGGCTGGTACCACCCGGGTGCCGTGAGAACAGTGTCGTGACGAAGGGCCCGCCTCCGGAGTGGAGACGGGCCCTTCTGGGGACGACCGGCGTCATCGACGCCTGGGGAGGACGACTACGACGCGGTGATGTACTTCGAGTACGACTTGCGGATCTTGTTCACCTTGGGAAGTGCCACAGCGAGGCAGTAGCCCTGACCCGGGTTCTTCGCGAAGAAGTCCTGGTGGTAGTCCTCGGCCGGGTAGTAGACGCCGAGGGGCGAGATCTCGGTGACGATCGAGCCGTCCCACCACTCCGAGGCGCGGTCGCGAGCCGCCTCGAACAGCTCCTTCTCCTCGTCGGTGGAGTAGTACATCGCCGAGCGGTACTGCGTTCCGACGTCATTGCCCTGGCGGTTGAGCTGACGGGGGTCGTGGAGGGTGAAGAAGACGTCGAGGATCACCTGCTCCGGGATGACGTCGGGATCGAACGTCACGGCGACGGCCTCGGCGTGGCCGGTGCGTCCTGTGCAGACGTCCTCGTAGTCGGGATCGACGGTGGATCCGCCGGTGTAGCCGGAGACGACGTCGCTCACGCCGTCGAGGACGCGGTAGACGGCGTCGAGGCACCAGAAGCATCCCCCGGCGAGTACGAATGTGCGCATGTGCGTGTGACTCACTTCCTGTCGCGGCGACGCATCCGGAGTGCCGGGCGCGTCGTCTGAGTCAACACCCTCCGGGCCCGCGGCATTCCGCGCCCGGGGGCGGCTGGCATAGAGTCCAGGAGTGAGCTACGACGCAGCCCCCGACCGCTACGACCGCATGGACTACCGACGAGTGGGACGGAGCGGGCTGAAGCTTCCCGCGCTCTCTCTCGGCCTCTGGCACAACTTCGGCTCCGACCGCCCCCTCGACACGCAGCGCGCGATCCTGCGCCGCGCGTTCGACCTGGGGATCACCCACTTCGACCTCGCGAACAACTACGGACCGCCCTACGGCGCGGCCGAGACGGCGTTCGGCCGGATCTTCGCCGAGGACTTCCGTCCCTACCGCGACGAGATCGTGATCTCCTCCAAGGCCGGGTACGACATGTGGCCGGGACCGTACGGCGACGGAGGGTCCCGCAAGTACCTCCTCTCCTCCCTCGACCAGAGCCTCGAGCGCCTCGGAGTCGACTACGTCGACATCTTCTACTCGCACCGGCCGGACCCAGAGACGCCGATCGAGGAGACGATGGGAGCGCTCGCCTCCGCGGTCCAGCAGGGCAAGGCGCTCTACGTCGGAGTCTCGAACTACGACCCCGAGCAGACCCGCGCCGCCCAGGCCGCCCTCGCGTCCGCCGGAGTGCCGCTGCTCATCCACCAGCCGCGGTACTCGATGTTCGACCGCCACATCGAGGACGGCCTCTTCCCGGTCCTCGACGAGCTGGGGACGGGCTGCATCGTGTTCTCGCCGCTCGCCCAGGGGCTGCTGACCGACCGCTACCTCGACGGGACCGTCCCGGACGGATCGCGCGCCGCGACCTCGCGCTTCCTCTCCTCCGACCGGATCGACGAGGACTACCTCGCCCGGGCGCGCGGACTGAACGCGATCGCGGAGGGACGCGGCCAGACCCTCGCGCAGCTCGCGCTGAGCTGGGTCCTGCGCGTCCCCACCGTCACGAGCGCGGTCATCGGCGCCTCGAGTGTCGCCCAGCTCGAGCAGAACGTCGCGGCGCTCGACGCCGGTCCGCTGACGGAGTCGGAGACGGCGGCGATCGAGGAGTTCGCCGTGCACGGGACCGCTCTGCGCTGAGTCCGCGGGACCGACGGGGATGTCGGTGGTCGCTCGTAGTCTGCGAGAGCACCCTGGCCGGTGGGTGCTCCCCGATCCGAGCAGGAGGAACCGATGTCCCTGTCCACTCTGCACGCGACACGCACTCCCCCGCGATTGACCCGGGTGAACGGGCGGCTCTGGCGCGTGAGCACCGCGTCCGGCGCGATCGTCGGCCACATCGAGCTGGTCGACTACCCGCAGGGCGAGAAGTACCGGGCCCGCCTCCTGCGCGCCGGGATGCCCGCAGGTGCGCAGCTCGGCGAGTTCTGGAGCGTCGACGACGCGATCGAGGTCTTCCGCGTCGCCTGACGGCACCGATCGTCCGGTGGTCGGCGTGCCGATCGCCTGTCGCCGCGCGCCCGGGCTAACGTTCGGCACATGCAGTGGTGGAGCGATTTCGTGCAATGGATCCAGACGGCGGACGGCTACCGGGCGGTGTTCCTGGCGGTGATCGTCCTGCTCTCGGTGGTGATCGGAGTGGTCATCACGGCCGCCGTGTTCCGCTCCGCCATCGCGCGGCTGATCCGGCAGCAGGATCACGAGCGCAAGAACGCCGTGATCGCGACCCTGATCGACGCCGCCGTCGATGCCTCCGCGTGGAACGTGCTCAGCCAGACCGAGCGCATCCTGAGCGACCGCGCGTCCGCTCAGGCCGAGACGCACCTGCGCCTCCTGCCCGTCAAGGGCTCCGGGGTCGCGGCGAACTGGGCCGCGCACGAGCTCGCCGATCTGAAGCACTCCTCGGCGACCGGCGGCTATCAGACCCAGGCGAGCGTGGGCGAGTTCCGCGACCGCCTCGTGCTCTGGCGCGACAAGCCCGGGCGTGCCCGCAAGGCGTTCCTCGCCGACCTCGAGCGCTGGCGCTTCTCCGAGACCTCGCGTCCCGAGACGAAGGCCGTCCAGCCCGAAGGGCAGTCCGCCCGCCCGACGCCGGAGCCCGAGCGCGCGGCGACCCCCGCTCCCGTCGTGGTCGGCGCCTCGGAGGGAGCGACCGACTACCAGCGTCCGTCCTCGACGCCGACGATCGTCCTGCCGGCCGCCTCCGAGAACGATGGACACGACGAAACGCGCCAGCTTCTGGACGACGTCGACCGCCTCGACGTGCCCTCGCGCGAGCGCCCGGTCGAAGAGCTCCCGCCCGTCGAGCACGAGCAGACGACGACTTCCGCGCCGCAGACCGAGGTCGAGGGCGAGCACTCCGACGACGCCCGCACGGCGCACGCCGTCCGCCCCGTCGAGTGAGCCGAGCCCCTCATGTCGAGAAGGCCCCGACCGCTGATGCGGTCGGGGCCTTCTCTGTGGTGTAGATCACACGTCTCAGATGTGCGCGTCACGTGCACGCGCAACCCGGCCGACCAGTACGGCGAGGGGCGCCGCGATGATCGTCCACGCAACCGCGATTCCAGCGAGAAGAGCGAGGAGCAGCATGGTCGTACCTCCGTTCGTTACGTCGTTGTAATTCCGGACACCCCCAGACTAGGTGCCCAAAGGCGAGCACAGTGCTCAAAACTCGAAAACACGCCGGTGTTGCCCGGAAAAGAGCAGTGTGTTAGGCGAGAAAAGCCGACTTTGCCACCCATTCAGGGTTGGAAATCGGCGGAAAAGGAAGCACGGCTCTGCACTTCACCCCGAAGCGCGGCTGCCGGATGCGGACCGTCAGCCCTCGTCCTCGGTGAGGAGGCGCTGCGCGACGAAGACCGATCGCCTGCACAACGGCGATACCGGCGTCGACGTGCCCCCGGCAGGAATCGAACCTGCGACCAAGAGATTAGAAGGCTCCTGCTCTATCCGCTGAGCTACGGGGGCGTCCGTCGTCCAGAGTACCGGGACAGCGTCGGCGGGTCGGGAGCGACGCGGGACCGACCCGGGCGGTCAGCCCTGGACGAGCCCGACCACGCCGACGACGAGCGAGACGGCCGCCAGGAGCAGCGAGATCCCGATCAGGATCGAGTGCACCCGGAGGAAGGTCGTCGCGCGCCCGTCCGCATCGCGGGCTCGGGGGTCCTTCCGCACGCGACGGAGGAAGGGCGGCCAGACCACCGCGTTCCAGACGGCGTTGGCGATCAGCATCCAGCAGACGAGGGTCATCACGGAGAACGAGTGTACGAGGCCCGGCCGAGCCCCCCGCGGCGCGTCGGTGGCCGCGGATAGACTGCCCCGCATGAGTAGCGCCCCCGACCGTCTTGTCTGGATCGACTGCGAGATGACGGGACTCGACCTCTCGGTCGACGAGCTCGTCGAGATCGCCGTCGTGGTCACGGACTTCGATCTCGAGCCCCTCGACGAGGGCCTCTCGATCGTCATCAAGCCCGACGCGTCGGCGCTCGAGCACATGGGCGACTTCGTCCGCACGATGCACGAGACCTCGGGGCTGCTCGAGGAGATCCCCTCCGGAGTCAGCGTCGCCGAGGCCGAGTACCAGGTCCTCGAGTACGTGCTGAAGCACGTGCCGAGCGAGCAGCACGCTCCCCTCGCCGGCAACACGATCGGCACCGACCGCGCCTTCCTCGCCAAGTTCATGCCCCGCCTCGACGGGCACCTGCACTACCGCAACGTCGACGTCTCCTCCATCAAGGAGCTCGCGCGGCGCTGGTACCCGCGCATCTATTTCAACGCCCCCGCCAAGCACGGCGGGCACCGGGCCCTCGCCGACATCCTCGAGAGCATCCGCGAGCTCCGGTACTACCGCCGGGCCGCGTTCGTCGCCGAGCCGGGTCCGTCGACCGCCGATGTCCAGGCCGTGTCGGCCGCCGTCGTGGACGAGTTCGCCTCGCGGATGTAGTAGTCTCGTACAGTTGCTTCGGGAGGGTCACCCTCTCGGAACACCGTCCTGGTGGGTATAGCTCAGTTGGCAGAGCGCCTGGTTGTGGTCTAGGAGGTCGCGGGTTCGAGCCCCGTTACTCACCCCAGGAGGGCCCGGAGTCGTCACGACTCCGGGCCCTTTCCCATACCGGAGGCGACGGTGCTCGAACTGGACGAAGCGGCGTTCGGACGACTCGTGGTCGCCGAGCTCGATGAGCTCCCGGACGACATGGTCGACGGCCTCGACAACGTGGTGTTCGTGGTCGAGGACCGTCCCGAGGACGGCTCCCTCGATCTCCTCGGCGTCTACGACGGAGTGGCGCTGACCGAGCGCGAGCGGTACGGCTTCGGCGAGATGCCCGACCGCATCGTGGTGTTCCGCGAGCCCCACCTCGCCGCCTGCGAGACGCTCGATGAGCTGCGGGACGAGATCCACGTGACCCTCGTGCACGAGATCGCGCACTTCTACGGGATCGACGACGACCGGCTGCACGAGCTCGGCTGGGCCTGATCCGCCGTCAGGCGCCGGTGTCGAGCACGACGTCCGCGCCCTCGCGGGGCCGCTCGCGCAGCCGGTAGCGCCGGAACTGCTCGTCCCACTCGTCCCAGTGCGACTCGAAGAGCGCTCCGTCCCGAGCAAGTGCGCGCCGGCGCCTCTCGACGTCGCCCGTCTCGATCCAGATCGTGAGATCCGCCACCGCTCGGCTCGCGGCTGTCGCGGCACCGCAGCCCTCCACGACGAGCAATGGGCAGCGCACCACGACCGGACCAGCCGACGTCCCGCTCGCCCAGTTCCAGGGCCGCCAGCGGCCGGCCCCGTGCAGGGCGTGCGGGCGCACGAGATCCCGGGTGACCTCCGTGGCCGCCCGGTCCAGGCCCGACCAGCCCGGATACAGATCGTCCATCCGCACGAGTGCGGCCTCGGGTGCGCCGGCGGCCGCGCGGACCCGGGCGAGCAGGTCCACCGCGAAGGTCGACTTGCCCGATCCGCTCGGACCGTCGACGAGCACGGTGCGGGCGCGTCGATCGACGATCCGGCGGGCCAGCGCGCGAGCGACGCGGGGAGTCAGGGGCTCAGCCACGCAGCACGAAGCTCCAGGTGCCGGCGAGCACGGCGGCGCCGACGGCGATGCCCGCGATCGCGGCTCCGCCGAGCACGAGGAGGGTGTCACCGCCGCCGAAGCGGGACACCCGCGCCCAGGTCCGCGGCGTGTCCGCTCCGAACCCCTTCGCCTCCATCGCGGTCGCGAGTCGGCTCCCCCGCCGGATGGCGAGCACCAGCAGGGAGAACGTGCGACCCGCGAGGCTGCGGAGAGCCTGGACCGGGCCGCGGCCGTCGGCCACGCCGCGGGCACGCCGCGCCATGGACAGCGTCCGCCAGTCGTCGACGAGCAGGCCCACGAGACGCATGCCGGCGAGACCGCCCAGGACGAACCTCGACGGCAGGCGCAGGATCTGCGCGAGTCCGTCGGCGAGGTCCGTCGGATCGGTCGTCGCGATCAGCACGACGCTCGGGAGGCCGATGGCCAGCACGCGGAGGGTGATCGCACCTCCCAGCGCGACCGAGCCGTCGGTGACGCTGACGAAGAGGAACTCGGCGAGCACCGCCCCGCTGTCGCGTCCGTAGAGGACGGTGGTCATCCCGGCCAGCGGAGCGGCGATCAGCACGGGAGCCGTGCGGCGGAGCAGGTCGCCGAGCCTCAGCCCCGCGAACGGCAGCACGAGCAGTTCGAGGGCGAGCGCGGTCGCCGCCGAGACCGCGTCGAGGGTGAGGACCAGGACGATCGCGATCAGGAGGCTCGCGAGCAGCTTCGCCACGGGGTTCGCCCGGGCGATCCTTCCGCGGGCGGGCAGGGCGTCGAGGAGGGTCATCGCCGCACCTCCTGAGCCGCGCCCAGCGGCAGGACGGCATCGGCGAGCGCGTCGACGAGGTGCTCGTCGTGCGTGACGGTGAGGATCGCGCGCCCGTCCGCACGCAGCTCGGCCAGCAGGTCCACGACCACGTCCCAGGTGCGGCGGTCCTGGCCGAAGGTCGGCTCGTCGAGCACGACGACCGACGGCCGGCGCACCAGAGCGGAGGCGACGGCGAGGCGCCGCTTCTCCCCGCCCGACAGCGTGAACGGATTGGCGTGGGCGAGCGAGGACAGCCCGAGCCGCTCGAGCATCGCGTCGGCGCGCGAGCGCTCCGCCTCGTCGCGGGCGCCGAGGTGCAGCTCCTGCCGCACTCGCGCCGTGAGGAACTGGTGCTCCGGCTCCTGGAAGACCATCGCGACCCGATCCGCGAGCTCCCTCGAGCGCCAGCGGTGCGGATGCGGGGACGCCCCGGCCCGGACCTCGTCCGACGCGATGACCTGTCCCGCCGCCGGATCCAGGAGCCCGGCCAGGGTCAGCGCGAGGGTCGACTTGCCCGCTCCGTTGGGCCCGAGGACGGCGGTGACCCGGCCCTGTCCGATCTTGACGTCCAGTCCCTCCGAGACGCGGGGCGGGTGGCGGACTCCGAAGAGCGGTCGCGCGATGGCCAGATCCACGGTGCGCAGCGCCGGAGGGGCGGCGCCGTCCGGTCCCGGGCGCCGCGCGGGGCGCTCCCCCGGCAGCCACACGCCGGCGGCCTCGAGGACCGCGCGGGCCTCCACGAGCACGGTCGACGGAGCGCCGTCGGCGATCACCGCGCCGTCCGAGCCGAGCACGACGATCCGATCGACGAGATCGACCCACACGTCGACCCGGTGCTCGACGACGACGAGGGTCGCCCCGCTGCGCGCCGTGCTGCGCTGGACCGCGTCGCGCACCTCGCGGACCCCGTCGGGGTCGAGATTCGCGGTCGGCTCGTCCAGCAGCAGGAGTCGGGGGCGCATCGCCAGCACACCCGCCAGGGCGAGCCTCTGCTTCTGACCACCCGAGAGCGCCGAGGTGGAACGGTCCAGCGCGACATCCAGCCCGACGTCGTCGAGCGCCTGCCGCACCCGCTCCGGGATCTCGCCCGCCGGGACACCGAGGTTCTCGCAGGCGAAGCCCACGTCGTCGCCCACGCGGGCGAGCACCGCCTGCGTGTCCGGATCCTGGAGCACGAGGCCCGCGACTCCGCGACGACGGACCGGTGCGTCCCCGTCCAGGACGAGCGCGCCGGTCGACGCGCCGTCCTCCTCGCCGCCGAGGACTCCGGCGAGAGCGTGCAGGAGGGTGCTCTTGCCCGCGCCCGAGGGTCCGAGCAGGAGCACCCGCTCCCCGGCTGCGATCTCGAGATCGAGCCCGGTGACCGCGGAACGGGAGCGCCCGGCGTGCCGCCAACTCCATCCGCGGGCGGAGACCGCCGCGCCGCTCATCGGGCGCCCGCGGCCGCTCCGTCGATCACCCGGCCCTCGCGTCCCGAGGCGAAGCGGTCGAGCGCTCCGGAGGCGGCCAGTCCGCGGACCGCGAGCCACGGGAGCAGGCCCGCGAGAAGGATGCCGGAGACGATCGAGGACACGATGTAGACCGTGGCGAAGAGCCCGTCGACTCCGACGTACCAGAGGAGCAGATCGTTGATCGCGAGCGCGAGCCCGGCCCCCGCTCCGGCGAGCAGAGCGACGATCGGGCGGCCGCTGCGGTAGAGGAACAGGGCCAGGATCAGCTCGGCACCCAGACCCTGCACGAGCCCGGAGAGCAGGACCAGGTAGCCCCACTGGGTGCCGATGAGCGCGGAGACGACCGCGGCGAGCAGCTCGGTGTAGAGCGCTGCACCGGGCTTGCGGATGATGAGACCGCCGAGGACACCGGCGAAGAGCCAGCCGCCGCCGAGGATCCCGCCGAGCCCGGGGAGGAACTCGAACGCGAGGCCGAGGACGTTCGTCGCCAGGCCCCAGGCCCAGAAGACGATGCCGCTCGCGACGGCGACGACGCTCGCCACGACGATGTCGACGACGCGCCAGCGCAGATCGCGGCGCGGAGCGGTGCGGGCGGAGGGGGTGGTGGTGTTCTGCACTGACGTGCCCTTTCGTGGAAGCGAATGG